>JBILMZ010000032.1:0-20881 GCA_044375275.1 Micropepsaceae bacterium | reverse complement strand
GGGGAAGCCCACAACAAAAAAGACAGATCTCCACCCCCACACCTCGGCAAGGGGAGCACCGATGAGGAACCCCAGCATGCCGCCCAGGAAAACACCGAGCGCATAGAACCCGAGCGCCCACGACCTTTCGTGCGGCGCGTACATGTCGGCGATCATGGAGTGGGATTGCGGAGACGAACCAGCCTCACCGATGCCAACCCCGATGCGCGCCAGTACAAGCTGCACATAGTTGCCGGCAAGCCCGCAGAACACCGTCATCACACTCCAGACCGTCACAGCCGTAGCGACAATGTTGCGGCGGTTCATCCGGTCTGACAGGACGGCAATCGGGATCCCCAGCGTCGCATAGAACACGGCAAACGCGAATCCCGTCAGCAGCCCGAGCTGGGTGTCCGACAGCAGGAGGTCCTTCTTGATGTGCTCGGCAACGGCCCCGACGATGGTGCGGTCGAGATAACTGGACGTATACGCCAGTGTCAGGATGACGAGGGCGTAGGTGCGGGTCTTCTTGACGGAGTCCGGAACTTCAATCTTGGGGCCTGCATCGGCAACCGCCCCTGAACCCTCAGCCATTGCCCCTCGCATTCCCTGCATGACAGCGAGGCGGCACGATATCCGTTCCGCCGAGGGGCGCAACAACTGCTTTGTTAATGGCGCGGCAGGTCATCCCCACCGCGCCATTCATCAATTACTTCATGACGGGCGCAGGCACCACCTCGACCGGCAGCTTGAGCTGGTCGAGTTGCGCCTTCACCACCGACGCATCGCCCACGATGACCCACAGGATCTTCGACGGATCGAGCTTCGCACGCGCAGCATTGTCGAGGTCCGAGGCCTTAAGCGCCTGGTAGCGCGCCGCAAGCGTCTCGAAGTAGTCGTCCGTGCGCCCATAGTTCACGATCGTCTGCAAGCCGCCCAGCACCGCAGCCGACGTCTCGAAGCGCCCGGGAAGACCGCGCACATTGCCATTGACGGTGCGCTTGAGTTCCTCAGGCGTCACACCCTTGGTGCCAAGGAACGCCTTCAGGTCGGACACGAGTTCCTTCACCGAATCGCCCGTCCGGTCTGACTGCACCGGCGCGGAGATGTTGAACGGCGCACTCTCGAGCGGGTTCAGCACCTGGCTGCGCACGCCATAGGACCAGCCCTTGGTTTCGCGCAGGTTCATGTTGATGCGCGACAGGAAGCTGCCGCCGAACACCTCGTTGGCAGCCCGCAGGACCACGAGCTCATCCCGACCCTTCGCATCAAGCAGCTGCGCACCCACGATCAGCGACTGCGGCGACTTCGGCCGGTCGACGAGCACGATGCGGCTCTTGTGCTTCGGCAAGGCGACGTCGAACGACTTCTTCGGCAGCGCCGTGGCCGGCGCTTTCCAGTCACCGAAGCTCTGCTCGAGCGCGGCAACCACCTGCGCCAGCGTTGCATCGCCCACGACGAAGAAGCGCCCATTGTCGGACCTGAGCCACTGACCATGGAACTGCACTAGCTGTTCGCGCGTCAGCGACTTGACGACCGACGCCTCACCGGTGCCGGACGGCGGCACACCGTAAGGATGGTCCTTGCCGTAGAGGATCGGGAACAGGGTCCGCGAGGCAATGGCATTGGGGTTGTTCAGCTCAGAGGCAATCCGCGCCAGCTGTTGCCCACGCAGGCGCTCGACTTCCGAGGCCTCGAACTTTGGATTGCGCACGATGTCGGCAAACAGTGCAAGCGACGGCTCCAGATTTGTCGTCAGCGCGTTGAGCGAGACCGACGTGCGGTCAAGCGAGGCGCCCGTGCTGATGAACGCACCCAGCCGCTCGCCCTCTTCGGCGATCTGCACGCTCGTGCGCGACGTCGTGCCTTCCGGCATGAGCTCGAGC
The DNA here is from genome assembly GCA_044375275.1 of Micropepsaceae bacterium. GTDB lineage: Bacteria > Pseudomonadota > Alphaproteobacteria > Micropepsales > Micropepsaceae > SZUA-430. The sequence goes on along the minus strand of JBILMZ010000032.1, from coordinate 19,016 downwards.
ATCAGCGACTGCGTACCCAGCGCATTCTTGGGATCGGCCGCATAGCCCGCATCGAACTCCAGCGAGACCTGCAGCACCGGCACCGACTTGCGCTGCGCAAAGACAACTTCCATGCCATTCGACAGCTTCGCCCGCTCGAGCGTCGGGAAGTCGAGCGGCGCAAGCGAGCCCACCTCCGGGAACTTCGAACGGTCCACGGCCATGAGCGGCCCCTGCGTCTCGTCCGTGCGGGACGGATCCTTGTAGAAGGAGGGCGCCTGCGTACCCGTGACCTTGAGCCCCGGGTCGCCACCGCGCTCGGCACCCGTCTCGGTTCGCTCGCCAGGTTCCACGGTGAGCGAATAGACCGGACGCGACAGCCACTTCTTCGTCGAGGCCTTGACCGCTGCGGGTTTCAGCGCCGCCCAGCGCTCCAGGTCCTTCTTGTAGAAGGCAGGATCGTTGGAATAGAGCGCACCCTCGGCAAGCGTCACGGCCTTCCCGCCGAAACCGCCCACCGCTTCAAGCCCGCGAATGGTCCCCGACACGGCAAGCGTCTTGGCCCGCTCCAGCTCATCCGCCGTGGGCCCCTCTGCCATGAACTTCGCAATCACCTCGTCGATGCGCTTGGCCACCAGCGCGGCATCCACGCCGGGCTTCACGTCGACGTTGACTTCAAAGATGCTGGCAAGCTGGAACGGCAGGACATTTGCCGACACGCGCACAGCAATCTTCTCGTCACGAACAAGCGCATTGTCGAGCCGCGAGCTCGAAAGCCCACCCAGCACCGTGCCGGCAGCCTGAAGCGCAACAGACTCCTTGTCATTCAGCCCCGGGACCGCCCACATGCGATAGATCCGCGTGGTGGCAACGCGATCCTTCATCACCTCAGTCTTGGGTGCAGCCAGGGTCGGCAGTGGCGCGCTGACATCGCGCAGCGGCGTACCGCGCTTGATGGAACCGAAATACTTCTCCACCAGCGGCTTGGCTGTCGCCGCATCGATATCACCGGCGAGAACCAATACAGCGTTGTTCGGGCCGTAATTGTCGATGAACCATTGCTTGACGTCTTCAAGCTTGGCATTCCCGATGTCTGCCATCGAGCCGATCGTGGAATGGTGGTAAGGATGGCCGGGCGGGAACAGGTTTTCCTGCTGCGCATAGCGCACAAGACCATAGGGCTGGTTGTCACCCTGCCGCTTCTCGTTCTGAACGACACCGATCTGGTTCGTCAGCTTCTCCTGCGTGACGGCACCCAGCAGGTGGCCCATGCGATCGCTCTCCAGGAAGAGCGCCAGTTCGATCGCGCCCGTCGGCACGTTCTGGAAGTAATTCGTGCGGTCCAGCCACGTCGTGCCGTTGAAATCAGTGGCGCCAACCTGCTGCAACGGTTCGAAATAATCGCCCGGCGCGTTCTCCGATCCGTTGAACATGATGTGCTCGAACAGGTGCGCAAACCCTGTCTTGCCCTTCGGCTCATGCTTGGAGCCGACGCCGTACCAGACCGAAACGGCAATGATCGGCGCCTTCCGATCCGTGTGCACAATGACGCGCAATCCGTTGTCGAGCGTGAACTCGCCGTAGGGGATGTCGACGAGTCGTACCAGTTCACTCACCGGTGCCGGCTTGGCGGCTATGGCAGGAACGGCAACAAGCATGGATGAGGCCGCGAGGACGGCCGAAAACAATGACACTCGGAACATCAGGATTTCCCTTGCGAAAAGCGAGCGCCGACCATACCAGCGCAGTTTCAATTCTCAATGACCTTCAAGCGCAAAATCCCGCCTGACGCAACGCGTACGGAATGATATTGTTCGCCTCACAGGAGAAATTCACATGAAAGACTTTGCAGGTAAAATTGCCGTGATCACCGGTGGCGGCACGGGTATGGGCCGGGAACTCGCCAAACAGTTGGTGGCCGAAGGATGCACCGTGGCCATGTGCGACGTTTCGGCTGAAAACATGGCCGAGACACGAAAGCAATGCTTAACGGCAGCGCCGCAGGGCACGAAAGTCCTGACCTTCGTCGCGGACGTGTCGGACGAAACGCAGATCCTGAAGTTCCGGGACACCGTCGCCCGCGAACTCGATACGGATCACATCCATCTTCTCTTCAACAATGCAGGTATCGGCGGAGGCGGCAGCTTCCTGAATTCCACGCGCGAGCAGTGGGAGCGAACGTTCAATGTCTGCTGGTACGGCGTCTACTATTCGACCCGCGCTTTCATGGACATGATCCTGAAGGCGAAGGAAGCCCACATCGTCAACACATCAAGTGTAAACGGCTTCTGGGCGTCTCTGGGGCCGAAACGCCCTCATACGGCCTACCCGGCAGCAAAATTTGCGGTCAAGGGATTCACCGAAGGTCTGATCAACGACTTCAGGCTTCACGCGCCGCACGTGAAATGCTCGGTCGTGATGCCGGGACACATTGGCACGTCGATCGTGGAAAACTCGAGAAAGGTCCTGACGGGCCATGGTATCGGCGAGATGACCGCCGCGGAAATTTCTGAAGCGCGGAATGCACTCAAGGCCAACGGCATGCCCGCTGATGTCATGACAGACCTGCAGATCCAGCAGATGATACAGGAAATGGCCCGACAGTTCGAAGCCAACGCACCAACCACGGCGGCACAGGCAGCCACCATCATCCTGGACGGCGTCAGGCAGGAAAAGTGGCGCATCCTGATCGGCGCTGACGCCGAATGCATGGACAGATTGGTCCGCGCCGCACCGGAAGAGGCCTACGAGCAGTCACTCGTCGACAGCCTGCGCGCAGAAGGCCATTGGCGCGCCATCTGATCCCAAACGGATCAGGGCTGATGCGCGATCGTGATCGTGGCGGCAAGTCCGCCACCTTCACGATTGGCCAAGCAGACATCACCGCCATGCGCCCGGGCGATGGCCCGTGAAAGCGTCAGTCCCAGCCCATGGCCGGGCCTGCCCGTCTTGTCTCCCCTCACAAAGGGAGTGAAAACCTGTTCCAGTTCGTCTTCGGCAAGACCGGGACCACGATCAAGCACGTCAACGCGCACGCGCTCCCGCCCTGCGCTCACGAGCACAGCCGCACTGCCACCATACTTCACCGCGTTTTCAACCAGGTTCCGGACGGCCCGCCGGAACTCATGCGGCCGACAGGTCCCCTCCATCGGTCCGGGCAACGTGCACGTGACATCGAGCCCCAGATCGGAAAGGTCAGCACATACGCTCTCGACAATGGCGGCAATGTCCACGCGTCGCGCGGGCTCGTCACTCACGCCATCCCGCGCCACCTGCAGCGCAGCCTCCGTCAGATGCTGCAGCTCATCAAGACTGCCGGCGAAGGAATGCCGCAGGTTCTCGTCGTCGATGAACTCGCTCTTCAGGCGCAGCGACGTGATGGGCGTGCGCAGGTCATGCCCGACACTGGCCAGCACCGTGCGCTGGCTGTCCACGAGAGGAACGAGACGTTGGGCCATCTGGTTGAACGCGGCCACCGTCTCTTGCAGCGTCGAGGAGCCCCGTGCCCGGAGCGGAGAGACTGCGTACCCGTGCTGGAGCCGCTCCGCAGCAAGGGCCAACTCCCTGAGTGACGAGGACAGGCGCCGTGCGATCCACATGCTCAGCAGCACGAGCAGGATGCCGGAAACCCCAGCCGCAAACACAATGCCTGGAATGAGTGACTCACCCACGGGCCAATAGAATTCGCCGTTTAGCCATTGACCCGGCGCGATCGGCACCGCAACCGCAAATCGCTCCTGCCGACGTGGATGCTGGTCGCTCATCAGGCTCAGTGCGGGCTTGCCGCGTCGCGCGACACGCACATCGGCGGCCGCTTCCAGCCCCAGCGCATCACGCAGACGTTCTTCCATGCGCGCATCACGGACGACGTCGGAAGCAACACGTGGCAGGGCACTCACGCTAAGTCGCTCATGGCGTGCGGACGCCAGGCTGACCAGTTGCGCCCGCGCCTCCCCCGGCAATTGCCTGTAAAGGCTCAAGAAGGCGGCCATCCGTGTCTCTATGACCTGAAACCGCTCGGATCGCGCGGCAGTCAGCCTTTGCTGCTCCGCCACATACAGTGTCAGCGCGTTGGACAGGACCAGCACGAGCAGGACACCTGCAGATATCTCGAGCCACAGGGGAACCGACAGTCGCTTCACAGGACCTCGGTCTCGACCGCAAAGACATATCCGCCACCCCAGACGGTCTTGAGGATCTGCGGACACCGGGGTTGGACTTCAAGCTTCCGCCGCAACCGCATGATCGAATTGTCGATCGCACGGTCATATGGCAAGGCGTCCCGCCCGCACGTCAGTCCGAGCAGGTCCTCACGATTGAGAATGACCTTCGGCCGCCCGACAAAGACCGTGAGCAGGGCAAACTCTCCTGCCGACAGCGCCACGCCCACGCCGTTTTCATCAATGAGTTCACGGCGCACACTGTCGAGAATCCAGCGATCAAAGCGGATCCGTGGCTGCGGCTTGACCTTCAGGCGGGGCGGCAAGGCTTCCACCCGTCGCAACACAGCACCGATCCGCGCGAGGAGCTCCCGGGGATTGAAGGGCTTGACCATATAGTCATCCGCACCCAGTTCAATGCCGACGATCCGGTCGATGTCATCTGCCTTTGCCGTGAGGAAGAGCACCGGCAGGTCATGCGACTCCCGCAGGTACCTGCAAAGTGCAAGACCGTCCTCGCCGGGCATCATGATGTCCAGCACCGCAAGGTCAAACGACTTGGTGCGAAGCAGCTTGCGGGTGGCAGTGCCTCCTTCGGCACCCGTCGCCCGATAGCCATTCTTCTGAAGATAGCGGACAAGCGGTTCACGCACGTCACGTGCGTCATCCACCACCAGGACATGCGGATCAGTGTCTGTCATCTCGGAATTGAAACTTGAAAGATCAGCCCAACAACGACGCCACGATTGTAACAAATTATGTCATTTAAGAGGCCTGCGACCGTCAGCGACAAACAAACCTGAAGTTTGCCACATCCTTGCACCACTCGACACGCACCGTCCTCCTTGCCGCTTGGACATGAGCGGAGAGCTCAATATCAAACTCAGGGAATGATAATCGCATGACCAACATGGCTTTCACGGGCGTCATCGCCGGGACAATCGCCGTCGCAGCCGCGGCCGCAGCCTTTGGCTACACTTCAATCATGGAGCCTGGTTCAACGGGCAGCGCGTCCGCGCGTTCGGCACCTTCAGCAGAAGCGCGCATGATTCGCTACGACGCCGACAAGGACGGACGCATCTCGAGGCCTGAACTGGACGGTGCACTCTCGCAGGAGTTCCGCGGCGTAGACACCAACGCGGATGGAAGGCTCGACGCTGCCGAGATCCAGCGCCACGTCGAAGCACGGCGGGCAGACCGCAACGCACGCCTTGAAGCCTGGCGCGCCAAGGCGAAGGCTCAAGGGCTGGACCCGCGCAAGCCACCCTTCGACCTGAGCGATCGGGACAACATCGACACCTTGAGATACGGCGACTGGAACATGGATGGCGCCATCACCCCGGATGAATTCGGAGGACGTGCCCGCTCCCAGTTCATGCGCGCCGATCGAAACGGTGACGGCATCATTACCGCGGACGAACTGCGCCGACGCCCGAACAATCGTGGCGCGAACTCCGCGTGACGTTTCCACCAACGATCACGCAAGTCTGGACGCACGGGAAACTCCTGCCGGCATTCCCTCCTGGCAAGAACGATCTGCGTCCAGACACCTTGCGATGGAGAAGATTTGCGCTTCTGCGGAGCGAAATGATGGCGTGTCGTGCACCATCAGCGCGAAGCAGGCGCGCATCATGTCACTCTTTTGAGATATCCGGACGTTCGCGGAAAAAATTCCACTTCCGGTGACAGGTTGAGCGTGACAACGAAGAAAAACTTTGAATAGAGTGCGTCGTCATTGCAGTGCACGCAGCGTTGCGCGTCTCAATGAAGAAGGCCCTGCCTGCAGCGTTCGTGAAAGCAGGAAACAACCTTCAAGGGAAGTGCAGGAACCAGCAGTTGAGGGGGCGCGTCATGGCCCGGTCGAACCGGCGTCAGCCGTGATCATGTGCCGGAGTGACCAGGACACGCGCTTCTAGCGCAATGCTGGTTGGAAGAAGCTGGTTGGAAGAAGCTGGTTGGAAGAATGACTGGATGCTTTGAACGGAAAGACCCGGGAGAGGCCTTAAAAAAAATGCGGGCTCCTAGTGGTTCGGAAAATCGGATATCGCTGGTGACGTAATCCGGCCGAAAACACACTAGAGAGCCCGCTCCCCCCGCTTGTGGCGCGCGTTCGATGCGCCGTGGCGGTTAGTCGGTCACTTGGCGGCATCCCCACACCGGTCAAGCGAGCCAACACCCCATGATTTTGGCTTTTCACACCAAAAGATCAACGCACCGTCCAGCAATTCCCTCTTTGCGTGTCAGAAAGGCCACCCAGCACTGGTGAGTAACCAAACCTCGCATACCTGCTATTGGGGGTATAAAAGACATCGAAGTCGCGTGATATTGGGTGAGTACTTGTTGCCACAGTGATGGCTAACTGCTGCAAGGTCACCTGAACACGGTCGGGGGGCTCTTTCGAGACTGTGCACCCCTCGCGACCCTTGGTACATGGCTGACAGAAACCGATTTGCGAGGACTTCATGCTCGACTACCTCATGCAACTGGCGGCAGACCCTGCCGCCTGGGCCGCATTGTTGACACTGATCGCCATGGAAGTCGTGCTGGGCATCGACAACCTAATTTTCATTTCAATCCTGACGAACAAGCTCCCCGAGGCCGAGCGCGAACGGGCCCGCAGGATCGGCATCGGTCTCGCACTGGTCATGCGCATCGCCCTGCTGGGGACAATCGCCATCATCGTCCAGCTGACGGAGCCGGTCGTCAATTTCTTCGGCCAGGGCCTGTCCTGGCGCGACCTGATCCTGATCGCCGGCGGCCTGTTCCTCGTCTGGAAGGCAACGAAGGAGATCCATCACAACGTCGACCCCACCCCGCACCCCGACATGTTCGACAAGCGCGCGGCGTCCCTCGGCTTTTCGGCCGCCATCGTCCAGATCCTGATCCTCGACCTCGTATTCTCGGTGGACAGCATCATCACGGCGGTGGGCATGACCGAGCACGTGCCCATCATGGTGATCGCGGTACTCGTGACGGTTGCCGTGATGCTTCTGGCAGCAACACCCATGGCAAACTTCATCCAGGCCAACCCGACGATCATCATGCTGGCCCTCGCCTTCCTGCTCATGATTGGGACAGCACTTATCGCCGAAGGATTCGGCGCCCATGTTCCGAAGGGCTACATCTATGCAGCCATGGCGTTCTCGGCCAGCGTCGAAGCCCTGAACATGATGGCCCGCAACCGGGCGCGGAAACGGGCGGAGCTGGCCGCGAAAGCCCCATCATCATCTGCTGGCCATGCCGGGTGAGCAGAATTCAGTCCGGAGCCAATAGCTGAGAGTGGGCCAGCACGCGCGTTTGGGCCACTCCTCCAGAGTTGCAGCGACGCAGGCACCCGGTTGGTGCTAGGATGACCATGGCAGCCAGGCCGCGCGCCAACGCGGCAGCGCCATACTCCCCGTCCAGCCGCAGTGTCAGGAGGAACAGCGCCATGCCAGAAGACAAGACCCCGTCCGACATCCTGGCTGAACTCGCCAACGCACCCTTCCCGAACGCCGCCTACGTGGAAGCCATGAAGCGGGCCATCGACGTGCAGAAGCAGATGCTGGACGGCTTCCAGTCCAACCTGGACAAGTGGTTTGAACGCCGCCGTGAAGGCGCGGAAGCCACAATCACGATGCTCAGCGAACTGAACGGCAGCACCGACCCCGGGCAGCGTGCCGACGCCTGGCAGCGCTGGGCGTCAGGCGCGATGGCGCGCATCATGGAGGATGTCCAGACCCAGTACGACCTGATGTCGAGGATCACGGGAAAGTTCGCCACAGCAGACGAAGCGGATCCGGCCGAAATCCCAGAACCGGTCGCCGATGACAAGGTCATCCGCCCTGAGTTCAAGGGGGGCAAAGCTGCCCGCCGCCCGCGCGGCAAGGCGCCGAAGAACAAGTAGCCGCTCCCACACACGCCGATTGCTGCACTGCACAAACCGCCGGAAGGCGGAATGAGTGTTCATTTTTCACTTTTTGATCACTCTGTCCCGAATTCCGGCGGGACACACAGCGAATCATGTGTCAGCATTCGATCGGTGGAGGTTGGGCTCGCTGCTGCGCACTCCTGCAGCGGGTGGTTTCAGAACAAGTGTCGGAGTGAAGACATGACGTACACGGATATTGTGGCATTCGGTCCGGAGCTGTGCAGGGAAGCCATTCGCGCAGGAAGAGGCGTGAACGAGTCCCACTTCATGGTGCACCGGTTGCTGGCAGAACTGCTGCGCGAGGACATCGCGCAGCTGCCTGAGACAGCCTTGCGCGAGCAGCTGAAAAGGAAATTGCGTGCCGAGCTTCAGGCCCTGTCGGGCTAGGCACTCAGTTCGTCGGACACTCCGCACCAAGCTTGATCCAGGCTTCAGCCGCCTGATGAAATTTCGCGTGCGGCACGGGCGGCACTGAACGCTTGGCGCCCGGCGACCACGCCCACAGGACCAGCGGATCCGACTTGAGATGGGCAATGACCTTGCTGCCTTGTCGGCCGCCATTGCGCGCGGGATCCAGCAATGCCTTGCAGAGTGCCGCCGTACCAAGACCAGTCCAGCCCATGGCAACAGGCGCCATGTGCCAGTCCTTCGCGCCCGGCACGTTTCCCGCTACCTGGTTCACTTCGGTGTGACATGTGGTGCACTTCAAGCCAGGCGTTCCCTTGCCGTCAGGACCACGCATCACGTTGAAACTGTGACGGCGCTGGTCATCACCCAGCGTTGGCCAGCTCACCGTCGTATGACAGTTCATGCAGCGCGGGTGCGTGACCACGCTATGGACGACCCGAAACGCCGCCACCGAAGGACTATCGGCCTTCTGGGCGAGTGCAGCATTCAATGCCGCACTCCCCATTGCCACCACCAGGGCCAGCCCAGCAGCCATCGCGCGCCACATGCAAAAGCCTCCTAGGTAGCGTTGAGAGGAGTTACCCGGAAGGGAAGCTCCCGGATGCGCTTGCCTGTCAGCGCGAAGATCGCATTTCCAACCGCGGCCGCAATCGGCGCCGTCCCTGGCTCGCCCGCACCACCCGTACGCGCACCCGACTCGATGAACTTCACCTCATGCTCAGGCGCATCAGCCATGCGAACCATGTCGTAGTCGGGGAAATTCTTCTGGACCACCCGCCCCTTGTCGATCGTGATGTTGCCGTAAAGCGCCGCGGTCAGTCCATAGATGGCACCACCCTGGATCTGCGCCGTGAACGTCGCCGGGTGGATCACCTCGCCAGGATCCACCGCGCTCCAGACCTTGTGCACCCTCGGATAGCCGTCAGCCGTCAGCGACACTTCCGCAACCTGCGCGACGATCGTGCCAAAGGCGTCCCTGATCGAGATGCCACGCGCACGACCCTGCGGCAGGGGCTGCCCCCAGCCTGACATCGATGCGGCCAGCTCAAGCGCAGCCTTGTGACGGGGTGAACCCTCAAGATGAGCCCGCCGGAACTCGAACGGATCCTTGCCGGCAGCCTGCGCAACTTCATCCATGAATGTCTCGATGAAGAAGCCATGCTGGGTATGATCGACGCTGCGCCAGGGACCCCACGGAATCGGATTGATCTTGTCCGCATAGCGGACAGCCTGGTTCGGAATGTCATAGTTTACCCATACCGCTTCCGGCGGATCATACTTGTCCGTGAAGGTGTGCAGCCACGCCGTGATCCGGCCGCTGTCATCAAGCGCCGCCTTGAGCCTGGCAACGGACGCATGTCGATAGTAACCCTGCGTCATGTCTTCTTCACGCGACCAGACAACCTGTACCGGTCCTTTGACCTGCTTCCCGATTTCAATCGACTTCAGCAGGTAGTCCACCGTATTGCCGCGCCGGCCAAAGCCGCCACCCATGGCCGTATGATTGATCGTGACGCTGTCTACCGGCAACCCCGCGGCTTTCGCGGCAGCAACCTTGGCGCCAAGGCCATCCTGGAACCCGCCCCAGACTTCAAGCTTTCCATCCTTGAAGTGCACCGTGCAGTTCATCGTTTCCATGGTCGCATGCGCCAGGAACGGAACGCGGTAAGAGGCTTCAACAATTTTCTTGGATGCCTTCAGCGTACCGTCAGCATCACCGCGCGCCGAATCCTCCGTCAACTTTGCAGCATCAAGCGCTGCATTCATCGACGCATAAATCTTCTCGGAACTGAGTTCAGCTCCTGCACCTTCATTCCAGACCGGGGCAAGCGCCGCCAGCGCTTCCTTGGCGCGCCACGTGTTGTCGGCGACGACAGCAATCGCATCCGAAATCTTCACCACCTGGCTGACGCCACGCATCTGCAGGGCCGGCTTTTCGTCCACGGACTTTAGCTTTCCGCCAAAGACCGGCGACGAGGCAATAGCGGCATACTTCATGCCGGGAAGGCGCATGTCGACGCCGTAGCGGGCAGTGCCATCCACCTTCGCCGGAATGTCGAAGCGCGCGATGGACTGCCCGACAATCGTGTAGTCCTTCTTCGCTTTCAGCGGCACGTCAGCCGGCACCGACATGGAGGCCGCCTCCGACGCAATCTCGCCATAGGTCATGGTGCGACCGCTGGCCTTGTGGGTCAGCACGCTTTTGCGGGCCTCGATCGTATCCTCACCCACGTTCCACTTCAGGGCCGCAGCCTTCACGAGCATCGCCCGCGCTGCGGCGCCGGTGCGTCGCATGCCATCCACGCCGGTAAACCGTACCGAGGTGCTTCCACCCGTGATCTGCAGGTTCATGAATTCGGAGATCTTCCGGAAGCCGAAATCCGCAGTTCCACTCAGCCATGAGGGGATCGAGGCGTCGCCGCGCAAATAGCCCCGGGCGAGACCCGCATTCGCAAACGCCATGTCCGCTGGCGCCTGCTCCATGCGAACGAGTGACCAGTCTGCATCAAGCTCCTCGGCCAGCATCATCGGCAGCGATGTATGCACGCCCTGCCCCATCTCGGAGTGCGGGACAATGACTGTGACCGTGTTGTCGGGCGCAATCCGCACCCAGGCCGCCAGCATCGCGTCGCCCTTGGACGCGAGGCTGCGCGCGCGATCCAGCGTGTCGTACGGCAGGAGCCCGTAACCAATGGCAAGGCCCCCGCCGGCTGTTGCGACGCCACCAAAAATCATCAGTCTTCGTGTGATCTTTCCCATGGTCGCCCCCTATGCCTTCGCCGCAGCGTGAATGGCCGCACGGATCTGCGCATAGGCACCGCATCGGCAGATATTCGTCATCGCGGCATCAATCTCCTCGTCAGTCGGCTGCGGCTTCTCCTTGAGAAGGGCAACGGCCGTCATGATCTGGCCCGACTGGCAGTAACCGCACTGCGGCGCCTGCGCCTCGATCCACGCCTGCTGCACCTTGTGCAGCGTGTCACCTTCAGCAAGGCCTTCAATCGTCGTGATCTGCTTCCCCTGGGCCAGGACGGCCGGGAATGAGCAACTGCGAACCGCAGCGCCATCCACCAGCACGGCGCAGGCACCGCAGGCGCCCACGCCACAGCCATACTTGGTGCCCGTGAAGTTCAGTATGTCCCGGATCACCCAGAGCAGCGGCATGCCCTCCTCGGCATCGACGCCATGCGACTGTCCATTGACTGTAAGTGTGATCATTTCCTGGCCCTCCCAGCCACAATCCTGCGTTTGATGGTATCCCGCACGCCGGGAACGATGGTCCCCCGGCAAAGTGTACTGATCATCTGCTCCAGCGCCTGCATGTAGGCGCGCTCTCCGGCTTGCGCATACGAGAGCTTCACACCCTTCGCAGCCACCAGGAGCATCGTCACAAACTGCCGCTCGGTCACATTGTCGATGAGGGCGATCTCTCCGGCATCGGAGGCCGCGCGCACCATTGAAACAAGAAACTTCTGAAACCGCTCGGCATGCGCAGACACGACATCCGAGCAGTGCCTCACGCTTTCCTCCATGAGCTCTTCCGCAAAGGCCGAACCCGCAACACTGCCGACCAGGCTCAGGTGATAGGCGCTGAGCGCCCTGAAGAGCTGCGTTGGGAGCGCTTGGCCTTCGGCCTCACCGACAGCGCCATGTGCTTCGTCCTGGGCGCGCGACTGAAGTGAATCCACCAGCGCACTGAAGAGCAACTCCTTGGACGGGAAGTGATGATAGATGGCCTGCCGGGACACGCCCGCTTCTTCCGCCACCATCGCCATCGACGTGCGACGGAAGCCGTGCCGCGAGAAAACACGACGCGATGCAGAGAGAAGATTATCCTTGGGATCCATGCAGGCAGATTTGACAATTCAAGCCGGAATGTCAAATCACGCCACAGGCGAGTTAGTCACCCGGAATTCCCGCTTCGGGAAAAACACAGCACCCGCTAGTAAATCCACTTCATTATCGAGCGCCAGTAATCGGCGATCGCCGTCCAGAAGCCCTTGCCGCCGCCCGCTTCGTCAATGCGCGCAAACACTTCGTCGATCTTCGGGTCAAGGGCACGCGCGGTCAGGAAGTCGGAATCCGCTCCCTCCTGGTCACCCGCCCGGAACTTGGCCGTCGCCCGGCCATAGTGGAATTCAGCTTTGTTGGGCATGCCCTCGATGGCCGCGTTGTAGTCGAGCAGCGCCGTCTTCAGGAAGCCGAGGCGCAGGTAGAGGAAACCCCGGCCACCCAGCGCCTCGGGATCATTCGGCTTCAGCCGCAGCGCCTCGTTGCAGTCCGCCAGCGCGCCTTCAAGGTCGGTGTTCAGGACGGCCTTCGACCAGCAACGCTCATGAAGGGCATCGGGATTGTTCTTGGCCAGCTCCAGCGACGCATTGTAGTCTTCGATGGCCTTGCGATAGTCGCTCTGCATGAGGCGGGCGTTGCCGCGAAAATAATGCACCTTCCCGAGTTCCGGGCCGCTGTACTTCGCAGACTTGATGATTTCCGTGCACGCCGTAAGTCTCAGGTCACTCCAGATTCCCGGCCCGCCCTGGCAATTGGTCCAGGCACGAGAAGGCTGTATATCCTCAGCGCTGGCCACCGAAGCAGCCGCAACCAAACCTGCGCAGAGCAGGAATGTTGTGCGAATCATCGTTCATTCCCCATATGCACGGGCACACTGGTAACACACCGCGTCCCGACGTTCAGCCCTTGACGTTGCCCTACACGCCGCCCAAACAGGGATACGGCTTGAAAGGAACATCTGTAATGTCGAGAGACGGCAAGATACTGATCTACGGCGCGACCGGCTATACCGGAAAACTCACGGCGCGCACAGCAAAAACGCAGGGACTTTCGCCAATCTTGGCAGGCCGGAGCGAGGAAAAGGTCAAGGAAATCGCGACTGAACTGGGACTTGAATGGCGCGCATTCTCCCTGTCCGACACCGCCAAACTCGAATCGGCATTGTCGGAAGTCGCTGTTGTTCTCCACATCGCCGGCCCGTTTTCGTCCACCTCCAGGCTGATGGCTGATGCCTGCCTGCGCACGAACACGCACTACCTGGACATCACGGGCGAGATCGACGTTTTTGAGGCGCTCGCGGCCCGGGATGCCGAAGCCCGCCTCGCCGGCGTGATGCTGCTGCCAGGCGTCGGCTTCGACGTCGTTCCGTCTGATTGCCTCGCCGCACACATGAAGCGGCGCATGCCGGACGCGCATGACCTGAAAATCTACATTGGCGGGCTCGGAACGATGTCGCGCGGTACCGCGAAGACGATGGTCGAAGGCGTCGCCCAGGGCACCCGCATTCGCCGCGGCGGAAACATAGAGACGCTGGAAGGCGTGCATGAGGACCACTGCGACTTCGGAAACGGTCTGAAGCCAACCTATGCAGTCAGCTGGGGAGACGTTTCGACAGCTTTTCACTCCACGAAGATCCCGAACATCGAAGTTCACTTTGAAGCCATGCCGCAACTGAAGCGCATGGTGAAGATGCCCGCCATGGTGAAGGCATTTCTCGGCTTCTCGTTCATGCAGTCCTATCTCAAGCGGCAGATCGACAGGCAGCCGGAAGGCCCAACAGACGAACAACGAAAGAACGGCTTCGCGGTACTCATCGGCGTCGCACGCAATGACAGGAACGAAATCGTCCGATCACGCCTGCGGACACCCGAGGGCTATTCTCTGACTGCGCTGACAGGCCTGTCCATTGCGCAGCGCGTGGCAAAGGGGGAGTTCAAGCCGGGTTTCCAGACGCCAAGCAGTGCATTCGGCGCCGACCTCATCCTGCAGTTCGACAGCGTGACGCGCGAGGACCTCAACAGCTGAATGCTAGCGGCCGCGAAAGCCGCTGCCATTCCCGTTCGTCAGCCCGTGCTGAACCGCCCAGATCGCAACCTGGGTCCGGTTTGAAGCGCCCAGCTTCCTCAGCACCGTCTTGATATGCACCTTCACGGTAGCCTCGGTGATCGACAGATCCTTGGCGATCAGCTTGTTTGTATGCCCATCGGCCAGGCTGCGGATGATGTCGAGCTCGCGCTGCGACAGCGCCACATCGCCGACACGAACGCGCTCGATGGGGCTGGCCGTCTGGTGTCCTTGCAGCGCACCAAGGAAATTCGTCAGCACGCTCGGGAAAACCTTCTCACCCAACAGCACAAGCTTCAGTGATTCAACAAGCGCTTCAGGCGCAATGCTCTTCAGCATGAAGCCGTCAGCACCTGCGCCAAACATTTCAGCGAGGAAAGACAGCTCTGCGGCCTCTGACAACACGACGACCCGCGCCGTCGGCAGCAGGGACTTCAGGCGCTGGACGCCAGCGCCGCCAATTCCATAGTCCACAACAACGAGGTTTGCCGCTTCGCCGCGCGAAACCAGCAAGGCCGCATCTTCAATCGTCGCTGCTTCGAATACGACCCGGAATCCTTTCCCATCCAGTTGCGCGCGCAATCCCGCGCGCATCAATGGCTGGGAATCCAGAAGCCAGATTACTGCGTTGTCCACCAATGCACCCAAGGTATCGTTGTGACAGATTTTTGGGACGCGCTTCCCAACACCCATTTGGGGAGCGGTCCGGATACTCATTTAGTATGAGAAAAATCCCGACACGACTATACGAAATGAGTGTCCGCGTGGAAATCCGCTACCGGATGGACATCCGTCACGAAGTACTCCGGGAGCGACGATGTCGCGCCTGGGAGACTTGGCTTAACCAACGCGCGCGAGGAATTCTGTCATACGCCGTTACAGACTTTCAAGAAAGCGGCTGATGTCGCCATAAACTGTCTCGGGGTCATCCCGGAACGCGCCATGACCGCAATTCTCATAGCGCCTCAACTGGCCAATCTCTGGTTGCAGCGACGCCAGGATTTCATCGGACAATTGGGGAGGCGTGATAGGGTCCTCGCTGCCGGCGAGGACAAGCACGGGACAGCGAATGACTCGCAATAGCGGTCGAAAGTCCATTTTGCGCATCTCGCAGCCCGGCAGTGAAAAATGCCGAAAGACTTCCGGACGCATGACGGCCCGCGCCCTTGAACTCTGCCCCTCAACCGGCGTGGTCGTATTGTAGAGCGGCATGCACGTCTTCACATACGCATCAAACGCTTCGTCATCGCCGATTTCCCAGAAGCGACGCGCCACACCGAGCGCAACATCCCCACCCTTCTGTCGCAGAATCTCAAGGCTCGCGTCGATGTCCATCCGGGCGGCCGTGCTCGACAGGATGAGCCCCCGCGCATGCCCCGGATGTCGAACCGCATAGGACTGCGCCACCATTCCACCGAATGATTGGCCCAGCACGACAGGCCGCTCGATCCCGAGCGCCTCGCAAAAACGGAAGACATCATCCCCCCATTGCGCGAGGGTCCATGTCGATGGATCACTGGGAACACTTCGTCCATTGCCGCGGTGATCGATGTAGATAACCTGTGCCACACCTTCAAACCGGTCAAAGCCAGGACGCAGGCCCGAATGATCAAAACCGGGGCCACCGTGCAGGACGATGAATGTCGGCTTCTCGCGCATGGACGCTGCATCAAGTGCGAGCTTCGCTCCGACCACATCAAAGAAAATGCGCTGCCCCTCGATTGTAACAAACATGGCTCAGCGATATCCCTCGTCCGCCAGCCGCTGAAGCTTCATGAGCGCAACATCAGCCCCTTCATCATAGGCGATCGTCCCGAAGAACTGCCCCCTTGAGTCCAGAAGGACGATCAGCGCGCTATGGTCGACCGAATAGGACGCGCCGCCAGTGTCCACCTTGGCATAGTAGATCCCCAGGGACTTCGTCAGCTTGTCGAGCTGGGGCTTCTGACCAGAGATGCCACGTATCCGCGGATCAAACTCCGAGAGATAGGCGTCAATCACTTCAGGCGTATCACGCGCTGGATCCACGCTGACAAAAACGAAATTGATCCGGTCACCATCCGCCCCAAGCTTGCCAAGATGCGCCGTGATCGAGGACAGCATCGTCGGGCATACGTCGGGACAATTCGTGAAGCCAAAGAAGAAGGCAGAGGGCTTGCCCAGCACGTTCGCCTTGCGAAACACAGCCCCCTTCTGGTCAATCAGCTGAAAATCAGCGAGCACAGGACCCACCCCTGACGAAGTCACAGGCTGGCCAGACCTCGTACCGCCAAAACTGATCAGCGCCGCAATGACCACGAGGGCCAGAGCAGCGCTCAGCGCGATGACAGGATACCGGGACTTGAAGAACATTCCGTCCACCTGATTTCTGGAGTAAGGACTTCTGGTTTACAGCCTGCCCACTGTCAAGCATCGCATCCCGGCCAGAAGGAACCTCGTCCTTGACACGTACAATGCCGCCATCGCCCGCACTATCCGTCGACGCCGTTCTCTTCGACCAGCAGGGGCGCCTTCTTCTCATCCGGCGGAAATACCCACCCTATCAGGGCCAGTACGCCCTCCCCGGCGGATTTGTGGACTATGGCGAAACCGTCGAGGCCGCCGTGCAGCGCGAACTGGAAGAAGAAACAGGAGTACGTACCGGCATAACGCGGCTCGTCGGCGTCTATTCGGCACCGGACCGTGACCCGCGCCGGCATAATGTCTCCGTGGCGTTCCTGATGCAGCCATCGCCGCAGCAGCCTGTGGGCGGTGATGATGCAGCCTCTGCCGCCTACGTTGACGACTGGAGGGATGTTGAATTGGCGTTTGATCATCGGCGGATAGTGGATGACGCGTGCAGGATCCTGAAGGGTCAGTGAAGCCTGGAGTCATTCGACTGGGATATGGGAGACCGGCTGAGGTCCGCAACAAGCGCACGCGCAATCTCGGCCAGATCCCTTCTCATTGCGGCGGGAAAGAAGCTACAAGGGACATCAACTCCAGCTTTCCGGATGCGTGATGAGCGACGATAAAGTCATGGCAGGAACCGGTCGCTCGCGCGCAGCCGTCGTCTTCATCTTCTTCACGTTGATGCTGGATGTGCTCGCAATGGGCATCATCATCCCCGTCCTCCCGAAGCTGATAGAAAGCTTCATGGAGGGGCAGCACGCGGATGCCGTGCGGATGGGCAGCCTGTTGGGCCTGGTGTGGGCCATCATGCAATTCGCTTTCACGCCCATTCTTGGCGCCCTGTCGGACCGCTTTGGCCGGAGGCCGGTGCTGCTGGCTTCCATGACCGGGCTGGGACTGGACTACATTCTCATGGCCATGGCACCGAACCTCACCTGGCTGATCATCGGCCGGGCCCTTTCGGGCATGACGGCAGCCAGCTTCAGCACGGCCAACGCATACATAGCCGACATCACGCCCCCCGAACGACGCGCCGCGGCCTTTGGCATGATGGGCGCTGCCTTTGGCATCGGCTTTGTTCTGGGTCCGCTGCTGGGCGGATTGACCGGCAGCATCGACCCGCGCCTTCCATTCTGGATTGCGGCAGCACTTAGTCTCGTCAATGCACTCTACGGCTATTTCATCCTGCCGGAGTCGCTGCCACCAGAGAAGCGCTCCAGGACATTCTCGCTCAGGAATTCAAATCCGCTAGCCGCCCTCTCTTTCCTGGCTTCGCAACCACAGATGTTCGGTCTGGCGGTGGCCCAGTTTCTCTACATGATGGCGCACAACGTCTATCCCACCATCTTCAACTGGTTCGTGACCTATCGCTATGGCTGGAACGAGATGATGATCAGCTATGCGCTGGCGGCTGTTGGTGTGGCGAGCATTGTGGTTCAGGGGGGCCTGACAGGGCCGGTCGTCAAGCGCTTGGGTGAACGCCGAGCCATGATGTTTGGCCTCATGTGTGGCATTGTCGGCTTTCTGATTTACGCGTTGGGCCCTACCGGCAACTGGATCTGGTTCGCAATTCCCGTCTCGGCGCTTTGGGCCTTCTATGGCCCCGCGGCGCAATCAATGATGTCGCAGCGTGTGAGCGCTTCTGAGCAGGGGCGACTTCAGGGGGCGCTGGCGAGCATGAACGGCATCGCCTTCATCATCGCGCCTGTGCTGTATCCGCAAATTTTTGCTGCTGCGCTGGATGCAAAGGAGACGGCGGGCGTTTGGCCAATCCTGGGCGCGCCATTCTTCGTGGCGGCTGCATTGCTGGTGGCTGCGCTCTACTTCGCCGAACGGGTAACCAGGGCCACACCGGAAAGCACAAACACGTCAGTGCCCTGAGTTCGTACGCAACTCCAGCCACTCCCATTGGGTGGCATGGCCAACAACGGAGATGCTGGCATGCGCGGGCAACAGGTGCTTGATCAGGAAAACGATCAAGCCCCGCTGGTCCTTTTCGTCATACACCGGAAAGCCCGTGTACTCGATCTCGCCATCCGTGCCGTCGGTCAGCATGACGGGCGTCGTCTGCCACAGGCCGCTGGGCCGGGTCAGCATGAGGAAGGCGCTATCGAACGCCTCACCCTTGAATGTCGGATCAACCAGGTCAAGGCCATCCATCCCGATCAGTGGCCCGCGCTGCATCATCGAGAGTGCGGCGCCGGCATGGATGAACGTCAGCGTCCGCGTCACAGCATTGGGATGCACGATGGCGATCCAGTCGCTCAGGTCCAGCAAGCGATCCATGGCAATGTCTTCGAGCCGGGGCAACA
>JBILMZ010000002.1:0-57895 GCA_044375275.1 Micropepsaceae bacterium | reverse complement strand
CGCTTCGCGGCGCGCAGCCACTTCCCCCGTAAACGGGGGAAGAAACACGCGCTTTTTCTTCCCCCGTTTACGGGGGAAGTGGCTGCGCAGCGTAGCTGCTGCAGACGATGGGGGCTTAGTGGAAGTTCCGGCCCTTGGGCAGGACCGTGCGGACGTCTCTTGGATGTTTGTAGAGGTTGTTGCCGGGGGCGGTGCCTCCGGCGGGGACGGGTCTCGCTACTTCGTCGGCGCGGCTTTCGGGGCGGAAGGGTTTTGTGTCGCTGGCGAGTTCGTCGAGGAGGGGCGTGAGGTCCTCGATGTGGTCGGCGATGACGTGGATGACGCCGCTCTCGCTCTGCAGTTCGCCGCGCACGAGGGTTAGCCTTGCGCCCAGGACCTGCGGGCGGAACTGCTCGAAGTTCCTGGGCCAGACCACGATGTTGGCAACGCCGGTTTCATCCTCGAGGGTCATGAATATCACGCCGGAGGCGGTGCCGGGGCGCTGGCGCACGAGGACGAGGCCTGCGACCTGAACCGTTCTGCCAGGGCGTGCGAGATGGAGATCGTCGTTTGGTGTCACCTTGCGGCTGTTGAGTTGATCGCGCAGGAAGGAAACCGGATGCGCTTTCAGCGAGAGGTGCAGGTGGCGGTAGTCCTCGACGATGTGCTCGCCGAGGGGCATTGCGGGCAGGGTGAAGTCGGCTTCGAACTCGCGCGCGCTTGCGGCGGCGAGGAGCGGCAGGTCGTCCTTGTCGCCGGCGCGGCGCAGGCCACGGATCGCCCAGAGCGCCTCGCGGCGGTCGAGGCCGAGCGAGCGGAAGGCGTCGGCGTCGGCGAGGCGTTCGAGCACGGCGGGCTCGAGCCCGGTGCGCAGCCAGAGATCGCGGATGGAGTCGAAGGGGAGCGTGCGGGCCTGCTCGATGCGGTGGGCGTCGTCTTCGTGGAAGCCTGAGATCTGGCGGAAGCCGAGGCGCAGGGCGTGGGTGGTGTGGATTTCGTGGGCCATGGAGGTGTGGCGGCGGTGGAGGGTCCCCCCTTCGTCTGCGGCACCTTCGGTGCGCAGCCACTTCCCCCGTAAACGGGGGAAGAAAGAGGCAGATGTCACTTCCCCCGCTTCAGCGGGGGAAGTGGCTGCGCAGCCGTCAGGCTGCTGCAGATGATGTGGGAGCGGTTCGAGCGTGTTGTCCCAGTTGGATGAATTGATGTCGACGGGGCGGGTTTCGACGCCGTGTTCCTGGGCGTCGCGGACGATCTGGGCGGGGGCGTAGAAGCCCATGGGCTGCGAGTTCAGCAAGGCGGCCGCGAAGACGTCGGGGTAGTGGCACTTGATCCAGGACGAATAGTAGACGAGCAGGGCGAAGCTGGCGGCGTGGCTTTCAGGGAAGCCGTAATCGCCGAAGCCCTGGATCTGCCTGAAGCAGCGATCCGCGAAGTCGGGGTCATAGCCGCGCGCGATCATGCCCTTCACGAACTTCTCCTCGAAGCTGTTGATCGTTCCCATGCGGCGGAAGGTGGCCATGGCGCGGCGCAGGCGGTCGGCCTCCGAGGCGGTGAAGCCGGCGGCGACGATGGCGATGCGCATGGCCTGCTCCTGGAAGAGCGGCACGCCGAGTGTCTTGCCGAGGACGGTCTTCAGTTCCTCCTTCGGGTAGACGATTTCTTCCTGTCCCTGACGCCTGCGCAGATAGGGGTGCACCATCCCGCCCTGGATGGGGCCGGGGCGCACGATCGCGACCTCGATCACGAGGTCGTAGAATTCGCGCGGCTTCAGGCGTGGCAGCATCGACATCTGGGCGCGGCTCTCGACCTGGAAGACGCCGACCGAGTCGGCGCGGCAGAGCATGTCGTAGACGGCGGGCTCTTCCTTCGGGATTGCTGCGAGCGTTGGCTCAAGGCCGTAATTGTCGTGCAGCATGGCGAGCGCCTTGCGCACGCAGGACAGCATGCCGAGCGCGAGCACGTCGACCTTGAGGATGCCGAGTGCGTTCAGGTCGTCCTTGTCCCACTCGACCACGGTGCGGTTCTCCATGGTGGCGTTGGAAACCGGGATCAGTTCGTCGAGACGGCCGCGTGTCATCACGAAGCCGCCGACATGCTGCGAGAGATGGCGCGGGAAGTCGCCGAGTTCGTCCGCCAGCTTGAGGGCGAGTGCGAGGCGGCGATCCGTCGGGTCGAGGCCCAGGGCGCGGACCTGGTCATCAACGGGGGCGGCGGACGTCCAGCCGGAGAGCGTGCCGGAGAGGGCGCTGATCGTGTCTTCCGAGAGGCCGAAGACCTTGCCGACGTCGCGGACGGCGCTGCGGCCGCGATAGCAGATCACGGTGGCTGCAAGGCCTGCGCGGTGTCGGCCATAGCGGTTGTAGATGTACTGGATGACTTCCTCGCGGCGCTCGTGCTCGAAGTCGACGTCGATGTCGGGTGGTTCGCGGCGCTCGGCGGAGACGAAGCGTTCGAACAGGAGGTCGATCTGGTTCGGGTCGACCTCGGTCACGTGGAGGCAGTAGCAGACGGCGGAGTTTGCGGCCGAGCCGCGGCCCTGGCACAGGATGCCCTTTGACCGCGCGAAGCGGACGATGTCGTAGACGGTGAGGAAGTAGGGCGCGTAGTTGAGTTCCGCGATGAGCTTCAGTTCGTGTTCGAGCGCGTGGCGGACTTTTGACGGGATGCCTTGCGGGTAGCGTTTGGCGGCACCTTCCTCGGTGAAGGCGGCGAGCGCTTCCTGTGGCGAGGCGAAGCCTTCGCAGGTTTCCTCCGGGTACTCATAGCGCAACTGTTCGAGCGAGAAGGTGCAGCCTTCGAGGAAGCGCATGGTCTCGGCGATTGCGTCGGGATGGCGGCGGAAGAGGCGCGCCATTTCCTGCGGGTTCTTCAGGTGGCGCTCGGCATTGGCTTCGAGGTGGAAGCCGGCACGTTCGAGCGTCGTGTGCTCGCGGATGCAGGTCATCACGTCCTGCAGCAGGCGGCGTTCGGGGGTGTGGTAGAGCACATCGTTTGTCGCGATCATGGGGATGCGATGTTCGCGGGCGAGAGCCTCGAGGCGCTTCAGGTGGCGCAGATCATCGCCGCGATAGCGCATGGTGGCGCCGAGCCAGAGACGCGTGTGTGCGAGGCGCTTCAGGGTGGGTGCGGCGAGGTCGATGTCGGGGCGCGGGGGCAGCAGGATGAGTTGCAGGCCTTCGGCGTGTTCGATGAGATCATCCAGGCGCAGGATGCAGTCGCCTTTCTCCGCGCGGCGGTTGCCGGTGGTGAGCAGGCGGCTGAGACGCCCCCAGGCGGCGCGGTCGCGTGGATATGCGAGGATGTCGGGGGTGCTGTCGCTGAAGACGAGGCGGCAGCCTGGCACGATGCGCATGCCCAGTTCCTTTGCCTGCACGTGCGCGCGCACGACACCCGCGACTGCGTTGCGGTCGGTGACCCCGATCGCGGCAAGGCCGAGCGCGTGGGCCTGCTGCACGAGTTCATGCGGATGAGAGGCGCCGCGCAGGAAGGCGTAGTTGGTGGTGACGGCGAGTTCGGCGTAGGGGTGCATCTAGCGGCTTCCCCCATCGTCTGCAGCAGCGCTTCGCGCTGCGCAGCCACTTCCCCCGTAAACGGGGGAAGAAACACGAGCGCTTTCTTCCCCCGCTTCAGCGGGGGAAGTGCCTGGGCACCGAAGGTGCTGCAGGCGATGGGGGATCATGCGAAAAGTCCGTGCATGTACCATTGCGGGCGGTCGGTTTCGGTGCCGAAGAGGCCTTCGCGGTAGAGCCAGAAGCGGTGGCCGGAGCGGTCCTCGACGCGGAAGTAGTCGCGCGTGAGGCTGCGGCCGGTGTCGTCGCGCCACCATTCCATGGCGATGCGCTCGGGGCCTTCGGTGTACACGACTTCATGCGTGACGCGGCGCCAGCGGAAGCGGACGGGCGGGCCGTCGGGAACTTCGGCGATGGCGTCGACGGGTTCGGGGCGCTCGAACAGGCGCAGGGGGCGGGCGGGGGCGAGGGTGTCCTGTCCCCCATCGTCTGCAGCAGCGCTTTGCGCTGCGCAGCCACTTCCCCCGCAAGCGGGGGAAGAAACACCGTGAGGCGGGGGAAGAAAGGACTGTTCTTTTCTTCCCCCGTTTACGGGGGAAGTGGCTGTGCAGGCGTCAGCCTGCTGCAGACGATGGGGGACCTCGGTGACGGCGTATTCGGGGACGTGGCTTTCGGCAAAGCCGAGGCGCTTTACGCGGCGGGGGCCGAATCGTACGCCGAGGCGGTCGATCAGGTGGGCGAGGTCGTCGCTGCCGGTGGCGGTGGAGACGAGGTCGGTTTGCGCGATCTCGGCTTTCTCGGCGGTGGTGACGGCGAGGCGGATGACATCGAAGCCGCAGCCCAGGTCCAGTTCGTCGGTGAGCGAGGAAAAGCGCTCCCTGAACAGGCGGTGGAGGGCCTTGGGATCACGCTGCGGTTTTGACGTGGCGACCGACAGGCGGCGCACGGCGCCATCGACACGGAAGAGCGTGACCTGCAGGGCGCGCGCGCCTTCGCCACGTTCTTCCATGCGTCGTGACAGGTCGGCGGCCAGGTGCTCGATTGTCTGCAGGATGAAGGCCTCGTGCATGACGGGTTCGAGGAAGTTGCGCTCGGACAGGTAGGGCGCCACGGGCAGACGCGGGGTGATGGGTTCGTCGTCCAGGCCGAGGGCGCGGTCGAGGCGTTGCAGGAGGCCTGCGCCGAAGCGGGCGGCCAGCGGTGCGCGCGGGCGATCCATGATGTCGCCGATCTTCTTCAGTCCCACGCGGGCGAGGGCGTCGACTTTGGCGGCGTCGAGCTGAAGTGCGGCGAGGGGCAATGGCTGCAGTACTTCCTTCAGTTCGGCATCGGTGATGTTGCGCCGTTCCCCGTAACGCGAGAGGGCCCAGGCGGCGCCGGGCGTGCCGGCGATGGCGGTGCGTGCCGACATTCCCTGTTCGTGCAGGCGGCGCACGACGTCCCTGCGCATGGCGTCCTCGCCACCGAAGAGGTGGGCGCAGCCCGTGATGTCGAGCATCGCGCCGTCCGGTGGCGAGAGGCCCACGAGAGGCGTGTAGCGCGAGAGCCAGTCGCTGATGGCTTCGAGCAGGCGCGCGTCTGCGGCTTCGTCGGCGTTATCTACCGCGATTGCAGGGTACATGGCCCGCACGTCGGCCAGCGGCATTGTCCGGCGCAGCCCCAGGCGCTGGGCGCCAGCGTTCATGGCGTGCAGGCGCAGGGCTCCCTTGACCTCGTGGACGACGATGCGCGCGTCAGACCGCCGTGGCGAATGGGCGCGCTCGATCCTGTCGGTAGACAGATGGTTGAACCAGATTGCCAGATAGCGGCGTACCGGCTGCGTGTGCGTGTTCGAATTTGCGTTCATGTGCATGCCATTCGACCTGCCATTGGCCAGACGAGCCAAAGCGGTTCTTCACGAGGTCCAGGTGGAAGTTCGGTGCGCCCATGCCGCCATGTTCGCTGCCGCGGCTGGGTGCGGAGGACACGAGCCAGCGTGTCGTTGCCGCATTGGGTTCGATGGTTGCGGCGTGGCGCAGGATGAGACCCAGGCCCAGGCCTTCCTGTGCGGCGAGTGCGAGGCGTCGCGTGCTTGTCAGGTCGAGCACGCGCGTATGGGCCGGAAACTCCGCGATGACGGACGAGAAGCCCCGGCACTTGAGCGCCTCGTTCATGGCCCACAGCACGTCTTCGGCCTGTGGCACATGAAGATAGATGAGTGACGAGGTGTCGAAGCCCGAGAGCTTCAGTCCCGGCAGATAGGGGCGGCCGGTTTCGGCGCTGGTGAAGTCGTGCTGGATATAAAGCGTGTGGGCGCTTGTCTCCTGGGCGCGGGCGGCGACCCCGAAGGCGAAGCCTGCCGCGGCCCCGAGATCCTGGACGGACCTTGGCATTATCTCGTGGATCGTGGCTCGCGCGATGCCGCCGCCGAGCGCCTCATCCATTCCGGGCAGTCCCGTATCCACATGGACGCGCGCGCTTTTTGCCTTGCCGTTAAGACAAACGGCCTCGATTGCCGCGATGGTTTGCTTTAGAGATGCGGTCTGCTTAAGGGGCAAAAGCCCCTCCGCCGCCATAGGTCTTGGCACGGGTCAGTCTCCGGAAGTTGTGTGTTCTTGGGGTTTGTTCCCGTTATGTTCTTTGTCTCACGACGGGATGCCGGAGTCAATGGGCTGTGTGGGGGAAGTTCCTCGAGGATGCTCGCCTATTTGGGGCTGGCGTGACAATTGGCCGAAATTCCCTGTTCACAAATGCACCCGCAGGCATGGTGTTCTCGACTGCGGCACCCTAAATCACAGCCATGCGCTTCCGACGACGGGACATTCTTCTTGGAACAGGCCTGACCTTGATCTTCGGTCGGGCGGCGCATTCGCGCATCTTGAGCGATGCGGAGCCCTTCACCTTTGCAGACCGCTCTGCACCCCGCAGGCTGTTTTTGAAGAATGATCACACAGGTGAAGTTTTTTCAGGCCCTTACCGCGACAGGATTGGGCCGATCCCGGAAGCGATGGTGGATCTTGCCATGTTCCTGCGGGATCATCGTGAAAACGCCTCCGGCCCCATCTATGTCGAAACGCTCGATTTTCTTGCTGACGTCGTGGAGCACGCGGGCTTGTCGCGGGCGACGGTATTATCCGCCTACCGGACAAAGAAGACGAACGAGATGCTGGCGTCTCGCATCTTCGGCGTCGCAGAAAAAAGCAAGCACCTTGAAGGGCGGGCCATCGATATCTCGCTCGATTCCAATCTGTCGAGCGCCGCGCGAATTGCCCGCAGGATGGCACGTGGTGGCGTAGGCTGGTATCCCGATAATCACTTCATTCACCTCGACTCGGGACCTGTGCGGAACTGGACCGTGGCGCGCAGGGCTGAGGCATCGACGGCGCGCAAGCGCACGACCAAAGGTGAAGCCAGGCGTGGTCGTGTTGTTCACGTTTTCCAGCCTGTCCGCGGCACTTAAAAGAACAATCCGCAAATCGCGCTCATGCGGCGCTTGAGTCAGTTCGAATGGCCCCTTTCGGGTGCAGCCATTTCGCTGACTTGCGCGGTTGCGAATGTAATTGACTAAATGGTCATTTTTGACTAAATGGTCATTTATGAGCGAGGCAACAGCAGCACCCCGTGGAACACGCAAGCGCGAACGGACGCGCGGCGAGCTTGTGGCGGCGGCGGAGCGCCTGGTGGCCCAGCACGGGCTCGATGCGCTTTCGATCGACGCGATCACCGAAGAGGCGGATGTCGCGAAGGGCACGTTCTACACGCACTTCCAGGACAAGGATGATCTTGCGGCCGCGATTGGCCGGCAGATCCGGCTGGATCTGGAAGACCGGATCACGCGGATGAACCATGGCGTGAAGGATGCCGCCGTGCGCATGGCAAATGGCCTTGCGACCGTGCTCGACTTTGCCATCCGCCAGCCTGTCAGGGCGCGGGCGCTGATGCGGCTCATACCGGGCTCCGTCGATCCGGAGACGCCGATCAATGCCGGCATCCGGGCGGACATCGTGCTCGGGCAGAAGACAAAGATCTTCCAGGTGCCGTCGCTGAATGCGGCCGTGGTGATCACGCTGGGCTCCGCCATGTCGGCGGCGATGCGCCTGGCGGAGACACAGCGGCCGGTCGACGCGCCTTACGAATTTGCCAGCGACGCGGTCGCGATTGCGCTCACCGGACTTGGCATGAAACCGGCCGAGGCCCAACGCCTTGCCCGGACAACAATGGAAACACGCAGGAAGGAATCACAGACATGATCAAAGCCGATGACATCGCCTTCGTGCGGTTCAGTGCGCCGGACCTCGACCAGATGGAAGCGTTCCTCAACGACTTCGGGATGGTGCGTGCGGCGCGCGATGCCAATACGCTCTACATGCGCGGGGAGGGTAGCGATCCCTTCCTCCATGTGACCCACAAGGGCGAGCCCGGCTTTGCCGGCGTTGCGTTCCGCGCGCTTTCGGTCGGGGATCTCGAAGCGCTGGCGGCCAAGACGGGCTCGAAGGTCGAGGCACTTGAAGGTCCGGGTGGCGGCAAGGTCGTGCGCCTGAAAGACCCTGACGGGTTTTCCGTCGAGGCTGTTGCGGGACGCGAGGCTGCGCCTGCGGTTGCGCCGCCGCCCGCCGCGATCCTCAACGATGCCCGGGCGCAGACGCGCGCCAATGCGCCGAAGCGCGTGCGGCAAGGGGCGTCGCATATCCGGCGGCTGGGCCACTGCGTGCTGAATGTCTCGAACTTCCGTGCGAGCGAGGCCTGGTACAAGGAGCACTTCGGCTTCATCACGTCGGACGAGATCAAGATGTCGCCGGAATTTTCGCTCGGTGCGTTCATGCGCTGTGACCGGGGTGAGAAGCCGGCGGATCATCACACGCTGTTTCTCCTCGGTACCGGGGCGCCGAAGTTCAATCACGCCGCTTATGAGGTCACTGACCTTGATGACCTGATGAGCGGGCATGACCTGCTCAAGGACAAGGCGTATCGGCACCAGTGGGGTGTCGGGCGCCATTTTCTGGGCAGCCAGATCTTCGACTACTGGCGCGATCCGTGGGGACACACGCTGGAGCACTGGACGGATGGCGACGTGCTGACGGCCAGTTGGGGTTCGCGCGAAGCGACGCCGATGGACCTCATGGGCGTGCAGTGGGGGATGAAGATGCCGGCGGATATGGGTGACTAGCAAAAAAAAATCTGGTCATCCCGGCGAGCGAAGCGTGAGCCGGGACCCAGGGACATTATGCGCTGCGTTTGCGGTTCTGGGTCCCGGATAGCAGGCTCGCATGACAATCGCATTCGCGATTGTGCTCGCCTAGCTTCCGGGATGACAGGTGGAAAGAGAATACAGGAGAAGACCGATGAAGCTTGTGACATTTACGGAATCGAATTCGACGCGCGTTGGGCTTGTGGTTGAGGGCGGGATCGTTGACCTTTCGAAGACGGATGCATCCTTGCCGAAGGACATGGTCGGGCTGATCGCCGCCTGGCCGAAGGTGAAGGCTACTGTTGCTTCGGCGGCTTCGCGCAAGGCTGACTTCGCGCTCAGTGCGGTGACGTTGCAGGCGCCGGTGCCGCGGCCTTCGAAGGCCATGGCGATCGGACTGAACTATGCGGACCATATCGAAGAAAGCGGGCAGAAGACGCCGGAGGAGCAGGTCTGGTTTGCCAAGACGGTGAACTCCATCCATGCGCCTTTTGCGGATGTGGAAATGCCGAAGGCATCGCAGCTGATCGACTATGAGGCGGAACTCGTCGTCGTCATCGGGACGCGCTGCAAGCATGTGCCGAAGGAGAAGGCGCATGAGGTCATCTTCGGCTACACCGTTGGCAATGACGTCACGGCGCGCGACTGGCAGTTCAAGACGCCGCAATGGATCCTGGGCAAGAGCTTCGACACGCATGGGCCGATCGGGCCGTGGATCGTGACGAGCGATGAGCTTGGCGATCCGCACGCGCTGGGTATCCGCGCTTTCGTGAATGGCGAGAAGCGCCAGGACTCGAATACGCAGCACCTGGTGTTCAACGTGTTCGACCAGATCGCGCATCTGAGCAAGGCGATGACGCTGGAGCCGGGTGACATCATCTTTACCGGCACGCCGGGTGGTGTGGGCGCTGCGCTGAAGCCGCCTAAGTTCCTCAAGGCCGGCGATGTCATGCGCATCGAGATTGATCGCATTGGTGCGATCGAGGCAACGCTGAGGCCGGAAGCATGATTGACGTCGACGTCCTTATTTCAGGCCTCGGGCCGGTTGGTGCGACGCTGGCCAATCTGCTTGGACAGCAGGGGCTTCGCGTGCTTGCCGTCGAGCGCGACACTGACGTCTATCCGCTGCCGCGTGCCGCGCATTTCGATGCAGAGATCATGCGGGTGTGGCAGGGGCTTGGTCTTCTGGACGAGGCGATGAAGGTGTCGCGGCGCGCGCCGGCCTATGAGTTCCGGACGGCAAAGGGTGAGGCGCTGCTGCACTACGACCTCGGCGATGTGATCGTCGCGTCGGGCTATGCGCCAAGCTGGATGTTCAACCAACCGGATCTGGAGCGGGCGCTGCGCTCGAAGCTCAAGGATTATCCCGGCGTCGAGACGCGACTGGGCGTCCGGCTCGACGTGTTTGAAGCGGCGGGCGACAGTGTCACCGGAACGATCGTGGATGCGTCAGGCAAGCTCGAGACCGTGAGGGCCAAGTTCCTCATCGCGTGTGACGGGGCTTCCAGCCCTGTGCGCAAGGCGCTGAAGATCGGGCAATTCGACTATGGCTTTGATGAGCCCTGGCTTGTCGTGGACGCGAAAGTGAAACGGCCCGAGCGCATGCCGTTGCTGAACCTGCAGATCTGTGATCCGGTACGGCCGACGACCTGCGTGCTCATGGGGCCGGGGCGGCATCGCTGGGAGTTCATGATCCGGCCGGGTGAGGACCCGCAGGCGTTTCTCGATGATGCGGTCATTGCGCAGCTGCTGACGGCTTGGGTGAATGACGGGGACATCGAGATTGATCGCAAGGCGGTCTATCGGTTCCACGGGCTCATCGCGAATGAATGGCGGCGCGGACGCGTGATCCTTGCCGGTGATGCCGCACACCAGACGCCTCCCTTTGCGGGGCAGGGCATGTGCTCGGGCATCCGCGATGCGGTGAACATAGCGTGGAAGCTTGGGGCTGTGTTGCGTGGTGAAGCGGGCGATGGCTTGCTCGACACGTACCAGACTGAACGCGAGCCGCATGTGCGGGCGGTGACCGAGACGGCGATTGCCATGGGGCGCGTGGTCTGCATGCCGGATTCCGCCATGGCGGCTCAGCGTGATGCGATGATGCTGGCGCAGCGCGCGGCAGGCGAGCAGCCGGTGCCGCCAGCGGATCCGAAGATGGGGCCGGGGGTGTTTGTGGTCGGGGCGGCAAGGGCTGCGTCGATCTTTCCGCAGGATGAAGTTGGTGGCTGGCGTGTTGATGACGTGATGGGACGTGGCGCGTGGCTGATTGCACGGCGGGGCGCTGATGTGGCGGGTGTGTCGGGCAAAATGCTGGCGCGGGTTGAGGCGCTGGATGGCGACAGGTTGAAGCCGTTTGCGCAGAAGCTTGGGGCTTATCTTGATGGGAATGGCGCTGACGCAGTGATTGTGCGTGCGGACCGGTATGTGTTTGGGACTGGCTCGGTGCAGGGGTTGATGGCTGAGTGGGAGAGGGCGCTGGCCGGGTAGGCTGGGCGCTGACCCCTTCGGGTGCAGCACGCATTCGGCGTGACGCACCCACTTCCCCATGCCGCAGGCATGGGGAAGAGACGTGGTGATGTTATCTTCCCTGAACGCGAAGCGTTTGGGGAAGTGGGTGCGCACCGGAGGTGCTGCACCCGATGGGGTCAGCGCTCTGGCCCACTAATGACCCGCTCGCCGCTTGACGGGAGAGGTGCGGCGTGGTGGATGCGCTCCAACATATTGGAGATTTTTCATGACGAATGTTCCTGCTACCGGCCTGCAGTTGCGGTCGCTCCTCACGAAAGAAGGCGTGCTTGAGATCTCACTGACGCGGGTTCCGGTTGCGGAACCGGCGGCGGATGAGGTTGTCATTCGCATTGATGCGACGCCGATCAATCCTTCCGACCTCGGCCTGCTGATTGGGCCGGCCGACATGAGCAAGGCCACGACGAGTGGTTCGGGCGAGCACTTCAAGGTGACGGCGCAGATGCCGGCGCCGGCGATGCGCATGATGGCAGCCCGCTTTGACCACTCGCTGCCCGTGGGCAATGAAGGCGCGGGTGTTGTCGTGAAGGCTGGCGCGTCGAAAGAGGCGCAGGCCCTGCTCGGCAAGACGGTCGCCACGTTTGGTGGCGCGATGTATGCGCAGTACCGGACGGCGAAGGCTGCTGATGCGCTGGTGCTGAAGGATGGCACGACGGCGTCTGAAGGCGCATCCTGCTTCGTCAATCCGCTGACCTCGCTCGGCATGGTCGAGACGATGAAGCGCGAAGGGCACAAGGCCATCGTGCACACGGCTGCGGCGTCGAACCTGGGGCAGATGCTCTCCAAGCTGTGCGCGAAAGATGGCATTCCCCTCGTCAACATCGTGCGCAGCGCCGAGCAGGAGAAGATCCTGCGCGACATCGGTGCGAAGCATGTCTGCAACTCGACGGCGCCGACGTTCCACGACGACCTGGTGAAGGCGCTTGTCGAAACGAAGGCGACGCTGGCGTTTGATGCGATCGGCGGCGGCAAGCTCGGCAGCCAGATCCTGACGGCGATGGAAATCGCCGCGAGCCGGGATGCGTCGAGCTATAGCCGCTATGGTTCGACCACGTTCAAGCAGCTCTACATCTATGGCGGGCTCGACATGTCGCCGACGGAGCTGTCGCGCTCCTATGGCTTCTCGTGGGCTGTCGGTGGCTGGCTGCTGACGCCGTTCCTGATGAAGGCGGGTCCGGCGGAAGTGGTTCGGTTGCGCCAGCGCGTGGTGGATGAGATCAAGACGACGTTTGCGAGCCACTATACGCGGACGATCTCGCTGGCTGATGCGCTGAAGCCCGAGAACATCGCGGTCTATAACAGGCGGGCGACGGGGGAGAAGTTCCTCATCAATCCGAGCCTTTGAGTCTGGTGCGATTGCCTGCGCCGTGGGTAACTCCTCCGTTTGCAGCACGCCTTCGCTGAAGCTACGGCGTGCGCAGCCACCTCCTCACTGTCGTGAGGAGGAGACGAACGTTTTCTCTTCCTCACGCAGTGAGGAAGTACCTGCGCAGGCGTAGCCTGCTGCAGGGGATGGAGTTCGGTGGCGGGTGCTGACCCCTTCGGGTGCAGCACGCCTTTGGCGTGACGCACCCACTTCCCCAAACGCGCCGCGTTTGGGGAAGATAATTGAGATGCGTTGTGCGGTGCACAAGATTGGGTGGCGGAAAGTTGCTGCGGGGTATGGGGAATTGAACGAAATGGTCGGGTGGATGTGCGGCAACCGTAATCTTCTGAGTGCCTGACTTTCGTTGACCTTTGCCCAAGAAATGGCGTTGACGCTTGGGATTTGCGCGCCTATCTCCTCGCGCCAAATTCCGCCAAATTTTCAGTCGAGATCACCCATGGCCAAGACGGTACCGGAACGCCCGAACCGCGTTGCACTTTCCCTTCGCATTCCCGAACCAAAGTACCGTCCGGGGGATCATCCCGACTTCAGCAACATCAAGGTGCCCAAGGCTGGCGAGGTGCGCCGGCCGGACATCAATGCGACGGCCAAGGATGTGTCTGACCTGGCGTATACGCTGATCCGGGTGCTGGACAGCGACCACAAGGCTGTCGGTCCCTGGGACCCGCGGCTGGATGTCGACACGATGAAGCGTGGCCTGCGCCACATGGTGACGACGCGCATCTTTGACGGGCGCATGTACCTGGCGCAGCGGCAGGGGAAGACGTCCTTCTACATGAAATGTACCGGGGAAGAAGCGGTGGCGGTGGCGCAGGCGGCGGCACTTGATACCGACGACATGTGCTTTCCGTCCTATCGGCAGCAGGGCCTGCTCGTGTCGCGCGGCTATCCGCTGGTCGACATGATGAACCAGATCTTCTCGAACGAGAAGGATCCGATCAAGGGGCGCCAGCTGCCGATCATGTATTCGGCCAAGCAATATGGCTTCTTCTCCATCTCCGGAAACCTGGGGACACAGTTCAGCCAGGCGGTGGGTTGGGCGATGGCGTCAGCCTACAAGAATGATGACCGCATTGCCGCCACCTGGATCGGTGAAGGGTCCACGGCGGAAGGCGACTTCCACCACGGGCTGACATTCGCGGCGGTCTATCAGGCGCCGGTCGTGCTGAATGTCGTGAACAACCAGTGGGCCATCTCGTCCTACCAGGGCATTGCCGGCGGCGAGGAATCCACATTTGCGGCGCGCGGCATCGGGTATGGCATGCCGGGGCTTCGCGTGGACGGCAACGATTTCCTTGCGGTCTATGCGGTGACGAAGTGGGCCGCGGATCGCGCGCGCTCGAACCTGGGGCCGACGCTGATCGAGCACTTCACCTATCGTGTCGAAGGGCATTCGACGAGCGATGACCCGAACCGCTATCGCCCTGCAGGCGAGGCGCAGGCCTGGCCGCTGGGGGATC
Source organism: Micropepsaceae bacterium (assembly GCA_044375275.1). GTDB lineage: Bacteria > Pseudomonadota > Alphaproteobacteria > Micropepsales > Micropepsaceae > SZUA-430. The sequence continues at coordinate 43,867 of JBILMZ010000002.1, read as the reverse complement.
CGGTCGAGCGGTTGAAGCAGCATCTCATTGCGTTGGGCAAGTGGTCCGCGGCGGAGCATGCCGACCTCGAGAAGGCGTGCGAGGACGAAGTCCGCAAGGCGCAGAAGGAAGCCGAGGAGAACGGCGTGCTGGGCAGCGGCAAGATCCCGAGCGTGAAGACCATGTTCGAGGACGTCTACAAGGAAATGCCGTGGCACCTGCGAAAGCAGCGCCAGGAAATGGGAGTCTGAGCCATGCCCACGATGAACATGATACAGGCAATCAACTCGGCGATGGACGTGATGCTCACACGCAATCCCGACGTACTCGTGTTTGGCGAAGACGTAGGTTATTTCGGCGGCGTGTTCCGCGCGACGGACGGCCTGCAGAAGAAGCACGGCATCCAGCGCTGCTTCGACACGCCGATCGGGGAGAGCGGCATTGTCGCGACGGCCATTGGGATGGGGGCCTATGGCCTTCGGCCCGTCGTCGAAATCCAGTTCGCGGACTACATCTATCCGGCCTATGACCAGATCGTGTCGGAGGCGGCGCGCCTGCGCTATCGCTCGGCCGCTGACTTTACGTCGCCCATCACGCTGCGCTCACCCTATGGTGGCGGCATCTTTGGCGGACAGACGCATAGCCAGAGCCCCGAGGCGCTGTTCACGCATGTGTGCGGGCTGAAGACGGTCATTCCGTCCAATCCTTACGATGCGAAGGGCCTGCTGATTGCCTCGATCGAGGATGATGACCCGGTCATGTTCTTCGAGCCGAAGCGGATCTACAATGGTCCCTTCGATGGTCATCACGACAAGCCTGTCTCGGCCTGGAACAAGCATCCGGCGAGTGACGTGCCTGAAGGTTATTACACCGTGCCGCTGGGCAAGGCGGGCATTGCGCGGGCGGGCGAGGCGGTGACGGTTCTGGCCTATGGCACCATGGTGCATGTGTCGCTGGCGGCCGCGGCCGATACGGGCATCGACGCCGAAGTGATCGACCTGCGAACGATCTGGCCGGTGGACATGGAGACGATCATCCAGTCGGTGGAGAAGACCGGGCGCTGCGTGATCGTGCATGAAGCGACGAAGACCAGCGGCTTTGGAGCGGAGCTGTCCGCGCTGGTGCAGGAGAACTGCTTCTATCACCTGGAAGCGCCGGTGCTGCGCGTGACGGGCTGGGACACGCCCTATCCGCATGCCTTTGAATGGCAGTATTTTCCGGGACCGCAGCGAATCGGCGATGCCTTGCGTCGCGTGATGGAGGGTTGAGAGCCATGGGAAAGTACATCTTCAAGCTTCCCGACGTTGGCGAAGGCACGGCTGAGGCCGAGATCGTGGCGTGGCACGTCAAGATCGGCGACGTGATCAAGGAAGACCAGCATATCGTCGATGTCATGACGGACAAGGCGACGGTCGAAATGACGTCGCCGGTGAGTGGCAAGATCATTGCCCTCCATGGTGAGGCGGGTGCCATGGCGCCCGTTGGCGCTCCGCTGGTCGAGTTCGAGGTTGAAGGGGCAGGGAACGAAGCTAGCGTCAAGCGCAATGGGGCTGCAAAGCCTGCGGAAGCGCCGGCCCCGAAGGCTGAAGAGCGAAAGGCTGCGCCTCCGCCGCCTCCCAAGCCTGCGCCGGAGCCGGTGAAGGTCGAGGCTGCAGTTCCTGTGGCCCCGCGCGTGTTCGGCGACAAGCCGCTGGCGTCGCCGGCAGTTCGACAGCGTGCGGACGAGCTTGGCATCAAGCTGCAGTTTGTCGAAGGCTCGGGGCCGGGCGGCCGGATCTTGCATGCGGACCTGGACAGCTTTGTCGCGCGCGGTGGTTCGTCCGCGCGTTCGTCGGGTAGTGGATTGGTTCGCCGCGAAGGTGTCGACGAGATCAAGGTCATTGGCCTTCGCCGCAAGATCGCCGAGAAGATGCAGGACGCCAAGCGGCGCATTCCGCATTTCGCCTATGTCGAGGAAATCGACATGACGGAGCTCGAGGCGCTGCGGGCCCACATGAATGCGACGAAGCAGAAGGACCAGCCTAAGCTGACGCTGCTGCCGTTCATGATGCGCGCGCTTGTGAAAGTGCTGCCTGATTTTCCGCAGATCAACGCGCGCTATGATGATGAGGCTGGTGTCGTGCACCGTTTTCGTCCGGTCCATATCGGCATCGCGACGCAGACGGCGAACGGGCTGATCGTGCCGGTCGTCAAGCATGCGGAGGCGATGGATCTCTGGCAGGCGGCGGCGGAAGTGACCCGCGTGTCGAGCGCGGCGCGTGACAACAAGGCGACGCGGGATGAGCTCTCGGGTTCGACGATCACCATCACGAGCCTCGGTCCCATCGGCGGCGTGGTGACGACGCCGGTGATCAATCACCCGGAAGTCGGGATCATTGGACCCAATGCGATCATTGATCGTCCGGTCGTGCGTGATGGCGCGATTGTCGTGCGCAAGATGATGAACCTGTCGTCGTCGTTTGATCACCGGGTTGTCGATGGGTACGACGCGGCGCAGTTCATCCAGCGCGTGAAGGCGCTGCTGGAGCATCCGGCGTTGATGTTCATGGCATAAAAATCTGTCATCCCGGGCAAGCGAAGCGCGTGCCGGGACCCAGGGATGACAGTGGACTGCCGGTGGCTCTGGGTCCCGGATGCAGGCCTCGCGCTTCAATCGCTCTCGCGATTGAGCTCGGCCAAGCTCCGGGATAACAAAGGATTTGGAAGGGATTGGCTGTGGCGGAAGTGATCAGAACAAAAGTGCTCGTCGTCGGCGGTGGTCCTGGCGGTTATGTGGCGGCGATCCGTGCCGGTCAGCTGGGGCTGGATACGACGATTGTCGAGGCTGACAAGCTGGGCGGCACGTGCCTCATCCGTGGGTGCATTCCCTCGAAGGCGATCATCCACGTGGCTGGCGAATTCGAGAGCATGCGTCATGCGGCGGAGAAGCCTGTTCATGGCGTGAAGCTGTCGGCGCCTCCGTCTCTCGATTTCGGGGAAACGGTGAAGTGGAAGGAGACCATCGTCCACAAGCTGAACACTGGCGTGACGGGTCTGCTGAAGCGAGCCAAGGTGCGCGTGGTCAACGGCTTTGCCGTGTTCTCCGATGGCAAGACCTGCACGGTGGGGGACACAACGATCCACGCCGAGCACGTGATCCTCGCCAATGGGTCGGTGCCGAGCGAGTTGCCGTTCATGAAGTTTGGTGGTCCGGTGATCAGTTCGACCGAGGCGCTGTCGCTTGATGCGCTGCCCAAGGCGCTGGCAGTTGTAGGCGCGGGCTATATCGGGCTGGAGCTTGGCATCGCGTTTGCGAAGCTGGGCACGAAGGTGACGATCGTCGAGGCCGAGAACCAGATCCTGCCGCTCTATGATGCGGAACTGGTTGCGCCGGTGAAGCGCTGGCTGGACCGCAATGGCGTCACGCTTCATCTCGGCGCGAAGGCCAAGGGGGCGGAGACGGGCAAGCAGGGCACGGCGCTTCTGGTCGAGACGGCCGATGGCAAGCCGCTTTCCATTCCGGCGGACAAGATCCTGGTGACGGTCGGCCGCAAGCCCAACACGCAAGGCTGGGGGATTGAGAACATGGCGGTCGACATGGATGGCCGCTTCGTGAAGGTCGACGACCAGTGCCGCACGTCGATGCACAATGTCTGGGCGATCGGCGACCTGGTTGGCGAGCCCATGCTGGCGCACAAGGCGTCCGCGCAGGGCGAGATGGTGGCCGAGATCATTGCGGGCCACAAACGCCGCTTCAATCCGGTGGCGATTGCTGCCGTGTGCTTCACGGAGCCCGAGATCGTCAGCGCGGGCTTGTCGCCCGCCGATGCGGCGAAGCAGGGGATCGAGGTCGTCGTTGGCCAGTTCCCGTTCTCGGCGAACGGGCGGGCGCTGTCGATGGATGGTGGCGACAATGGTGGCTTCGTGCGTGTCGTCGCGCGCAAAAGCGATCACCGCGTGCTGGGCATCCAGGCCGTTGGCAAGCATGTTTCGGAGCTGTCATCGCAGTTTGCGACGGCGCTCGAGATGGGTGCGCTGCTTGAAGACATCGCGGGTACGATCCACGTACACCCGACGCTGAGCGAAGCCTTCCACGAAAGCGCGCTGAAGGCGCTGGGGCACGCGATCCACATCTGACATCCCGTTCATCTTGGCGCCCTAATTCTGCCCCTTCTGGCAGGCACCATGGGCTATCCCTGAGGATTGACGTGATGCGGTTTGCCGGATTTCTGCTGTTTGTTGCGGGCCTGATGACGATGCCGGTGGCTCATGCTGCCGAGGCGCGGTCGACGGAGCGGCTTGTAAAGAATGCCCATCAGGGCGTGGTCTATGCCATTCCGAAGGAAAGTCCCCTCAAGATCGAGAAGAAGTCGATCGATGGTGTCTATTTTTCGGGGCAGGTCCAGCTGACGGGCAAGTATGTGTATGGCCGCAACAATCCGGCTGACGAAGTCGGGATCGCCTATCCAAAGCCTGATCTCTATTTCATGCCGGATGACCAGTCGCGCTGGCTTCTGCCCTACTTGAAGGAGCGTGGAGCCGTTGCGGGCTTTTATTTCCGCAATGCCGATGCGTTCCTGAAGGCGGTAGTGGCACCGGATCTGGCCGCGCAGGTCAGGGCGGAGAAGATCCGTTCGATTTCCGGCGACGTCACGATCGTGATCGACAGCTTCTACGCGACCGTGGAATGTGACACGGCCATGTACTCTGCCAACTTCGTCCGGGCCGTTACCGATCCACAGGCGATGGCACAAAAGAGCTACGCCGAGACGATCTCCTGCGGCTAAGGCCTGAAATCCGCGAAAAATTGCGGCTGTGGCCTTGCAGTTCCGTTGCGGATCACCCACATGTTGCCCCGCGCTTTGTGGGAGGCTGAACCAGATGTCCAATGTCATTATCCGTACGCCGATGCAGTATCTTGACCGGGCGCTGACCACGCTGCGGGACATGGGCATCGTGCCCGCCAAGGGCGAGGACGCCCCCATCAATGCGTTGCTGCAGAAGATCTCGGATCTCGACAATGAGCGGATCACGGTCATTGCCCGGACGCTGAACCAGGCGTCCAGCTTCAACGAGATCGTGCGCGAGCATGTGTCAGCCATGTCTGTCGGCGACCGCTATCGCCAGATCACGGAAGGCTTCAATTCGATCCGCGACGACGCCAAGGCGATGGTCGACCAGATCTCGGATGGCAAGGTCAGCGTGTGGGAGCGCGCGACGAACTCCTGGATGAAGCTCACGCGCGGCGATGTTGCCGACCGCTTCGACAAGATCCGCGGCATCTACATTGCCGTCACGAAGGAAACCAAGAACCAGATCGAGCGCGAGGCGGCGATCCTTGAGGCCTACCGCGATTTCCGCGGCGCGCTCAAGCAGTCCGAAGTCATGGCGCTGGAGGTTCTGAAGAAGGCGGAGTGGAAGCTTGAGGAAGCCAAGAAGAAGCTGAACGAGGCTTCTTCGGCGGTTGGGAATTTCGCCGGCACGGAGCCTGCGGAACGCGCCAAGCTGGAACTCATCCGTGACGAAGTGCTGCGCCAGACGCAGGATGAGGACAAGCGCTACCAGATCGCGAAGGATCTCTCGGACAACCTGACGATCGGGTACAACACATCCGAAGTCATCATGGCGCGCCTGATGCAGACGACGAACGCGAAGGAGCGCATCTATGCGCAGGCCGTGAGCTTCTTCTCGACAAATGACACCGTGCTGACGGCGCTGAAGGCGTCGTTCACGGGCATGTTCGGCCTGCATGAATCGACCGAGACCGTCAATGCGATGAAGGAAGGCGTCTCGAAGTCGATCGAGGTGCTCGCTGAAATCGGTGACAAGGTGCAGGAAGCGGCCGTGCGCGCAGGCTATGGGCCCACGATCCGTGCGGATGCGGTCAAGAAACTCGTCGACTCGGTGGTGAACTTCCAGGAGAGATCCCAGGTCATCATCGAAGAGATGCGCAAGCTTTCCACGCAGAACTCCGCCGAGATCCGTGACGCGGTCGAGGATGGCAAGAAGCGCCTCGCGCAGCTTGTTGCACAGGGCAAGGCCTTTAATCTCTGATGAGTGGCGCCGCTGGGGTGCAAAAGCCCCAAACGCTTGATGAACTCATGATGGCGATGGACGTGGTGGATACGATCCGCCACAGCGAACTCGTTGTCGAGCGAGAACTGGCGCAGGGAGACCGCGATGCGGCCCTGCGCGGGCGGCTGCGCGAGATCTATCGCGGACAGGGGCTTGAGGTCTCTGACGCCGCGATAGACCAGGGCATCAAGGCGCTGCGCGAGAGCCGGTTTGCCTATACGCCACCGGCACCCGGGCTTGGACGCAGCCTTGCCATGTTCTGGATCAGGCGCGGCGTCTATGGGCGCTGGGTTGGCAGTGCGCTCGTTGTTGCGACGGCGCTTTGGGGGATCAATTACTTTGGCTTCGAGTTGCCACGCCAGCGGGCGGTGGAGCAGGCGCGGATCGAACTCTCGGAAGAGCTTCCGCGCGCGCTTCAGGCGGCGGCGGGCGCTGCACGCGTGGAGACGCGTGATCCGGCCGTCATCTCGCAGATCGACGGGCTTGAGCGAGACGGGCAGGCGGCGCTGGCGCGCAGTGATGTCGTGGGCGCGCGGGCGAGCCTTACGTCCCTCACAGGGTTGCGCGACCAGCTGGTGACGACCTATTCCGTCAACGTGCTCAGCGGCGCCAACGAGACGTCCGGCGTGTGGCGGGAACCCGTCAACAATCCGAATGCCCGCAACTATTATCTGATCGTCGAGGCGGTTCAGCCTGACGGCAACCGCGTGTCGGTGCGTGTCGTCAATGAAGAGACAGGCAAGGCCGAGACGGTCACACGCTGGGGTGTTCGCGTGCCGGAGAGCTTCTTCCAGGCGATCCGCAACGACAAGATCGACAACGGCATCATCGAGAAAAATCCCGTGGGCACGAAAGTGCGTGGCGAACTGGATCCCCGCTATGTGTTTCCGAGAGAGGGCGGCGCCATCACGTCGTGGGATGAGTAATGATCATTACCGGACGTGAAGCGCTGAGTTCGCTGGAGAATGCCATTTCCGGCGTTCGGACGAATGAAAGCCGGCTGACGCAGGTGCTGAGCTCGGCGGCGGCCGAGGCCGAGCGCCTGCGTGCCGAGCTGGCGGCGAGCTTCCGGGCGCTGGCGCTGGTGCGTCTGGACACGCTGATGCGCAACCAGGCCGTGGGTGAGCTTGACGCTGCCGAGCGGCGTGCGCTGGAACTCATGCGCGCGCACAAGGGGAAGCTCGATCAGATCCTGATCCGCTGCGGTGGTGCGCAGAGCGCGCTGGTGCAGGTGGAGGGCGTGCACCGGGAGAAGACGGCTGCTGTCGAACAGGCGCGCGAGCCCATCACGCAGCTGCAGGAACGCGTCGCGGCCGAAACCAAATCCGATCCGGCGTGGCAGGCGCAATACGATGCCACGCAGCGTGCGATCGAGATCGCGCAGGGGGCCGATGAAAAGGCCAAGCAGAGCGAGGCTGACCTCAACGCGAAGCGCAAGCCGTATGAGGCGGATCCGCTGTTCATGTATCTCTGGAACAGGAAGTTCGGTACGCCGGAGTACAAGGCGGGCAATTTTGTCCGCTTCTTCGACCGAAAGGTTGCTGCGCTCGTGGGCTTTGACACGGCGCGTCCGAACTACAAGCTCCTGAACGAGATACCGGCGCGGCTGCGCGAGCATGCACAGTCCCTTCTGGTGCGGGTTGATGCCGAGGACAAGGCGCTGGCGGCCATTGAGCGTGCTGCGCTGCTCAAGGCCGGCATCGAGACGCTGGAAGCCACGCTGGCCAAGGCGCTGGGCGAGTTGAAGGTTGCGAGTGATGCGTTGACGAAGGCGCAGCAGGCCATGGCTGCGCTGGAGGATGAGCGGACGCGGCTGCAGTCAGATGGTGACCGCAAGGCGCATGATGATGCGCTGGGTGTGCTGACGCAGGCGATTGCCCATGAAAGCCTGCAGACGATGTACCAGGAGGCGCGACTGACGCCGACGCCCGAGGATGACCGCCTCGTGCAGAAGATCGAGCAGACGCAGAACGCCATTGCGCGGGCGGAGACCGAAGTTGCCCGAATCCGCGAGGATGCGCGTGACGTGGCACGCAAGCGCGGCGAACTCGAATCTGTCCGGGATCGCATGCGCTCCAGTCGCTATGACCGGCCGAACAGCCAGTTTGAGGTGAAGGGGCCGGACGTCCTGACGAGCGTGATCGGCGGCATTCTTGGTGGTGTGCTGCAGAGCCGTGAACTCTGGGACCTGCTCGAGAAGTCGCATCGCAAGCGTCGTGACCGGGATGATGATGACGACGACGATCGTGATGACGATGATGACGATGATGATGGTGGCGAGCGCGGCCGGGGCGGACCCTGGGGCAGCAGCCGCTCGTATCCGAAGTTCCGCTTCCCGTCTTCGTCGATTCCCAAGATACCGGGTGGCTTTGGCCGTGGCGGCTTCCGCACGGGTGGCGGTTTCAAGGGCGGCGGGTTCAAGACGGGCGGGCGGTTCTGATCATGAATGCGCCAGGCGCGGTATCAGCGGGGCGCTGACTGCTTCTTTGCGAGTGCCTTGTGCAGCTTCATGCGCTCCTGCACGGTCAGCGGGCGCTTGGGCTTGCTCACAAGGAAATCTTCGACTGGCGTGTTCGCTCCCGCGGTGCCTGGCTTTCCATTGGCGCCCTTTGCGCGGGCCTGCATGGCGTAGTTCACTGTCCAGCTGCGCACGGGGCCGGAGTCGATGTGCATGAAGTGTGACTGCGGGTACCAGCCCACGCCGCCGCGATCCATGGTGCGGGCGATGCCTGCGGTCTTTTCCAGCTTCGAGTCGAGCGTGATGTCGACGGCGCGGCCGGCGAGATGCTGGCTCTTCTCCGCGACGCCAAAGATCTTTGCGGCGAGCATCGCGTTTGTCTTCGGCGTCCGGTAGGCGGACAGCACGGTTGCGCGTGCGACGCCGGATTCGTTCATCACATCTGCGAGGAAATCCAGTGTCTCGACATAGAGGGGACCGCGCGTGTGTTCGTGGTGGTCGCGCAGGAAATGCGACAGATCAATCATCGCGTCCGGCAATGGGCCGACGCTGTCGCGGAAGGGACCGGAGAAAGTCTCACCCGTATGCGCGTGGCGCAGCGACAGCCTCCGCGGCGCTGATGGTTCGCGCAGCGCATCCAGGTTTCCTTCCACGAGGATGCGCGCCGATGCGCTTGATCCGAAGATCAGCGTCAGTCCTGCACCGAGGAGAAGGTCACGTCGCTTCAGGTTCATAGGGTTAACGAAACACCAACTTTCAAAGCCTTGATATCATAGCAGAGCTCAAAATTTGGTTGCATGAGACCAAGATCCCAAGGCCTGAAAGGTCCGGAAGACGTGAATAATTCGACATCTTCCGGGCTTTTCCCTGCGTCAGGCTGATTGGGCGCGGCTCCCGACCCACTCGGCGACGATGCTTTCGAGGACCGGGAGCGGGACGGCGCCATTCTCCAGAACCACGTCGTGGAACTGGCGGATGTCGAATTTGGCGCCCAGCTGCTTCTTCGCCTGCTCGCGCAGTTCGAGGAACCTGTTGCGGCCGATCTGGTAGGCGCAGGCCTGTCCCGGAAACACGAAGTAGCGATCGATCTCGCGCACGATGTTGTCGCGCGTGAGGGCCGTGTTGGCGAGGAAGTAGTCTACGCTCTTCTCGCGGCTCCAGCCCATGGCGTGGATGCCGGTGTCGACGACCAGGCGACAGGCGCGCCAGAGCTCCATCGTGATGCGGCCGACTTCATCGAGGTCATTCTCGTACAGGCCCATCTCGCCGGCGAGGAACTCGGTATAGAGAGCCCAGCCTTCGACATAAGCCGTGAAGCCGGTGTATTTGCGGAACTCGGGGATGTTCTTCGTTTCCCGGGCAATTGAAATCTGCAGGTGGTGGCCGGGAAGGCCTTCATGGAAGGCGAGGGCTGCCATCTGCCACTTCGGCAGGGTCTGCATGGACGCCAGATTGTAGAACACGAAGCCAGGGCGCGAGCCGTCGGGTGACGGCGGGTTGTAGAAGGCGATGGTCTGGCCGCTTTCGAGGTAAGGCTCCATGCGCTTCACGTCCACGCCGGCCTTTGGAAGCGTGCCGAAGGTATTGGCCAGCTTGGATGCAGCCTTGTCCTGCAGTTCCTTCGCGCGCTTCATGTAGGCCGCGCGACCGGCATCGGTGTTTGGATACAGGTATTTCCGGTTGGTGCGCAGGTCGTTGTAGAAGTCCTTCAGCGGGCCTTTGAAACCCAGGCGCTTCTTCAGGACTTCCATGTCTGCCGACAGGCGGGCGACCTCGGAGAGGCCGAGGGCGTGGATGTCGGCGGCCGGCATCTTGAGCGTGGTGTGGGCTGCGGTACGTTCGTCGTAGAAGGCCTTTCCGTCGGGCATGCTGCCCACGCCATGATCTGCCTTTACCGACTTTGCGATTTCGGCTGACGTCGCAAGGAACAGCTCATAGGCCGGCTTGAGGTGATCCACGAGCGCCTTGCCTGCATCGCTGACCAGCTGCGCCTTCTCAGCGTCACTGATTTTCAGCTTGGCAACCTTGGTGCGGAAGTCGGTGAGGATCTTGTTCTCGCCCTTTCCTTCAAACGGCGCGCCTTTCAGGACCTGCTGCGCGTCTGCGATCATGAGATCGTACGAAAAGCGGGGAAGGGTCAGGCCCCTGGTGGCCGAGGCCTTCATGAAGCCGGTGGCCTGCTTCATCAGGAGCGGCGTGGCCGCGATGCGGGCGACATAGGCCTTCGCATCGGAGACATCATCGATGCGGTGCTGGTTGATCAGCAGGTTCGGAATGCCCTGGTGCGGTCCGCCGAAATGGGACGTGTCGTAGTTGTGATAGCGGAACGGGAAGTTCGCGATGCGTTGTTCGTTCTGGAAGAGGAAGATGTCGTAGGAGACGCGCATCTGGGGGCTGAGGGCGGAGCGGTTGATGCGCTTGCGCATGAACTCCGCGTCTGCCAGCGTGAACTGGTGGGATTTCTCGACGAAGGTATCGGAGTAGTCGCTCCATTCGTCGTAACGCTTCTTCATGCCGAGTGCGGTCATGAATTCCGGTGAGTCCTCGAGTTCGCGGGTGAAGCTCTTCGAGAAGAACTCGAGCAGGCGATTATCTTCCGGGTAGGCGGTGACGGGCGCCAGCGAGGGCTCCTCGAAGTCATCCACGCATCCCGTCAGCCCCAGGGCTGCGGTGGCGGCTGACAGCATGAGGAAGGAGCGGCGTTCAATCGTGCGGTTTTTCATCTTGGTCCCCTGCAAATTCGGCGGGAAGACTAGAATGTCCCGCGGCTTCATTCCAGACTAAGCCCGCGCCTGACCTGCGCACAAATCCGGGAGTCACTCGCATGCGCCCAGCCAAATACCCCTATCTGGAACATGGCGGCCTTCTTGCCTTTGCCCACAGGGGTGGCGCGCTTGAGGCCCCCGAGAACACGATGAAGGCGTTCGAGTATGCCGTGTCGCTGGGCTATCGCTACATCGAGACGGATGCCTATGCGACGGCCGACGGGGTGCTGGTGTCCTTCCACGACGACAGGCTGGACCGCGTGACGACAGCCTCCGGCAAGGTGGAAGAACAGCCCTTTTCGGTGCTCAAGGGAGCCCTGATTGGCGGCAGTGAGCCCATTCCCCTCATGGAAGAGCTCCTGACGCGCTGGCCTGACGTTCGGATCAACATCGATCCCAAGCATGATGCGGCCGTGGCGCCGCTCATTGAACTGATCCGGCGAACGGGCGCGGAGAAGCGCGTCTGCATCGGTTCGTTCTCGGGCAAGCGCATCCGGCAGGTGCAGGACGCGTTTGATGGTGCTGTGTGCACGTCGCTTGGGCCGGCGGGTGTGCTGAAGCTGAAATCGGCTTCCTTCGGGCTTCCGGCGTCGCGCTGGCGCGAGGGGTGCGCACAGGTGCCCGTTGCCGCCAATGGCGTGACCATCATATCGCGCCGCTTTGTGGAAGCGGCAGAGAAGCGGAACCTGCAAGTCCATGTCTGGACGATTGACGACGAAGCCGAGATGAACCGGCTCGTCGATGTCGGCGTGCACGGGATCATGACCGACCGGCCTTCCGTGCTGAAGCGGGTCCTGCAGGCGCGGGGGCTGTGGGCCTAACGCGCCTTCAGGCCGTTCTTCTGGAGACGCCAGATGAGCGCGTCCAGCCTGTCCTGTCCGAAGAAGGGTTCGCCGTTGAATGCGAAGGTGGGAACACCCCAATGGCCGCACGCCTTGTGGTCTGCCTGGTTCTTTTCGATGATCGCGTCGTAGTGCGCGGCATCCGCCGTGATGCGCTGGTCAAGCTCCTCCAGATCGAGGCCCGCCCGGGCGGAGGCTTCAAACAGGTGTGTTCCTTCATGCCAGTTCTGTACGCGGCCGCCATATAGTGTCCCTGAAACTTCGGTGATGAATTCCAGGCCGCGGCCGGCTTCTGCGGCGGCGACGCCAAGTCGTGTGAGCCTGTGGATGAAAGGCTGCGCTTTTGGAACTTCGCCGGTTTTCATGTCCATGAGGACGGGATCGGGCTGGGGCCATGCGAAGGGAATCGCATGGCGTTCGGCTTCACGCATCACGTCGCGCACGAGATAGGGACGCCACATCGGGTTCGCGTTCTTGAACCAGCCATCGAGCCGAATCGCTATCGGATAGACGGGGCGGATGCGAAAGCCGAGGTCCCAGCGGGACTCGAGCTGTGTCATCTGGGGAGTCGCCAAATACGAGTATGGCGACCGGAAGGACCAGAAGACGTCGACGTGGAGGGTCATTTTTGTTCCTTGGAATTCCCTGTGCAGGGGAATTTTGTTCTGACAGGACTGCAGTTTCTTAGTTAAGCCAAAACAGCTGCGACTACAAATTGCACAACCTGTTTCCGGAGCTCAACCCGAGGTGCCCTGTACGTGGATGTGATGCCAGTTCTGCGTGCGCGCGCGATGGTTGGTCCAGCCCATGTGCCGTGTACGCAATTTGGCGTAAAGCCTAGACTTTATCTCGCTTTTAGCCTCTGTAGCGCTTGACTCAAGTTCGCTGTCTGGCACTCAATGAAAGCGCGTGCAGGAATGCACTGCACATCGTGTGCGCGGACAGCAGTCTTGTTCGAAGTTGTATCGCCGCCACCGGGTGAGAGGACAAATGCAAACATCGCTTACCTCATTTGACAACGCAGCCCAGCGTTCTTGGTCGCGTTTGAGCCGGATCGCGCGGCATGTCGTGCTCGCTGCACTGACGGCCTGCCTGTTTGCGATGGCAAGCCCGGCACGAGCTGACGTCGCCGAGTGCGAACGCGCCTACCAGCTTGGCCGCAAGGATGAGGCCATCAAGCTCTGCCGGCGCGCGGCGTGGCAGGAGAACGATTTCTTCGCCCAGGTCAAACTCGGTGACATCTATTCGGCCAAGCGCGAAGACGACAAGGGCTACTACGACGCCGTCGAGGCCTATGTCTGGTACTTCATGGCGTCCCACAACTCTGCGATCTTCGATCACTTCCACCTCGATGCTGCGGCTGACTTTGTCGTGAGCAAGCTTGCCAATGCCGAGAAAGAGGCTGAGGGCATCTATCGCAACCTTCTCCAGGACGAGCGCATCGATGCGCGCAACCGCATCATGTACATCGCCGCGTGCCGTGGCGGCGACGGGTTCATCCTGCTCGGCCAGCTCCAGGATCCCTACATCAACCAGCGTCATAACGCGTCGACAGGCCCGCTCTCGGGCGTGATCGCGGACTCGTGGGTGCACGTGCGCCGCCCCGGTGGCGTCTACAGCCGCAAGGTCGACTCGTACAATCCGTATGCTACGACGAGCACGAGCGGCTATCCCGCGAGCGGCTCGTACAAGACGTCGTTCGACTTCTGGGTCAACAAGCTCTGCAGCAACAGCAACTGGTTCGGCTGGCTCATGCCGAGCAGCTGCTCGCGCTTTTCGACGGCCGTCGAGGGTTCCACGAACGCATTCCAGACGAGCACGATCGAGTCGATGGTGTTCTACCTGCTCGCCGAGCGGGCTGGCCATCCGGTGGCCAAGCAGTATATCGACGGTCTGAAAGCCCTGACGGTTGGCACGGGTGCTGACCCGAAGGCTGCCGGCAACGAGCTGCATGCCAAGGCGAAGTCCAAGGCGCAGACCTGGCTTGCTCCGTTTGAGTTCTACGCGGCCGAGACCCGCTATCGCGGCGAGACGCCGTCGGGTCTCGTCCATGGCGACGAGTGCCCGATCAATCTCCATCGCGAGCGCGCGCTGGCAAAGGCTGACCGCCTGCTGCCAGTCGGGCCGGACATGCTGCGGGCGATCGGTTTCCTTCGCGGTTCGGGTGCCGGGGAAGTGGCGCGCGCCGTTTCCAAGTACCAGGACATGCTGGGTGATACGCAGACGGGTTCGTTCACGCCGCTGCAGCTGACGCGCCTCGTGCAGATCATGGCCGTGCGCGGCAATGTCCGCGCGCAGCGCTGCCTCGGTATCATGTACGTCAAGGGCGTTGGCGTTCCGGTGAACTTCGTTCGTGCCGAGAAATGGCTGCTTCTGGCGGCCGAGCAGGGGGATGGCGAGGCGATGTTCGCGCTTGCCGAGCTCTATACGCAAGGCGCGGATGGCGTCGAGAAGTCCGAGGACCGGGCGGTTCGCTATCGACAGGGCGCTGCGGTGTCCGGATTCGAGCCGACACGGTCGGAGTTCATGCGCCTCCTGGAGACGGCTCCGGCCGCTTCCAAGGATGAGTGCCGGACGCGCCGGTGCCGTCGCGAACGTGACCGTGAACGGGAAGCCGAAAACAACGCCGCGCTGAACGTGCCAGCATCGCCTCCCGTCCGGGTGACAAACTAGGTGGCTCAGTCAAATGGAACGCAATCCGATATCCGGAGAAAGAACATGATGGGACGGGATCGTCGCGCAGGCTTTGGCTGGTCAGCCGTTGCGGCCTTGGCGCTTGCAGGAGCGGCATTGCTGGCCCCTGCCACCGCCAGTGCGCGCGGATACACGGGCGCGCAGGCCGAGGCGCAGGGTGATACGGCCCAGGATCCGTACTCGTTTCCGGCGATCAAGCTGTGTTGCGAAAAGAAGAAGAAACCTCACCACGGACACCATGGGCACTGGGGCCACAACCCCGGCACCCCGCCTGATGGCGCGCATCGCAATGTGGCCGTGAACTGCGCCATGCCGACCTCGCGTGAGTCGTTCGGCTCCATGCGCGAGGCGCTGGACTACATGCGTGGCGCGCCCGGACGGATCAGCGTTGTTCCTGGCGCCCCATGCGACATTTCCGGATTGTCCTTTGGCAGCGGTGTCGTGGTCACGACCGCGAACTACGGCTACGGCGTGCGCGCCCGGGTGGGCGGTGCGAGCTGTGCGCAGGTATCGGCGGCCGGTGCGGCGGGTGCCGTCACGTTTGGTGGCATCGACGTCGAAGCCTGTTTCAACGTGCGTTCGGGTGAGCTGAACCTCGACGAAGTGAACCTGTCCTGGCGCGGCCAGGATTCGGCCATTCTGGTGAATGGTGGAAGCCTCACGATGCGCCGGACCACGGTTCGTGCGAAGGACGCCGCGGTCTATGCGATCGCAGCCGGTCGTGTCTGGATTGACGAGAGCCGCCTGGCAACCACGCCGGCCGGTCCCTTCGTCATCCGCCTGAATGCCGCCAACATCAATCTGGTCGGCCTGCTGGTCAAAGGTGCGAAGGCCGGCGTGGTCATTGATGGCGTGCGCGATGCGCTCCAGCTTTCGGGTGTCACGGTCGTTCGCTCCGAGCCGGAGGATCCGTATCCGCCGTTCGGACCTGGCGACCACGGCATCCTCATCGGGGGCGGCCAGGCGCTTAACGATCTTCCGTGGCTGTCGGGCCTTGAAGCGCGCCGCGTCGTGATCAAGGGCGCAAACGTTACCGGCTATGAAAACGGCATCACGCTGGGATCAGGCACGAGCGTGGTCGTCGAAAGCTCGACCGTTAACGGCGCGTCCTACGGCATTTCTGCGGCGGCCGGCGCCTTCGTGACCCTCCAGAACAACAAGGTGCGTGGCTCCAAGGTTGCCGCGATCTCGCTGCAGGCCGGCGCGCGCGGGCAGGCGGAGAGCAACTCGCTGCACTGTGCCCGCGGCGACTGCGTCTGTTATTCAGGTGACTGCACTTCCCGTTCGAATTATGTGTTTGCGCAGGGTGCATTCCGCATGCGCGACACGGATTGCGACGACTAGGGATCGAAGTAGGGATCGAAGGCGCTTTGGAGGCAAATGTCCGACGGTGATCACAAGCTGATAAGCACGCCCGTTTCGGTGAATGACGGGATGAAGCGTGCGGACGGGCGGACCTGGATGATGCTGGGCCTGTGTGCCGTCGCAGCGCTGATCATTGTGGCCGGGATAAATATCTTCGTGCCGAAGTCGAAAATTGACTGGCCGGACTCACCGTCAGGGCCGCAGGGAACGCAAGCTCCGCCGGAGCCCAAGACTTACGATATTGCACCGCCGGTCCGGCAGAAACCGAACCAATAGGCTGGCGCGCCAGATGCTGAATGGGGACATGAATGTCTAGGAAAATGATCGAGTATGCCCTGGTAGTCCTGGTGGCCATCATCGTGTCTCTGCTGCTCATCTGGCTCCTCTTCAGTGGCAACCGGAACACGCCCTGCACGGGCTGCGTGGTCACCGCGCTGCCGCAGCAGCGCCAGGAATGCGAGAAGCAGTTTTCCGGCGGGGTCGGCGCGCCGCGGACCCTGCAGGCGGGCAGCACGGACGAGTATCTCGTCGGCTTCTTTGATCCGGCACTGGGTGCAGGTGGCGGCACAGGCTACAGCTCCGCGCCCACGGGCTATACCTCTTCGCCGATGGCAGGCGCTCCGGCGCCAACGGCCGGCTATGTGATCGCGCGCGCGCGTCCCCAGACGGCTTATGACTCCAGCACCGGCAGCTATACCGGTGGCCAGTTCAACCCTGCCACGGTGCCAGCAGGGCAGGCGTGGGACGATGTGCGCATGGCCGTCGTCACCTATGTGTCGCCGCTGCGGAACGAAAGCGTGTGCGCCGAGAAGTCGGTCAAGTTCTTCGAGGACAAGTTCGAAGCCTATTGCGACCTGCCCACGCGCTTCGCGCCGGGCGACTCGCCGAAGCAGTCCTATCGCGTGTTCGTCATCAACGACAGCAACACGCCGGTCGAGTACTGCATCGTGAGCAATTGCGACGAGTCACACGGCAAGATCTGCCAGATCGAGGCGGCGAGCGGCATTCAGTAGGAAACGGGGCAGTCACGATTTCGACGCTTCGCATTCCATCATCGCAGTGAACTGATTTCTTACCGCAATCCTACCAACTCGCCCCGTCGCACTTGTTGACTGGCGTGTTGTCCCAGGCGCCGAGCGGGAGCATGCGGGCGTTGACGCCCATGCGGTCGTAGCTCTTGTCCACGGGCACCCACCACATCAGGCAGTGGCAGTTCTTGCAGGAGTGCATCTCGAGCATGCGATCGCCGCGCATGTAGATGTCGGTGGGGCCTGTCATCGTTACTACTTTCGGCGCGTAGTACGCCCACAATCCGCCTGAGCGCCGGCAGATGCCGCAGTTGCACTCGGTCACTTCGTCCAGCGTGCCGTCGACGTGAAAGTGTACATCGCCGCAATCGCATGAGCCTTCGAGCATTGGGTTTTCCTCATGTGGAATCGGGATCAGACGCCACTCAAATACGGTGATACTGTCTTTTGCCTCGGAGCTTTGTCCGACCCCAATTCTTCTGGCCAGCAGCGCACAGGGATGCCGTACATGAAATTTCTCGATTTGAGTTCGTGGCAAGGGGTACTGACCAGCGTTCTCGGTCTTGCTGTCTTCGCGATGATTGGCGTCGGAATCCGCGTCCTCATGATGCTCACCATTCAGCAGCGCCAGCAGCGGATGAATCGGCAGATAAACGAGCGCCTGAAGACCCTCATCGCAGCATACAAGACACTGGGGGGCTCATTTACGGGGCAGCTATCTGTTAATCCTGTCCATCTTCATGATCTTCGGAGTTCCACAGAAGAGAGAGAGGACGAGTTAGCCGGGAAACCTGGCAACGAAACCTCAGATCGCCGGCGTCGCATCCGGGACGCAGTCGAGGCAGCGTTGTCTGATATCCTGCTTCTTGGCACCCAGGAACAGGTGCGTCTTGCCGGGCAGGCTGCGACTGACATGGCGGCAGGACAGTCCATTCACACCGCTGAACTCGTCGTATCGCTCCGCAACTACATTCGAGTGGCACTAGATCTCGATCCAATTCCCAATTCGGTGATTATACCCCTGCAAGGCCCGACGAGACCGCAAGGTAGCGGACCTCGTAGCGGGAAGAGCGAGGGTAGCCGGGAAAAAACTGACGGCGGTAGCGGCGAACCGGGTGGCGGTATGGGTGGTGCCGGCGGTGGAATGGGGATGGGGTTTGGTAGTGGACACGATCCAGATAACACCGCACCCGGTGGCTGAGTCCCTCATTGAATCAATTGGAACTCAAAACAAAGATGAGCTCCAGGCGCGGGAAAGTTTCAAAGAAGGTTTCAAGGATTTGGACGGTTCCATCAACGCGGTTTGAGGATGACGAAGCCGGTGCTTCGGAGTGGTGTCGGACTCCAGTTCTTCAAAGCATGGAAGCAGGTCGTCGAGGCAGATCGTGAGTCGTGCGATGTCCATGTATTCTCCGTTTCCATCACCTGGAGTTTTTCTTCAGTATCGAGACTGCGGTGACATCAATAGGTCCGTTGGTGGTTGGGATTGCGCCGTCGTCTCGGGATGAGATGCGATGTGCGGGTGGTGGGTAACTTGCTGCCAACTATAACGCGTGAGGACTTGCCTGTCCAAAAGGTCGCGCTTTGGGCCCTTGATATACTCTAAAGTTCCTATTATGTTCTTTCTTGTTTTGCGGCTTCGGCTGCCTGCGATTTGACAATTCAAAAGACGACCGGCGGATTTGGGCTCTGTGCCTAAGCGACCGCCTCGTGAGCTCCGCGCGAAAAGGAAAAGCGGGGGAGTGGGCCGGACTGCGTCTCAGGATTTCCTGGTACGGATCGGGGCGCGCTTCACACGCCGGGCGCGGAATACGACCTCAAAGACGAAGATGAACAGATGCAAAATCAACGACGAAAGTGTCATCTTCAGGTGACGAGACTGGCGGGAAACAGCGAAAAAAGGCTTCGCGTTCGGCGCTTGTGTCATCTTCCGAAAGCGGAGACCAGACAGCTCGGGAAGTCATGGAGAGGGTGCCGGCTGTGCGGGGTGGGGTACCAATTCTGGCCCGGATGCTTTCGGTGCCTGTGTCCCGCAGTTGAGTATCGGGAGAATGGCGCACCCAGCACGATTCGAACGTGCGACCTCTGCCTTCGGAGGGCAGCACTCTATCCAGCTGAGCTATGGGTGCCTTGGCCGGGCGGGACACTAGCGAAAGCTGTGTGCTGATGCAATGCGGGTGGCCTGTGGTGCTTGCAGCGGCGGTTTCACCCGGTATGATCCGGCCAAATTCAAAGCTTTGGGCCCGTTCTCGCCATGACGACACCTCCTCCAGAAGTCATCGTAGTCGACAAGCACCGCATCGCCTGTGATGGCGGTGGTGGTGCGCTCGGCCATCCCAAGGTCTTCCTGGAGATGGGCCCCGACCACTCGGTCGAGTGTCCCTATTGCGACCGGAAGTTCGTGCTTTCCAAGCAGGCGGCCGAGGCCGGGCACTATTGACCGACCGCACGGCCGGCACGGCCCAGGGCCGGCACATCGGCAAGGGTGACCACATCTACCTGATCGATGGATCGGGTTACATTTTCCGCGCGTTCCATGCGCTGCCGCCGCTGACGCGCAAGAGCGACGGGTTGCCTGTCGGTGCCGTTTCCGGCTTCTGCAACATGCTGTTCAAGCTGCTGCAGGATACCAAGTCCGGCGAGCGCCCTACGCATCTGGCGGTCATCTTCGATACGTCACGCGTGAGCTTCCGCAACGCATTCTTTCCCGAATACAAGGCGCACCGGCCGCCGCCGCCCGAAGATCTTGTTCCGCAGTTCTCGCTCATCCGGGACGCGACCCGCGCCTTTGGTGTTCCGGCTGTCGAGCTTGAAGGGTTCGAGGCGGATGACCTGATTGCCACCTATGCGGCGCAGGCTGCTGCGGCAGGGGCCTTTGTCACGATCATCTCGTCGGACAAGGACCTCATGCAGCTCGTTGTCGACGGCAAGGTCGAACTGCAGGATCCGGTGAAGTCGAAGTCGATCCGCTCGGCGGAGGTGATGGAGAAGTTCGGCGTGCCGCCAGACAAGGTGGTCGACGTGCAGGCGCTGGCGGGTGACTCCACCGACAACGTGCCGGGCGTGCCCGGGATCGGCATCAAGACAGCGGCCGAGCTGATCAACACCTATGGCGACCTCGAGACGCTGCTGAGCCGGGCCGGAGAGATCAAGCAGCCCAAGCGCCGCGAGTCGCTCATCGAGCATGCGGAGAAGGCGCGGGTTTCGCGGCGCCTCGTGCTTCTCGATGCCAATGCGCCGGTGCCGGTTCCGCTGTCGGACCTTGGGGTGGTGGAGCCGGATGCGCGGGAGCTCGCCGGGTTCCTCAAGGCGATGGAGTTTCACACGCTCTTCAAGCGCGTTGCTGCCGAATGGGACCTGAGTGATGTCGCGTCGCTGCCGACGCCTGTGTTGAGCGTGGGCGGCGGTGCTGCTCCGGCTGCAACGGAAGCGGCCGCAACGGGATCGGCCCGCAGTGAGGCTGCTGTCCTCGCGCCGACAGGGCCGGGCGCCGTCTTTGATCGCGAAGGCATCATGGCTGTCGTTGATCGCAGCCGCTATGAAACCGTCAACACGGTGGACGCGCTGGAGCGCTGGATCGCGCTGGCGCATGACGCCGGCACGGTGTGCGTCGACACGGAGACCACCTCGCTTTCGGAGATGGAAGCACGGCTGGTCGGCGTTGCGCTGGCGGTTGCGCCGGGGCGGGCCTGCTACATTCCTGTTGGCCACGGCGCGGGAGATGGCCTCGACTTTTCGGGGTCGCGTCCGGAGCAGTTGCCGATCGAGGTTGTTCTCGCGAAGCTCAAGCCCTTGCTGGAAGATCCGGCGGTCCTCAAGGTCGGGCAGAACGTGAAGTATGACTTTCACATCCTGCTGAACCTCGGCATTCGCCTTCATCCCTTCGACGACACGATGCTGATGTCGTATGCGCTGGACGAAGGGCTGCACCGGCACGGCATGGACGAACTGTCCGAGCGCTTCCTGCAGCACAAGCCGATTGCTTTCTCGGAAGTGGCCGGCAAGGGCAAGGGGCAGATCACCTTTGACCGCGTGCCGATTGCCGAGGCGACGGCCTATTCTGCCGAGGATGCGGATGTCACGCTGCGCCTGCATGGGCTGATGAAGCCGCGCCTTGCGGCCGAGGGCATGGCCGTTGTCTATGAGACGCTGGAGCGGCCGCTTGTCACCGTGCTCGCCGACATGGAGCAGGCCGGCGTGAAGGTTGACCGCGATGTGCTCGCGCGGCTCTCGCAGCGCTTTGCGCAGAAGATGGGCGAGCTTGAGACCGAGATCCACAAGCTGGCTGGCGAGCGCTTCAACCTGGGTTCACCCAAGCAGCTTGGCGAGATCCTGTTTGGCAAGTTCAGCCTGCCTGGCGGCAAGAAGACCAAGACAGGGCAGTGGGCGACCGACGCCGATGCGCTGGAAGAGCTCGCGGCGCAGGGCCATGACCTGCCGCGCCGGATCATTGACTGGCGGCAGCTCTCTAAGCTGAAGAGCACCTATACCGACGCCCTGCCGACCTACATCAATGCGAAGACCGGGCGCATCCATACGTCCTATTCGATGGCAGCGACGTCCACGGGGCGGCTCTCGTCCAATGATCCGAACCTGCAGAACATTCCCATCCGCACCAAGGAAGGGCGGGAGATCCGGACGGCCTTCGTTGCACCGGAAGGCATGAAGCTCATCAGTGCGGACTACAGCCAGGTCGAGCTGCGGCTGCTCGCGCACATTGCCGACATTCCGGCGCTGAAGAAGGCTTTTGCCGAGGGCATCGACATTCATGCCATGACGGCCTCCGAGATGTTTGGGGTGCCGGTAAAGGGGATGCCGGCCGATGTGCGCAGTCGCGCGAAGGCGATCAATTTCGGCATCATCTACGGCATCTCGGCGTTCGGGCTCGCCAACCAGCTCAGCATTCCGCGCGAAGAGGCGGGCGCCTATATCAAGACCTATTTCGAGCGCTTTCCGGGCATCCGCGCCTACATGGACCGGACGAAGCAGGAAGCGCACGAGAAGCTCTTCGTCACGACCATCTTCGGGCGCAAGATCAACCTGCCGGACATCAACTCGTCCAACCCGTCCATGCGTGCCTTTGTCGAGCGGGCGGCGATCAATGCGCCGATCCAGGGTTCGGCTGCCGACATCATACGCCGTGCGATGATCCGCATGCCGGAGGCGCTGACGTCAGCCGGGCTGTCGGGGCGCATGCTGCTGCAGGTGCATGACGAACTTGTCTTCGAGGTGCCGGAGGCGGAGGTCGACAAGACGCGTGACGTGGTTCGCAAGGTGATGGAGCAGGCGGCGGAGCCGGTGCTCAAGCTCACCGTGCCGCTGACCGTGGACGCCAAGGCCGGCCTCAACTGGGACGAGGCGCACTAGCTGCGGGGGAGGGAGTTCGTTGGTGGCGATTCTTCACCGTGGGTAACTCCTCCGTCTGCAGCATTGCTGTCGCAATGCGCAGCCACCTCCTCACTCCGTGAGGAGGAGACGGGTGTGCTGGAGCAGCGCGTTCTACAAATCGTATGTCGCTGATGGTGCCGACGTGGAAGCGAGGGAGTGAGGCTGACTTCAGAGCCCGCAGGTCTTGAACAGCGGTTCGAGGTCGGCGACCGGCATCGGGAGCGTGAAGCCGACATGGTCCTTGCCGGGGCCATGGAACATGACGGAGAGGTTCCCGCCCGCCTTCAGTGCAGTGAGGAACTTTGCTTCGGTCGGCAGCAGGAACGACAGGTCCACGAGGTCGTCGAGTTCCATGCGCTCCTTCGTCGTGCCAGCAGTGCGGGCTTCGATGGTCCCGGCGCGCAGGCGGATGTCATAGCGGGAGAAGGGCTCGAACTGCGGGTCGAAGTGCGACGCAGACAGCTTTCCCGCGCCATCGCAGTGAAGTGTCAGCACGACATAGTCGGATTCAGGCAGGCCATAAGCCGCGGTGGCAACAGTGCCGTCGACTTGCAGGATCCAGAGCAGACTTCCGTCTTCCGTGACGGGCGCGCGTGACCAGTCGACCGAAGGCCGGGCTGCCGCGGCTGATGCGGCGAGAAACGATCCCGCCGCAACCAGTGTTGCGAGAGCCCCGGCCTTCACCGGTTATTCCGCCGCTTCGGCCAGCTTGGGTGCTGCGGCCTTCACGTCGGCGCCGACATGGGCTTCGAACTTCTTGAAGTTGTCGCGGAACATCTGCACGAGCTTGATCGCCTGCTTGTCGTAGGCGGCCTTGTCGGCCCAGGTCTCGCGCGGATCGAGAATCTTCGCATCAACGCCTGGAACGGCCACGGGCACGTCAAAGCCGAAGTGCGGGTCCTTGCGCATCTCGACGGTCTTCAGCGTGCCGTCCAGGGCAGCCGACAGCAGGGCGCGCGTGACCTTGATCGGCATGCGCGAGCCGGTGCCGAAGGCGCCGCCCGTCCAGCCGGTGTTGACCAGCCAGCAGTCGACCTTGTGCGCGGCGATCAGGTCGCGCAGCAGGTTGCCGTATTCGGTCGGATGGCGCGGCATGAATGGTGCGCCGAAGCAGGTCGAGAACGTGGGCTGCGGCTCCTTGCCGAGACCCTTTTCCGTGCCGGCCACCTTGGCGGTGAAGCCCGACAGGAAGTGATACATGGCCTGGCTTGGCGTGAGCCTTGCGATGGGCGGCAGCACGCCGAACGCGTCTGCGGTGAGCATGACGATGTTGGAAGGCTGGCCCGTGATGCCGGTGGTGCTGGCGTTCGGGATGTAGCTGATCGGATAGGCGCCGCGCGAGTTCTCCGCGAGCGATGCGTCGTTCAGGTCGAGTTCGCGGCTGTGCTCGTCAATCACAACATTCTCGAGCACGGTGCCGAAACGCTTCGTCGTTGCGAAGATTTCGGGTTCGGCTTCGGGCGAGAGGCGGATCATCTTGGCGTAGCAGCCGCCTTCGAAGTTGAAAACGCCGTGCTCGGACCAGCCATGCTCGTCGTCGCCAATGAGCGTGCGATGCGGGTCGGCCGACAGTGTCGTCTTGCCGGTGCCGGACAGGCCGAAGAAGATGGCGCTTTCCTTGGACTTGCCGACATTGACCGAGCAGTGCATCGGCATGACCTTCCTGGGCGGCAGAAGGTAGTTCAGGATCGTGAAGACGGACTTCTTCATTTCGCCCGCGTAGGACGTGCCGCCGATCAGGACGATCTTCTTTTCGAACGAGACGGCGATGACCGTGCCCGATGTCGTGCCATGGATGGCGGGATCAGCCTGGAAGCCCGGGAAGTCGATGATCGTGAATTGCGGGCTGAAGGACTGAAGTTCGCCGGCTTCCGGCTCGATGAGAAGATGCTGGATGAACAGAGAGTGCCACGCCAACTCCGTCACGACGCGAACGGGCAGGCGGTGTACGGAGTCTGCGCCGCCGAACAGGTCCTGCACGAACAGCTCGCGGCCCTGCGCGTAGGCCTTGAACGAATTCAGCAGCGCATCGAAGTGCGCCGGTGTCATCGCCTTGTTGTTGTCCCACCAGATGTGTTTCTCGACCGATGGTTCACGGACCACGAACTTGTCGCCAGCCGAACGTCCGGTGTGGATGCCGGTCTTAACCACGAGCGGGCCATCCTTGGCGAGGAGGCCTTCCTTGCGCGCGATGGCTTCCTGGACCAGGTTGGCCATGGGAAGGTTCCAGTGGACGTGGCGCAGGTTGCCAAATCCGACGCTGTCGATGGTGGTCTTTGCGTGAATGGTCTTTTGCATTCGTCGTGGTCTCCGGCGCGCCAATGCGAAGGCGAAATGGCAGAAATCTCTTGTTTTTCAGTTTGAAGGTGCACCATACGGGTGGTGCACGCCGGACGCAATATCGGCCGACACGCAGAGCCCAAGAGAGCCTCCAAAATGACAAAATAGCTCTGTAGATGGTTTGCGAAACGTCTCGGGTCGTCGCAAGCGGAACTGGTTAGTTTGCCTCTCCAAACCATTGCGGCACTTAGGGAAAGCTAGGTTGGTGCAGCGTATGTCACCACGAGGAATGATGGCGGAGGGTACGGGGTGGGCCTATATATGTCGTCGACAAGATTCTCTGAACCCAAGGGGGCCGAGGCCGCAATGTACACCATCGCTCTGGTTGATGATGACCGGAACATCCTCTCCTCCCTGTCCATGGCGCTGGAACAGGAGGGGTTTCAGGTGCGGACCTATTCCGACGGGGTCTCCGCGCTCTCCGCCCTGCAGTCCACGCCGCCTTCGCTGGCGATCCTCGACATCAAGATGCCGCGCATGGATGGCCACGAGGTCCTCAAGCGGCTGCGGCAGTCCAGCGATCTCCCCGTGATCTTCCTGACGTCAAAGGACGAAGAGATCGACGAGGTGGTTGGTCTGAGCCTGGGTGCGGATGACTATATCAAGAAGCCCTTTACGCAGCGCCTGCTGGTGCAGCGCGTGCGTGCCGTATTGCGTCGTGCGGAAGCCCGCAATGCTCCGGCGGGTTCGACTGCTCCCAAGGAAGTGATGACGCGCGGCAAGCTTGTGCTCGACCAGCAGCGTCACTCCTGTACCTGGGATACCAAGGAAGTCCAGCTCACTGTCACCGAGTTTCTGATCCTGCTGGCGCTGGCGTCGCGCCCCGGGATCGTCAAGAGCCGCGACAACCTCATGGATGCGGCCTATGACGATCAGGTCTATGTCGATGACCGTACCATCGACAGCCACATCAAGCGGCTGCGCAAGAAGTTCAAGCACATCGATGACAACTTTGATTCGATCCAGACGCTGTATGGCGTCGGCTACAAGTACGTCGAAGCTTGAGCGAAGCCGGCGCCGACCACACCAAGACAGGGGTTGAAGAGCCAGCGCGCTCTGTGCTGCGGCGCTTCACGTCCTGGCTGACCGGGTTCGCGCGGCCCCGTCGCGCGCGGCCCCGGGGCCTGGCCTTTCGTCCGACGAAGCGCCGGCTGTCGCTGCTGACCCTCAAGGTGATTGGCTTCAATTTCGTGGCGCTTCTCGTGTTCGGGGCCGGGATCTACTGGCTTCAGGAGATCCGCGTTTCGCTGGTCGATGAGCGCGTGAAGTCGCTGCGTACGCAGGCCGAGATCGTTGCTGCAGCGCTTGCGCGGTATGGCGCAGTCGGCGAAATCGACTCGGAGACCGCGACAGAGCTTGACGATCTCAAGGCGGCGCAGGTGCTCAATGGCCTTGTTGCGCCTACCGGCATGCGGGCCCGTGTGTTCGACAGGAGCGGACGGCCCATTCAGGACACGCGCTTCATCCTGTCGCGCAACCAGGTCCAGGCGCGCGAGTTGCCTCCGCCCGGCCAGATCGACCTGATTGATGAACTGCAGTCTGGTCTTCGCAGCGGGCTCTACAAGCTCAGGGCCGGGAAAGAGATCCCGCCCATCGTCAATGACGAGCCGCAGCAGGCGGGCGAAAGCTTCGAGGAAGTCCGGCATGCGCTGGAGCGCGCCGAGGCGGGATCTGCGGAACGGATCAATTCGGACGGCAACCTGATCGTGTCGGTGGCTGTTCCCATCCGGCGGCTTCAGTATGTCATGGGCGTCCTCATGCTCTCGACCGAGGCCGGTGACATTGATGATGCGCTTGCCAATGAGGCAGCGCAGATGGTGGCCGGTGCGGCGATTGGCTTTGCAGTGATCCTGGCTGCGTCGCTGATCATGCTGTGGCATGTCACGGGACCGATCCGGAAGCTGTCGCAGGGTGCTGAACTCGTGCGCAGTGGCGGTCGCATATTCAATGCCATTCCCAACCTGGCACGCCGGCATGACGAGATCGGTGACCTGTCCATCTCGCTGCGGGCGATGACGGCCGCGCTTTACGCGCGCATGGATGCGATCGAACAGTTTGCAGCTGATGTCGCCCACGAGATCAAGAACCCGCTGACGTCGGTGGCGAGTGCCATCGAAACACTGCGGCGCACGACGGACGAGGACAAGCGGCAGAAGCTGATGGGTGTCGTGCGTGATGACGTGCGCCGTCTCAACCGGCTCATTTCCGAGATCTCGGACGCATCGCGCCTTGATGCAGAGCTGTCGCGCGCAAAGGCGCATCCCGTCGATGTTGCGGCGCTCGTGAATGCGCTTGCGGAGATGTTCCAGGACCCGGACGTGCAGGGGGCGCCGAAGATCGTGCTGGACCTGCCGGCTTCGGGCTTGCGCGTGCGCGGGCTGGAAGGCCCGCTGGCGCAGGTGTTCCGCAACATCATCGAGAATGCGATGTCCTTCAGCCCGAAGGAAGGCGAGATCCACATCAGCGCGCGCAGTGCCAGCGGTCGCGCTGTCATCACGATCGAAGACCAGGGTCCAGGCATTCCCGACGAGAATCTTGAGGTGATCTTCCGCCGGTTCTACACGGCGCGTCCGTTGTCCCACGGGTTTGGAAAGAACTCCGGTCTCGGCCTGTCGATCTCGCGCCAGATCGTGGAAGTCCACGATGGCAAGATCGTCGCCGAAAACCTGCGGGATGCAGATGGCAAGATCACCGGCGCGCGTTTCGTCGTGGAGCTGCCGCTAGAGCCCGAGGGCTAGGTTCATGCCGGTTCACGCGACGACGGTCAGCCTGGCCGGGCTTGGGGTCATCATCCTTGGGCCGTCCGGTTCGGGAAAGAGCGACCTTGCGCTGCGGCTCATCGGGGAGGGGGCGTTCCTCATCAGCGATGACCAGACCGATCTCTTCCTGCGAGAGGCACGCATCTGGGCGCGCGCGCCCGGCAGGATCGAAGGGCTGATCGAGGTGCGCGGCCGGGGCATTGTTCCCTGTGCCGTCCAGGCCGCAGCCTGCCTCAGCCTGGCCGTCCAGCTTGTCCATGCGGCGCCTGCAAGATTGCCGGCACCGGCGTTCTGGCAACCCGGCGATGCCACATGGCCACGGTTGCCGCAGATCAGCATCGAGGCCCGGGAGGCGTCGGCTGCCGCAAAAGTGCGGATTACGC
The DNA here is from genome assembly GCA_044375275.1 of Micropepsaceae bacterium. Classification (GTDB taxonomy): domain Bacteria; phylum Pseudomonadota; class Alphaproteobacteria; order Micropepsales; family Micropepsaceae; genus SZUA-430. The sequence goes on along the minus strand of JBILMZ010000002.1, from coordinate 15,812 downwards.
TCGCCACACTTCAAAAGGCGGGTTTTGCGGGGGATGCCTGAGCCTTCGCTTCTGTCGTTGAGTGCATTCACGAAGCAGATTATGAAGGGCGCCTGCAACCGGGCGCTTTCCTGCACCGCTGCCGCAGGCGCTGGAGTATTGGCTTCCTCATGATTGGCGTTGTTCTTGTTACCCACGGCCGGCTTGCCGACGAACTGAAGGCTGCGACGGAGCATGTGGTGGGTCCACAGGCTGCATTCCTGACCGTCTGCATTGGTCCGCAGGACGACATGGAAGTGCGGCGCGAGGAAATCCTCTCGGCCATCAAGACAGTTGATGCCGGTAGCGGCGTCATCCTGCTGACCGACATGTTTGGTGGCACGCCGTCGAACCTCGCCATCTCGGCCATGGACAGCGGGCGGATCGAAGTGATCGCGGGCGTGAACCTGCCCATGCTGATCAAGCTCGCGTCGGTTCGCGCCACGGCAAAGCTGCTCGAGGCGGTCGACAAGGCCCAGGAGGCCGGCCGCAAGTATATCCGCGTCGCGTCCAAAGAACTGACGGGTGGGTGAGCTTCCCGTGTCCGGCATGCGCCAGGTCAAGATCATCAACACCAAGGGCCTTCACGCGCGGGCTTCTGCGAAGTTCGTGCAGTGCGCCGGCAAGTTCAACGCTGTCGTGACCGTGCACAAGGATGGCCACTCCGTCACCGGAACTTCCATCATGGGACTCATGATGCTTGGTGCCGGCATTGGTTCCGAGCTCGGTCTCTCCGCGGAAGGACCACAGGCTGCCGAGGCGCTGGATGCGCTGCAGGCCCTCATTGATGCCAGGTTTGGCGAGGAATCCTGAACATGAACTCACTGTTCCTGAGGGCGGTTGCTGCGTTCGTGGCCGCGTTCATTGGCGTCATGGGTGCGTGGGCGGCGGACGTTCCGGTCAATGCCAAGCCGGCGTTCTGGACCGTGGAGTATCAGGGCAACCGGCTCTATCTGCTGGGGTCCGTGCATCTGCTGCCCGCGGAGACGGTCTGGATGACAGACGAGATCCGCGCCGCGCGTGACAAGTCCGAAGTCTTCGTCTTTGAGGCGCCGCTCAAGGATGCCGACGTGACGATGGGCAATTTCGTCGAGAAGCACGGGCGGCTTCCCGGCGACAAGACCCTGCGTGACCTTCTCGGCAAGCCGTCGCATGATGCGCTCGAGCAGGCTGCGTGGGAAGTGCAGTATCCGCCGCGCCTGCTGGCGACGGTGCGTCCCTGGCTCGCGGCCGTCTATCTCGAACTGTATGCGTACCTGAAGCTTGGCTACTCTCAGTACTATGGTGTCGACCATGTGCTGGAGCGCCAGGCGCAATCCAGGAAAGCGAGCTTTGCCTATCTGGAGACCGTCGAAGAGCAGCTCTCGTATTTCCTGAAACTCTCGCCGCAGGAAGAGTTGCGGTATCTCAGGTCCACGGTGAAGGACATCCTTGAGAAGCCGGACATGCCGCAGCGCCTCATCAAGGCCTGGGCTGAAGGTGATACGCGCGGCCTCCAGCAGCTGATCGACGAGGGCATGGCCGAGGTTCCGCAACTGAAAATGCAGCTTCTGACGGTGCGCAACCGCAAGTGGCTCCCGCAGGTCGAGAAGATGGTGAAGTCGGGCAAGGTGCATTTCGTTACAGTGGGCGCAGCCCATCTGGTCGGGCGCGACGGCGTTGTCGAAATGCTGCGCGCAAAGGGCTACAAGATTGCAGGTCCCTGAGACACGCAGGCTGTTCTGCCTTGCGTGCGCCGGTCAGGCGGCTATCGTCACCTCCCACGAATGAGGCCCCACGAATGAGGAACGTTGCCATGCGTAGGATTCTGGTGCTTGCCACGGCCATCAGCCTTTCAGGTTGCGCGATGTTCGAGGACGCCATCTCCGTTGATGATGATGGCGGACAGACGCGCATGGCCAGCGGTGCCGAGGCGCAGTCGCTCATGGAGCTCTCGATTGCCACCGGCCGCTATGGGGTGATGCTGGGGCAGGTGAGGGAGATCCTCCGCTTGCCGGAACCCAAGATTCCCGTGGCAGACAGCGTGTCTCCGACCACGCGTGACCTTGATCGTGAACTGACGGAACTGGCCGACCAGCAGCTTCGCGTCACGAAGGAGTTCCTTGCGGACACGTCCAAGGCCTGCCAGCGCAAGCGGGTTCCGAAGAAGCTGCGCAGCCTGGCCTGCCAGGGCCAGAAGGAAGTTCCGGCGCCGCTGCTTACGCCGGCCAATGCCGACATGAAGTCCATCACCGCGCGGGACGAGGATGTGAATCGCCTGATCCTCGGCTGGTGGGATGCCGTCTGCGAGACCGTCCCGCGGCCCCGCAATGGTGATCCACATGCCTGTTCGATCGAGTAGGGCGTTGATTGCCGGTTTCTGACCGGAAAAGGGCTGATTCTTGCGCCTGAGCGACTGCCAAATCATATAAAGATTTCTTTATATGATGCTTGAGGCCGAAATCCCGCGGTGTTATAGAAGCGCCCGAGCAGCGCCTCGACATGGCGCTTCCAAACCCATTCAAGGATCCTCCATGGCCCACGATTACACGGTCGCCGACATCAAGCTCGCCGACTTTGGACGCCGCGAAATCGCAATCGCAGAAACCGAAATGCCTGGCCTGATGGCGACGCGTGAAGAGTATGGCGCCTCGAAGCCGCTCAAGGGCGCGCGGATTGCCGGCTGCCTTCACATGACCATCCAGACCGCCGTGCTGATCGAGACGCTGAAGGTTCTCGGCGCCGACGTGCGCTGGGCGTCATGCAACATCTTCTCGACCCAGGACCATGCTGCTGCAGCGATTGCCGCCGCCGGCATTCCGGTCTTCGCGAAGAAGGGCGAGACGCTGATCGAGTACTGGGAATACGTGCACCGCATCTTCGAATGGCATGACGGTGGTTCGCCGAACATGATCCTCGACGACGGTGGCGACGCCACGCTGCTGTGCGTGCTGGGCCCGAAGGCCGAGAAGGACATCTCGGTGATCTCGAAGCCGCAGAACGAGGAAGAAGAAGCGCTCTTCGCCGTGATGCGCAAGATGATCGACAAGAAGCCGGGCTGGTATTCGAAGATCGCCGCGCAGATCAAGGGCGTGACGGAAGAAACGACGACCGGCGTGCACCGCCTCTACCAGATGGCCGAGCGCAAGGAACTTCCGTTCCCCGCGATCAACGTCAATGACAGCGTCACGAAGTCGAAGTTCGACAATCTCTATGGCTGCCGCGAAAGCCTTGTCGACGGCATCCGCCGCGGCACGGACGTCATGATGGCCGGCAAGATCGCGATGGTTGCGGGCTTTGGTGACGTGGGCAAGGGTTCGGCCGCGTCGATGCGCAATGCAGGCTGTCGCGTCATCGTGTCGGAAATCGATCCGATCTGCGCGCTGCAGGCGGCGATGGAAGGCTATGAAGTCGTGACGATGGATGACGCCGCTTCGCGCGCCGACATCTTCGTGACGGCGACGGGCAATGTGGACGTCATCACGATCGAGCACATGCGCAAGATGAAAGACCGCGCGATCGTCTGCAACATCGGTCACTTCGACTCGGAGATCCAGGTTGCGGCCCTCAAGAACCTCAAGTGGCACAATGTGAAGCCGCAGGTCGATGAAATCGAATTTGCCGATGGCAAGCGCATCATCCTGCTGTCGGAAGGTCGCCTGGTGAACCTTGGCAACGGCACCGGTCATCCGAGCTTCGTGATGAGCTCGTCGTTTACCAACCAGACGCTGGCGCAGGTCGAGCTCTGGCAAAATGGCGCAAAGTACGAGAACAAGGTCTACACGCTGCCGAAAAAGCTGGACGAAAAGGTTGCCCGCCTTCATTTGGCCAAACTGGGAGCGAAACTTACGAAGCTGTCCGGCAAGCAGGCCGAATATCTCGGCATTGAAGGCGAAGGGCCGTTCAAGTCCGATCAGTATCGCTACTGATACGCAAGGAAGAGTCAAAGGCATGTCACAACGTCGTTCCTGGATCTCAGCGATTGTCGCGGCCGGCATGGGTGTTGCGGCCCTTGTGGCTGTAGCCGGTGCTCCCGGTGTGGCGTCCGCCGCGGGTGGCTGCGAAGCCAGCGCCGGGGCGGTGTGGGCGCCTGCGCGTCAACGCCCTCACAGGGTTGAGGCGTTCTCGAACGGGCCCAATTGCGAGAAGGCCATCGTCGTCATCACCGTGCGGGGACCCGACGGAACCCCGCAGTGGATCGATGCGATGAAGGCTTCGGACCTCATGACCTTTGGCCAGGTCAAGACAGTGAAGGCCATGCAGGCGGCGCTCAAGGACTGGATCGCGCAGTCCGGTCCTTTCCGCTCTGCCGCTGACCTGCCGCCATGGAAGCCGGGTGCCGAGCATCCGGTCAATGGCGAGTTTCCGTTCTATCCCGAGCAGGGCGTGGACCGGGACTACTATGAGAAGGCGCGGGCCATGCGTGCGCCGCTGTTCTGCTATGTGCAAGGCATGGAGAGCATGTCCTGCGTTGCGCTGATCGAGGGCGGCATGGTGAAGCTCGGCGTCCAGTCGTTCCCGGGGTAGCTTTTCGCTCACCTGTTCGGGTCAAAAAAAGAGGGGCGGGTGCCGGTCGGCAACCCGCCCTTTTTCGTGCGTGGGCCAGGGCCTCAAACGTTTGAAATGGGTAAAAAATTTCGTACCGGCTTGGGCTGAATGTGTGGGCCCTGATCGTTTGGCCTCTGTCTATCTCTTTTTGGCAACACAGGCGGGCTCGGTGCGAGGCTCTCGCCTACCTCACGTGATCTATCAGCTTTGCCCTCCAACCCATTTGTTTTGCTGAATTTTCAGAGGCTCTGTTTTGACCTCGGCGAGCCCATTGCGGATGAAGCGGGGAACGCACCCGGTGCGTCCTGCGTGCCACGCCCGGAAGGACAAGCGGGGGGCGGATTCCTATCATCAAACCTTGATGAATGATTCTCGCTTCTGGGGTTGCGAGCGCGGAACTACGTGGAGGGGCACGCCGGGGATTTGCAGACGTTGACGGGCCGCATTGGCGCCGGGTGCCGTTCTGTCCAGGCTTGCTTCTCCGTTTTCGTGTTCTCCCGGGTGCCTGCGTCGTTTGAAACCTCGAATGCAGCATGGGGCTGATCTTGGAGCTGTCCAACGACATTACTGTCTGGTTGCCGTTCGGCGTGACGCTTGGGGCGATCGCGCTGGCGGGATCACTTGCACTGGTGGTGCTGGCCATGCGCGCGCGCTCGGACGCATTGCTGCGCCGTGCGGCTTCCCGCAGTGCACGTGCAGACGCGCGCTATCAGAAGGAAGCGGCCATTGTCTCTGCTGATCCGGGCGCGCTCTTTGTCTGGCGCAACATTGGTGGTGAACCCATTGCGCGCACAGGTGCTGCCAGCGTGCTTGCCGGCGTGCTTGATGCCGACGACAAGGGCGAACTTCAGGATGCCCTGACCACGCTGGGTACCGGCGGGTCCATGTTCTCGATGACGGTTCCCGGCTCGGATGGCCGCGTGTTCCAGGCCTATGGCAAGCCGACGGCGGGGCAGGCAGCCCTGTGGCTGCGTGACGTCACGCCGGATGCGGAGTCCAACTACAATCTCACCGTCCGCCTGACCGCCAGCGAGGAAGAGCGCGCGCGCCTTGGTGACCTGCTTGATGTCGCGCCGATGCCCGTCTGGCGCCGCGATGAAAACCTCAACCTTGTCTGGGCGAACCGGGCCTATGTCGAGGCCGTCGATCCGCCGATCGGTGCTGACGTGATCACCGACCAGATCGAGCTCGACCGCGACAGTCGTGTCATCTCCGATCGCGCGCTGCAGATGAAGCAGGCGCAGACCGAGAAGCGCTATGTCGTCGTGAAGGGTCAGCGTCGCGCCCTCGAGATCTCTGCGTTTCCGATGGATGGCGGCGTGGCGTCCTACGCCATCGACGTCACGGACATCGACGAGACGAAGCGCCTGCTGCAGCAGCACATCGACACGCATGAAGAAACGCTGCACCGCCTGCCGGTTGCCGTTGCCATCTTTGGTCCCGACCAGCGCCTGAAGTTTTCGAACAAGGCGTTTGGCCGTCTCTGGGATCTCGACGAGCGCTGGCTGGCCACCCATCCGTCGGATGGCGAAATCCTCGAGCGGCTGCGTGATGCGCGCAAGCTGCCCGAGCAGCGCGACTTTGCTTCGTGGAAGCGCGAGCGTCTTGCGCTCTACACCAACGTTCTCGATGAGCGCGAAGAGCACTGGCACCTGCCACGTGCCGTCACGCTGCACGTCACCTGCCAGCCGCATCCGCACGGGGGCCTGATCTTCACCTATGCGGACGTGTCGAACCAGATGGAGCTGGAGCGTCGCTTCAACCAGCTCTCCAGCGTCCAGCGCACGACGATCGACCACCTGACGGAAGCGCTTGCCGTCTTCGGGACGGATGGTCGGCTCAAGCTGTTCAACAAGGCTTTCGCCGAGCAGTGGCACATTGATCCTGCTGTCCTGGGCGGCCAGCCGCGCTTTGCCGATGTCTTCGCCCTGTGCCGCAAGCTGCTGCCGGATGAAGGTCACTGGAGCCAGTTGACGATGCTCATCACGGGCGCTGCGCAGGAGCGGCGGGTCACGGTCGACCGCCTGCCACGTGCCGATGAATGCGTTTTGAGCTTCAGTGCAGCGCCGCTGCCGGATGGCTCGCTGCTTCTCAGCTATCGCGACGTCACGGATACCGCGATACGCGAAAAGGCGCTTGAAGAGCGAAATCTGGCGTTGCTGGCTGCCGACAAGCTCAAGTCCGACTTCATTTCGAACGTGTCCTACCAGCTTCGCACGCCGCTCAACTCGATCGTGGGCTTTGCCGACCTGCTGAAGCACGGGATCGCGGGCAAGCTGTCCGACAACCAGAGTGCGTATCTCGCTGACATCCTCAGTGCGTCCAAAACGCTTGAAACGCTGATCGATGACATTCTCGACCTGGCGCTCATCGAAGCCGGTACGATCGAACTGGATCGCAAGTATCTCGACGTGTCAGAGGTGCTGCAGGGCGTGATGCCGCTCGTCGAGGAGCGTGCGCGCAAGGCGAAGGTCGAGATCGTCAACCAGACGCCGCGGCAGCTTGGCGAACTCTATGCAGACGAGAAGCGCCTACTGCAGATTGCCTATAATCTGGTGATCAACGCGATCGAGCACACGCCGCCGAGCGGGACGATTGCCTTTGGCGCCGAGCTGTCCGCGAAGGAAGTCCGCCTGTTCGTTTCGGATTCGGGTGTCGGCATCCCGCCCGAGTACCAGCCGGTTGCCTTCGAGCGGTTCGAGTCCGGTACGCGGACGAAGGATGCGCGGCGGGCTGGCCTTGGCCTTGCCCTGGTGCGCAGCTTCGTGGAACTCCACGGCGGCTGGGTCGAACTGGATTCGACGGTTGGCAAGGGAACGCGCGTCACGTGCCACTTCCCGCGTCATGTCGCTGAAGGCAGCGGAACCCCGTCAGGACAGGCTGAGACGCCGGACGCGAAAGCGGTCTAGGCAAGCGGACGCGCAGAGACGCGTCCGCTGGACTTAGGGTTTCAGGCCAGGCTGTTCAGTGCTGGCTTTTTGGCATGCGAACGGCCATGCCGTCGAGCGCATCCGAGACCTTGATCTGGCAGGAGAGGCGGCTGTTCGGTTCAACGCCTTCGGCGAAGTCGAGCATGGTCTTTTCCATTTCCAGCATCGGCTCGATCTTCGGCAGCCACTGGGCTTCAACGTAGACATGGCACGTCGCGCAGGCGCAGGCGCCGCCGCAGTCTGCGTCAATGCCAGGGATCATGTTCTTTACGGCGCCTTCCATGACGGTCATGCCGGACTTTACGTCGACGACGTGCTCTTTGCCGCTGTGCTCGATGTACTTGATCTTGGCCATTGGAAATCCCGGTCAAAAAAGGTTCAAAGCATGTCTTTCATAGGTACGGCCTTGTCTGCAAGCCGTTCTGGCGCGACGCGTGCGCGCGCTGCGATGATGCGGCGGCCCATCATGTATTCCGGGGCGGCATTTACCGCTTCAACGGCCGTGACGGTACCGTCCTGCAGGTGGAAGGCCGCGAAACTCCGGCTTGCCGGGTCGCCCCGCAGCACGATCTGGTCGGCCGGCGTGGACAGGCCCGCGATCTGCAATTTCAGGTCAAACTGGTCGGACCAGAACCAGGGCACCTCGTCGTAGGGCTTGGACTTGCCGACGATGGCGAGGGCGGCGTGCTTGGCCTGGTCGATCGCATTCTGGACCGACTCCAGCCGTACCCGTCCGTTCTGCGCATAGCTGTTCGGGAGGTTGGCGCAATCTCCAAGGGCGAAGACGTCCGGGTCTTCCGTCTGGGCGAACTGGTTCACGACAATGCCGTTGTCGATTTCCAGGCCGGCGTCCCTGGCGAGTTCGACATTGGGCAGGATGCCCACGCCGACGAGGATGAAATCGGCCGGGATGATCCCCGACGAGGTGCTGACGGCCAGCATGTCGCCGGTCTGCGCGATGGATTCCGTGCGGACGTAGCAGCGCAGGTCGACGCCGGCCTTGCGGTGCTCGTCCTCGAAGAAGGCGGAAATCTGAGGCGAGGCGGCGCGCGCGAGCACGCGTGGCATGGCCTCGATGACCGAGACCTTCAGGCCGCGCTTGACGGCAACGGCGGCGACTTCAAGACCGATGTAACCGGCGCCGATGATGGCTAAGCGTGCGCCTTGCGTCATGCGGGGGCGGATGAGATCGACGTCATCAATGCCGCGCAGGTAGTAGCATCCGGGCAGGTCGGCGCCGGGGATGGGCAGTTTCCTGACACGCGATCCGGTTGCGAAGACGAGTTTCGTGTAGGGAATGCGCGTACCGTTATCCAGCGTTACCTGACGCGCCTTGCGGTCGACGGCGGTTGCCGACCGGCCGAGGTGCAGCGTGCATTTCGCTTCGCCGTAGAATTCTCCCGGTTTTATGAAGAGCCGGTCCGCCGCGATTTCGCCCTTGAGATAGGCCTTGGACAGCGGCGGGCGCTGGTAGGGCAGGTGCTTTTCGTCGCCGATCATGGTGATGGCGCCCGTGAACCCTTCCGTTCGCAGGGAGGCAACGAGTTGCGATGCGGCCTGTCCGGCACCGATGACTACGACCGAATCGCTCATTCCTGACCTCGAAAGAGGGGCTCCCTAGCCTGTGCGTTAGCATGGAGTGTGCCCGGCAATCAACCTCGCCAAGTCTTTGATTCAGTGGGATTCCTTCGGCATTGAACCGCGCATTGCGTCCGGGTACTAAGGTGCCGGTTAACGACAGGGTGCACATGACCTCCGACAGCTACATGCTGCAACTGACCCTCAATGACATGCGGGATACGGAAGCGCTCGCGCGCGCCCTTGCCGGTGAGCTCCGGCGCGGCGATTTCATTGCCCTTGCAGGCGCGCTTGGCGCCGGCAAGACAACACTTGCACGTTGCCTCGTGCAGACGCTGGTGCCGGGTGAGGAAGTTCCAAGCCCGACATTCACGCTCGTGCAATCCTATGACGCGCCGTCGTTCCGGATCGCACATGCGGATCTCTACCGGATCAAGGCGCAGCGCGAGATTGCCGAGCTTGGCTTTGACGAGGCGCTGGACGCAGGGGCCCTCCTGGTGGAATGGCCCGATCGCATGGGGACTCAGATGCCGGCCGACAGGCTCGACATCATCCTTGAGGTGGACGATGGCGCGGAAGACCGGCGCACGAAGCTGATTGGACGCGGACACTGGGCTGAACGGATCCGCAATCTCAGGCGACGCGGTGCCATCCGATGAGCGCCTCGGCGCGCGAGGCGCAGGCGCGCCGCCTGCTGCAGCAAGCCGGCTGGGCGGATGCGCAGGTGGAAGCGCTGCCGGGCGATGCGTCCTCGCGACGCTATTTCAGGGTGTCGCGCGGTGGCGCTTCACTGATGCTGATGGACCAGCCGCGCGGGGCCGAGACGGCATCGTGTCCCCCTGATGCAACGGACGCGGAACGCGTGGCGCTTGGCTACAATGCGATGGCGCGCCTGGCGGGACCTGATTGCCGGCCGTTTGCCGCCGTCAGCGCTTTCCTGCGTGACAATGGCCTGAGCGCGCCGGAGATCGTCGCGCATGACTATGAGCAGGGGTTCCTGCTGATCGAGGATTATGGTGACGGGCGCATGGCCGACCTGATCAGCGCCGGTGCGCCGGAACTTCCATTCTACGAAGCGGCAGTGGATGCGCTGGCACTGCTTCACAGGACGCCCGCGCCCGTGGCGCTTCCTGTTCCCGGTGATAGCAGCAAGCGGCTGCTTGCCTACGACAACCTGGCGATGCTCGCGGAAGTTAAGCTGCTCACGGAGTGGTTTTGTCCGGCAGCAACCGGCAATCGCTTGTCCGCGGATGCGGAGGCCGAGTTCTCGGCAGCCTGGGCGTCGGCGCTGCAGCAGTTCAAGGTCAGCGCGCCGGTGATCATCCTGCGGGACTATCACGCCGAGAATGTGATGTGGCTGCCCGAGCGGGATGGCGTGAAGCGGGCAGGGCTGCTCGACTTCCAGGATGCCCTGGCCGGATCGCCGGCCTATGACCTGATCTCGCTGACCGAGGACGCGCGCCGTGAAGTCAGCCCTGCGCTCGCGCAGGCGATGACGGATCGATATGTCGCCCGGCGCCGGGCGGATTCGGCAGCCTTTGACGAGGAAGGGTTCCGCTTTGCGGCGGCCCTTCTCGCGGCGCAGCGCAATACCAAGATCGTGGGTATTTTCGCCCGCCTGTGGAAGCGGGATGGAAAGCCCCGCTATACGCAATACCTGCCACGCATGTGGCGCTATCTTGAGCGTGACCTCAGCCATCCGGCGCTTGCCGGGCTGCGTGGCTGGTTCGCGCGGCACATACCTGAGACTTATCGCGGTACCCTAGGGAATTGATCCAGCCATGACGTTCAGACCCACGCGTGGAATGATAATGGCGGCAGGGCTCGGCATGCGCATGCGGCCGCTGACGAATGACCGTCCGAAGCCGCTCGTCACTGTCGGTGGGAAGACGCTCCTCGACCATGCGATCGACCGGCTGCGCGGCGTGGGCGTGAAGACGATCGTGGTCAACGTGCACTACAAGGGCGAGATGGTGATCGAGCATCTCAAGTCGCGACGCGATGTCGAGATCATCATCCAGGACGAGCGTGACAGGATCCTCGACACGGGTGGGGCGCTCAAGCGGGCGCTGCCTCTTTTCAAGGGCGAGCCCTTCTTCACGCATAACAGCGACTCGATCTGGCTCGAAAGCTGGGGGGCAAACCTCGAGCGCATGGTGCAGCGCTGGAATGACAGCGAGATGGACTGCCTGATGCTGCTGGCTGCGGCCCACAGTTCGCTCGGATATGATGGCAGCGGTGATTTCACGATGGATGCGAACGGCATGCTCGCGCGGCGGCAAGCGCCGCGTGTTGCGCCCTTTGCGTGGCCGGGCGTGCAGATCATCCATCCGCGCCTTGTCGCGCGCAGCCCGTCGGCAGACGTGTTCTCGACGAACCGCCTGTGGGACATTGCCATCGAGGAGAACAAGCTGTTCGGGATCCGGCTGGACGGCAAGTGGATGCATATCGGGACGCCCGAAGCGCGGGACGAGGCGGAAGAGCTGCTGGCTTTCCGGCGTGCGGCGCCCTGAACGGGGGCTGGACAAGATGAGCCGGGTCAATCTCTTCACGATCCCGGCCGGAGCTTCGTTCGCGGATGAGCTCGTGCGGGGCATCATTGCGCGCCATGGCTCGCCAGAAAATCCGTTTGAACTCAGCGAAGCGTGGGTTCTCGTGCCGACCCGTCGTGCGATCCGCACGCTGAAGGAGGCGTTCGAGCGATCGGCTGCGGGCGGCATTGCCGTGCTGCCACGCATCATCGCGCTGGGTGACTTTGACGATGAGGAAGCGGCGGTCGAGCATGCCGAACAGGACGGGCAGCTTGTCGACACGGTGCCGATGCCCGAACTTCCACCGCCCATCTCGCCGCTTCGTCGCGAGTTGCTGCTCTTCACACTGATCCAGCGCTGGTCCGACCAGCAGCCGGGTGACGCGCGGGCGCTCGGGACTGACCGGCCCTCCATTGCGCTGCAGCTCGCGCGGGAGCTGGCGCGCGTGCTTGATCTTGCTGCGTCGGAAGGGCTTGCGTGGGACCGCCTCAGGGACCTCGTGCCGCTTGAGCTCGCGAAGCACTGGGAGCAGACGCTGGCCTTTCTCGACATCCTGGGAACGCACTGGCCCGCGATCCTTGCGGACGAGAAGGCTTCGGATCCGGCTGTCCATCGTGACGCTGCCTTGCGACAGGCGGCGCGGCTCTGGCGTGATGCGCCGCCGCATCATCCGGTGATCGCCGCCGGTTCGACGGGCAGTGTCCCCGCAACGGCCGAAGTGCTGCATACCATCGCACAGATGCCGAATGGCGCCGTTGTCCTGCCGGGCCTCGACCTTACGCTCGATGATGCGTCGTGGGAGGCCATGGGGCCCAGTCATCCGCAGCACGGCATGGCGCAGCTCCTGCGCAAGTTCGAGATGAAGCGCGCTGACGTGGAGACATGGGCCGGTGCGCCCGTGCGCGAGCCCCGGGTGCGCCTCATTGCTGAATCGATGCGACCGGCAGCCACGACGGCGGCGTGGCAGACCTATGTTGGTGATCACAAGGAAGATGTTGCGCGCGGGCTTGAGGGGTTCTCATGCATCGTGGCGCGCTCTCCGGCGGAAGAAGCGCTGTCCATTGCCTGCGCCTTGCGCGAGGCGGTTGAGACGCCGGGCAAGACGGCGGCGCTTGTCACGCCTGATCGCAACCTCGCGCGGCGGGTGGCGTCGGAGCTCAAGCGCTGGAACATCGCGATCGATGATTCTGCTGGTACGCCCTTGTCCCACACGGAACCAGGCCGGCTCTTGTGCCTGATGGCAGATGCTGTTGCTGAAGAATTCGCGCCCGTCACGTTGCTGGCGCTGCTGAAGCATCCGCTGTGCTGCCTCAGCGCTGACCGGCGCGAGACGGTGAGAGGCCTTACCCTTGATCTTGAAGAGCAGGTTCTGCGCGGCGTTCGACCGCCTGCGGGGATCCTGGGGCTACGACGCAAGGCCACGCCCGGCACGGCGGCGTATGGCCTGATCGAGAAGCTTGATCTTGCGTTTGGTGCGTTTGGTCGTGCGGACCGTTCGACGGAAGTGCCGCTTGCGGAATTGCTGGAGTTGCACCGGCAGGCGGCCGAGCTTGTCAGCTCGGATGCGGAAGGCGCCGAGATACGTGCCTGGCAGGGTGATGCCGGTGAAGCGGCGTTCAAATTGTTCGAGAGTGCGCTTGAGGCTGCCCAAGGGCTGGGCCTTGCGATGGACGGGCATGACTATGCGGCGTTCATCCGCGAGATGATGGAGGCGGTTGCGGTGCGCCCACGTGGTGGCATTCATCCGCGTCTGGCGATCCTCGGACCACTCGAGGCGCGCCTGCAGCAGAGCGACCTGATGATCCTGGGTGGGCTCAATGAAGGCAAGTGGCCGCCTGCAACAGATCCGGGGCCGTGGCTGAACAGGCCGATGCGGCGCGAGCTCGACATCAGCCAGCCTGAACGGCGGATCGGACTGTCGGCCCATGACTTCGCGCAGGCAGCGGCGTCACCGCAGGTCATCCTGTCGCGATCGCTGAAGGAGGGCGGCTCGCCGACGACGCCGTCGCGCTGGCTGACGCGCCTGACCACGCTGATCGACGGGGCGGGGCTGCATGATCGCTTTTTCGATGGCCGCCTGACCGACATTGCGCGGCAGCTTGACCGCCCACAGGTGATTCCAAAACCCGTCGATGCGCCCAAGCCCTGTCCGCCGCTGGCGGCGCGACCGCGCGGCCTCTTCGTCACAGATGTCGAAAGATGGGTGCGGGATCCTTATGCGATCTATGCCAAGCGCATTCTCCGGCTGAAGCCGCTCGAGCCGATTGATGAGGCGCCGGGTGCGGCTGATCGCGGGTCGGCGATCCACAAGGCGATGGAGCTTTTCGCCAGGGCCCATCCAAATTCGATGCCCGACGATGCGCATGCGGTGGCGGAATTGCTGAAGCTTGGACGGGAAGCCTTCGGCACGATGCTTGAACTGCCGATCGTTCAATCCGTCTGGTGGCCGCGTTTCGAGCGGTCGATCCGCTGGTATGTCGACTGGGAGCGCAAGCGGCGCGAGACGATCGAGCGCGTGGAAGCGGAGATCACTGGCAGCATTTTGTTTGATGCGCCCGGCGGGCCTTTCAAGCTGTCGGCCAAGGCGGACCGGCTTGACGTGAAGCCCGGTCACCGTGTCGCGATCATTGACTACAAGACGGGACAGTCGCCGAGCATGGACCAGATCCGGCGCGGTTTCAGTCCGCAGATGACGCTGGAGGCGGCAATTGTGCTGGCTGGCGGGTTCCCCGGGATCACGGCCGAACATGTCGACGAGCTTGTCTATGTGAAGCTCACCGGCGCTGAGGAAGGCGGCAAGGAAGTGCAGGTCAGGTTCAAGGACGAAGCGCTGGAGGATGTCGTTCACGAGTCTCTCGCTCGCTTCAAGGCGTTCGTTGCGTCGTTCGACAATCCCGATCAGCCTTACCTGTCGAAGCCGCACGTGCTCTTCCTGGATTCGCCGGGTGACTACGATCATCTGGCCCGCGTGAAGGAATGGTCCTCGGGAGGTGGCGAGTGACCTCCGACGCGAGCAGGAAGCAGCTTGAAGCGACGAACCCCGTGCTGTCAGCGTGGGTCACGGCGAATGCGGGCTCCGGCAAGACGCATGTGCTCGTCAACCGGATTGCGCGGCTGCTGCTGAGCGGCAGTTCGCCGGACCGCTTGCTCTGCCTTACCTTCACGAAGGCGGCCGCGGCTGAAATGTCCGAGCGGTTGTTCAAGCAGCTTGGCGACTGGGCGCTGATGCCTGACGAGACGCTGCAGCTCAAGCTGTACGAGCTGAGCGGGCAGGCTCCGGATGATCGTGTTGTGGGACAGGCGCGGCGGCTGTTCGCGGAGGCGCTTGAGTCTCCCGGGGGCTTGCGCATCCAGACCATTCACGCGTTCTGCGAAGGCCTGCTGAAGCGCTTTCCGCTGGAGTCCGGTGTTGCGCCGCAGTTCTCGGTCCTCGACGAGCAGGCGACGGATGAGCTCCTGGCTTCGGCGCGCGACCGCGTGTTGCGTGACGGGATTGCGGGCGATGCAGAGTTGTTGCGGGCTGTCACGGAGCTGACCGCCTTTGCCGGCGACACGCGCCTTGATGAGCTCTTGCGCGACACCATCAGTGCGCGCAGCTGGGTTATGCCGTTCCTCACGGCGCATGGTCGCCAGGGGATTGATGCGGCCCTGCGTGCGAAGCTCAATCTTGGCGGCTGCAAGAGCGAAGAGGACCTGCTTCAGGCGGCGATGGCTTCCGTTCCGGTGGTGCTGGCCAGGCGCATTGCGGCGGCTTACCGGCAAGGTTCGAAGAAGGATATCGAGAAGGCCGAGTGTTTCGAGGCCTATGTGCAGACACCGGGGCCGCAAACGCTGCTCGAGTTGCTCGAATGCCTGATGACCGCTTCCGGTACGCCGCAGAAGGCCCTGGCCACAAAGGCGGTTTACACGGCATCGCCAGACATTGCCGAACCGCTCGAAAACATCGCGAGGCTCGCCACGGATGTTCGCGGCAAGCGCAATGCGCTGCACATCGCGCGGCATACCGGCAACCTGCTGCTGCTCGCCAAGGCGATCTTTGAAAGCTACGAGTCGCTCAAGCAGTTTCATGCGGCGCTCGACTATGACGACCTGATCAACAAGACGGCCGCGCTGTTCCGCAGCCCGGGCGCCCACTGGGTGCTCTACAAGCTTGATGGCGGCATCGACCATATCCTGATCGACGAGGCGCAGGACACGAGCCCCAGCCAGTGGGAGATCGTGCGTGCGA
>JBILMZ010000031.1:0-20998 GCA_044375275.1 Micropepsaceae bacterium | reverse complement strand
CGGCATGGTCGACCAGGGTCGGGTTGTTGTTGAAGTGCGTCTCGGCAAACGCCGCGCCTTCGCGGATGGCCACCGGCGTGAGGTTCACCCTGTTGGTGACGTCCCCTACCGCAAAGATGTTGGGCACGCTGCTCCGGAACGCACCGTCAACCTTGACCGCACCATACTCATCAAGCTGAACACTACAGCGATCAAGCCCCAGCCCGGCCGTATTCGGACGACGTCCTGTCGCGAACATGACTTCATCGACGACCAGTTCAGTGTGGTCCGAGAGGCGAACCCGCTTGCGACCATCCACGGCGCGGATTTCGACGACCGAACTCTTGAGATGCACGTCAATGCCGCGCTTCTGCATTTCATGACGCATGCGTTCGCGGATCTCGCGGTCAAAGCCGCGCAGGATCTCGTCCCCATGATGCACCAGATGCGTATGCGTCCCGAGCCCCTGGAAGATGCCCGCGAACTCGACGGCGATATAGCCACCGCCGACAACCAGAACATGGCGCGGCTGCTGGGGAAGGTGGAACGCCTCGTTCGATGTGATCGCCAGTTCGCAACCAACGATTTCCTCCGGCACGAAAGGATGCCCGCCCGTGGCAACCAGGATGTTGCCGACCGACAGCGTCCGGCCGGATCGTTCAAGCCGCACCGTGTTTCGGTCCATGATCGTCGCCCGGTCTTCAATGACGGTCACGCCGGCACCCGCGAGGTTCTTCCGGTAGAGCCCCTCCAGACGCGCGATCTCCCTGTCCTTGTTGGCGATCAGGGTTTCCCAGCTGAACGTCCGGTGCGGCACCTTCCAGCCGAACCCCGCGGAATCTTCGAAGTCCTCTGCATACCGGCTGGCATAGACCATGATCTTCTTCGGCACGCAGCCCCGGATCACGCATGTCCCCCCGACGCGGTATTCCTCCACGACGGCAACCTTTGCACCATACGTCGCCGCCATGCGGCTCGCGCGAACGCCGCCGGAGCCGGCACCAATGGTCACGAGATCAAAATCGGGAGTACCCATCACACGCTTTCAGAAAGTGGACCGAAAGCCGGATGTAGCAGGCGCGCGCGGGTCAAACAACTGGCACCCGCGCGCGCTGAAAAATTCAGATGCCGGCGCGCTTGATTACCGGTTCGAGCGCTGGATCGATGTGCGGCGCTTCCTTGCGCAGATAGGTGAGCAGGGCCCGCTCGTTCTCGTCGATGCTGCCATCGCGGAGAATGCGCTCGGCCAGCCAGACCGCCTCGTCGTGATCGACCTGCTCGCGCGACAGGCGCTGGCGGGTATCCTCGCGGTCAGCCGCTTCCTCCGCACGTGCACGTTCCGCACCCGTCGGATCGAGTTCCTGCCAGACTTCACGGAACGGAATGTTGCCGGAGATCATGGCCTTGCCGACGCTTCCCAGGAGGGCGCCAATGGACCCGCGCTCCTCAAGCCAACGCTCGCGCGACACGGCATCCTCGTAGGTCGGTGTCACCGGATCGTTCGTGGGATTGAGGAGGTGGTTCGCCAGGGCCAGGCAGAAGAACTCGGTCCACGACGGATCATTTTGTCCGGCTGCGGACGCTTCATTCAGCGTGAACAGCAACTCGGCTTCCTTTCGCGAAACCAGAAGGCCGCGCTCGCCGGCCGGCGCATGCAGGGCCTTGCGCAGGATGGCGACATCCCCTGCACAGATGTTGAAGGCAGGGCGGTTGATACCCTTCTGCGGACCACGTGATAGCATGACGTGCTGGCGAACGGCATCCAGCACAAGCACGGACAGCTCATCGGGAACATCGCGCGCCCAGTGCACGACGTTGAGGACAAGCTCCAGCTCTGTCTTGCCCGAAACATGGCCGTCCTTCGCCACGTTGTCGATGAGGAACCGGGCCTGCTCAGGCGTGACATATCCCTTTGGCTCGGTCTGCCAGACGAAGTAATCGGTCAGCGCTTCGACATACAGCCCGGCGAACGCGCTGTCCTTCTTCGAACACGCATGGTCCAGCCGGAAGAGGATCTCCGCATCGCTGCGCGAGACCTTGTCCTTCGCATAGATCATGCGGCGCAGCTGCATCGCATGCTGTACTTCAATCAGGCCATTTGCGCGCAGGCTCTGGTCAAGCTGCTCGATACGCAGGGGCTGGTTCATCAGGGATCTCCATTCATCCGGCAATCCGTCATTCTCCCAGAAAGGGCCTAAAATTCGCGAAACGTCGTGCCCCAACGCCGGGCAACAGGACGATGGTGAATGAAGGGTTAAACTCGTCAGGAGTGGACGAAACGGTTCCTGCCACCAGGGTGCCAATTGACTGTTCCAGCATGGTCGAAGACAGGTTATTTTCAACGACGCAAGGACAGGCTTCTGGATTGTGCAGCAATATGACATGACCACACGGCGAAACCCCTTGATCGTCTGCATGCAAAAGGCCAAGCCATGAAAATCCTGCAGGCATTCACCATGTCCCTCGCCATCATGTGCACGGTGAGTGCCTGCGTCGCGCCCGGGCTTTCAGGATCCCGCAGTGCAGGCCTGCAGCTCGATGACTTCTTGCCCGGCGCATCAGAATGCTTCGACAGGCAAAGTCAGCCCTACACAGCCGTCGTTGACTCTCATCTGCACTTTCGACCCTTCGGCGGCGCACCGATACCCTTTGAACGGATGGTCGACATCCTGCGCGCTAACGGCGTGCTGTTTGCGAACATGTACGGGATCGGACAGTCCCTGCCCGTCACCGGCACCTGCGAGTACTATCTGGACTGCATCGGAACACCAGCCACGCCCAGCCTGAAGAACGATTTCGCGAATGCCCAGGCGATGCTCGACCACAAGCCCGCCGGCATTCACCTGACACTGTCCATGACGTTCCCGGATCTCTCCCGTCCTGACGAAACGCTGCGCGGCATGGCCCTGCTGGACCGCGAATATCCGGGACAGTTCAAGTGGATGGGCGAGGTCAACCTCGTGAAGCAGGCCCTGTTTGGAAATGGCCACAGAACGACACCTCTCCAGACGATCGCAGCCTGGTCGCCATTCATGCAGGAACTGGCAAGACGAGACATTCCGCTGGCCATACACGCTGATATTGGCTCGAACACAGAACCCAGGAAATATCTTGCACTCATGCAGGAGGTCGTCCGTCGCTACCCGCGCAACCGGATCATCTGGATGCATCTGGGCCTGTCGAAGGAACTCACCACCATGTCGGCGGATGAGCACATCCGCATCATCGCCGGCCTCTTCGACCGGCACCCGAACCTGATGGCAGATCTGTCGTGGAGAGTGCTCTTTGACGTCGCGTTCTCGAAGCCAGGCGCGCGCGAGAAATATGTGCGCTTCATCAACAGATACGCCGACCGCCTGCTGCCCGGAACGGACTTCGTCGCACTCTGGCGGAAGTCCGCCGACGTCTACACCGAGGAACTGCGCGTCACCAGCGACATCTTCAGGGACATAGACGACAACGCTTTCCGCAACATCGCACTCGGGCAGAATTACTTCCGTGTGCTCGGCCTGAAGTACCAGGCGCCACGGATCTGCACGAAGGGCGCGGGATAGCTCCAGTCGCGCTAACGCAACACACCGTCGGCCACGCGACGGGCGTTCAAATTGCCATAAACATTACCCGCACACGCGGAGCCTGAACATCACTGCAATTGGGTATGCCGCCCGTCAAATTCGATGTTAGGCTTGGAACCAGACCCGGGAGAGCGGCTCATGTTTGGAATGGATCTCGTATCAATCGTCACGGCAGCCCTGGCAGGCGCGGCAGGAGGCGCAATCGGCGCACTGATCGCCTCGATGCTGCCCGAAACTGCAAAGGGGTTGCGGACGGCGGTGATCGTCGGCTTCATCGTGGCCCTCCCGGTACTGGCTAGACCCGCACTTGCGCCTCACGTCGAACAATATGCAGGCACCTGGCTTCGCGCCGGTCAGTTTGATGCGCTGTACGACACCGAGGTCACAGCAGAACTGAAGAAGATCCCGGCCATCGAAAGGCTCTTCCGTGACTACCCGGAAACGGGGAAGCGCTTCCGGGAACAGGCCCGCAAGGCCTATGAGGCCGGCGGCGCCAAGAACCTGCTCGAAACGGCGCCTGCGATCGGCGCCGACGCGTTGGGAGACGCGCTCATGCTTTACATGCCCAGGGCCAGGGGTGAAGACCTGATCCTGTTTGCCACGACCATGGCAGACACCCTGACGCTGATGAACGAGCGCGACCCTGAAGTCTGCATACTTTATCAGTTCGGGAGCAAACTTGGCGCCCCGCTCGACAATACGCGACTGACCGCCACCATCGGCAAGGAGGGCCAGAAGCGCCTGGTCGACACCATGAACGCGCTGGTCCTGAATGCCGGCGACAAGGCCGTCGAACACGATCGCGTCAAGGGAGAAGCCGCCGTGAGCCAACTGGCGCAGCGCCACGCGCCACTGCTCACCGGATCATCCTCGGAAGTCGCCACCGGCGCCCGGATCTACAAGGACGTAGCCGAAGCCAGGACCGCCTGCACCTTCGCAGCAGCCATGTTCCGCGACCTCGCCACCATGGACAAGGCCACATCCGAACTGATCATGAGGCACCTGTACGCACCCTGACATCCGTCAGGCTGCACCATCAAATTCCGGAAAGGAAGGAATTGGTGGGTGATGAAGGAATCGAACCTTCGACCCGCTGATTAAGAGATTTGGACTGTGAGTTGGCATCAATGAGCACGCAGAGGCAATAGCGGCGAAGCCCTTTATTTTTTGCGACGTTTCGGAATACCGAGCAGGCAATTGAAAGCTGCAGAAGGCAGCGAGTTGATACCTCGGTGGTACCTAGAAAAATGCCTGCCAATCGCGTGCGCCTGACAAACACGTTCGCTGACTCCGCGCCCTCAGGTCCGCGCGGCACCGTTTATTGGGATACCGAGATCCCAGGCTTCGGCCTCGCGGTACACGCCTCTGGTCATCGGGCATACGTCTTCAAGTACCGCATTGTCGGCGGACGACGAGGTCACCAGCGAAAGCCAACCATCGGCGCGCATGGCCCTATGACATGCCAGCAAGCACGAGATATCGCAAGAAACTGGCATGCGAAGGTTCGAGCTGGAGGCGATCCATCTGGCGACCGAAAGGAGATGAGAGACTCGCCCACTGTGTCTGAGCTCTGCGATCGATACCTTGAAAGGCACGCACGTCCGAAGAAGAAACCGAAAAGCGTCCAAGGCGACGAATCCGCAATCCGCCGTCTGATCAAACCCGCATTAGGTGCGATGAAGGTATCAGCCGTTCGCAGGTCAGACATTGAAGACTTTCACCGATCATTGCGAGGCACACCGCCGATGGCCAATCGCCTTGTCGCGCTGCTGTCGAAGATGTTCAACCTCGCTGAACGATGGGGCTGCAGGCAAGGTCAAAGCAATCCTTGCCGAGGGATAGAAAAATACCGTGAGCACTCACGGGAGCGGTTCTTAACGACGCAGGAAATTTCGCGGCTTGATGATGTCCTGAAAAGACACGAGTCGAGCAACCCGTGGATGACAAACTTGGTCAGGCTGCTAATCCTCACAGGCGCTCGCCGCGGAGAACTGGAAACGTTAAAGTGGGCACATGTCGAACTTGATCCTGGCAGACTGCGCCTTCCGGACTCCAAGACCGGAGCGAAGGTAATCGTATTGTCGGTCCAGGCCGCCGAGATCCTACGATCGCTCCCAAAGGTGGAAAACAACGCATTCGTTTTTCCGGGAAAGAAAGACGGCAAAAGCGTCAATGGCATGTCAAAGTTCTGGCAGCGCGTTCGCAAAGAAGCGTCATTGGATGGAGTACGATTGCATGACCTGCGACACAGCTTTGCAAGTCACGCTGTGATGAACGGCGCATCCTTGCCAATGATTGGAGCACTGCTAGGCCATCGCAGCCCAGCTACAACCGCTCGATACGCACACCTGGCCGACGGCAGCCTACGGCAAGTTGCAGACGCTCTTGCGAACGGTCTATTCTCGCATAAAAAGTAGTGCTCTTTCGCGCTACTTCCCAATTGAAAAGCAACGCTCCACAACCGCGAAACAAAGGCACCAGAGAAGACCAATTCGCATCACTCCGCAGAACAGTCGATCCACGAATCCGCCCAGTAACCTGAGGAAGCATCGTCATGGCTAAAGGAAGGCGCCCCAACCCGATTTCAAATAACCGTGTCATGACATTGGGCGATGATCCGACGCATGAAGAACTGCTCCGGGCTCTCGACATGGACGAGGCTATGCTGGAATCACGCGAACTTGGACCATTTCTGCTCGTACTAAAGGCTTGCGAAGCCGATCCGGAACCTCACAAGGTAGAGTTCACTCTGAACAACCCTCAGTTCTGCCTACATCAGTTTTCAAAGGTCTTCGCGGACGATCGTACTGCTGCATGGAAGGAACTGTTTGCGGTTGTGGCTGGCAGCATTCGAAAACACATCAGTGTCGATGCAAAATCCCTGAAGCCTGAGCGCATTGCCATTATTCAAGAATTCGCCAATCTCCAGATTTCCCTGCACTTGGTCATCGAACGAATAAAGCAAGACAACCCGAAACGCGGCGTGCAGCCACTCTTGTCGTCATATGCGACAGAGAACGATCTGGAAGTTAGCGAAGCAGCAATTCAGCAACATTTGGCCGCTGCAGCTGCTCGAAAATTTGACGAACGACAGCCCCCGGGTGGC
Organism: Micropepsaceae bacterium; assembly: GCA_044375275.1. Classification (GTDB taxonomy): domain Bacteria; phylum Pseudomonadota; class Alphaproteobacteria; order Micropepsales; family Micropepsaceae; genus SZUA-430. The sequence goes on along the minus strand of JBILMZ010000031.1, from coordinate 14,338 downwards.
GACAGCCGAAACTCGCGGCACCCAGACAACTCGCCGAAAAGCGCAATCTTACGCCCAATGCTCACACCAAAGGACTACAACGCCAAGCCAAGTGCACTAAGCAACAAGCTCAACACTCTGCTGCTAATTTTTTACATTGCGGCTCTAGTCCTCATAGGTAAGCGTCCCAAAGATCTTCAGGAGATCACATCAAACCAACTGGCAGATTCACTCTCTATGTACGAACTTAAGCAGCCGGCTGACGCTCTCGTCGCGCAGCTTATCCGTGCGCGTGATTCAGTTCAAAAAGAAAGGCAAGACAAGTCCGCTTCGCGCACAAAATAGTGTCCCCACAATTAAAGTCATCAGGACAGACAATGCCAGTACTGGCACATCTAGACCACCCCTCCGTTAGGATAGGCGCAATCAGATTCCGACCAGGCAGTTAGCTTTGGCCTCACTGCAAAAGAAAACATTAGATGTTGGCCCTTAGCCGAAGTCCACGGCCCGCCCCAGTTCTACCGGGTCACGAACATCACACACATCATCGCGAAGTCGTCGACAAGGGCAACCAATGCCGACCAACGAGCCTCTGCACAACGATCGCACTGCGCAAATCGATCGCTTCATCGCCAGAATTCAGGCCACGCCCGTCGAACTAAAACGTCCTCAATCCTGAAAGCTGAGGGGAAATCACGCACGATCGGCGCGTCGAAACTTCCACTCGCCCGCTTAAGACGAACCGCCTGACAACCAGTTCACCTCGGACTGGAAACAACGATTCTTCGGGCAGACCAGCTAGTCCCAAAGCGGTCGTGTGCAGGTACGTGGGTTTTGACTGGCATTTCCAAAACCGGGCACCGATTTTGCAAAAAGTTTCAAAAACCATTCCAGCCGAACGTCCCACGATCAACACTAGATCTCGAAACATTCAAATGGATCTAGCATGCCCCCCAACGAAGCCACCCCAACTGGCACGACCGGTAAACTGCCGAACCCGAAAAGCGAGCCTCTGCAGACAAACCACTCGGGTGCAAAGCGAGTTCAATCCCCGGAGCTTCTGCCCCCAAAGGTGGCCGCACATTACCTGAGCGTTTCAGTCTGGACCCTCGCGCGCTGGCGTCAACACAGGATTGGGCCAGACTTCATTTCGTATCCCAGTTCGGCATCGAAGCGCCAACGTTATTTCTATGAACAGTCCAACCTTGATGCCTTCCTCGCCCGCAGAACACGGCACGCTTCTACGAACCAGCTTGGTAGTCGGTCATGAGCCATCCCTTCGGACCGAAGCCATCAGATTTAAAAGGATTATCTCCGGACATCGCTGCCGACAACCAGACCATCTCCGCTTTAGATCTCTCGTCATTCCATTTCAATAGGACCCTTTCGATCCTTCTCGCAGATCCGCAGACCAGAAAGCTCGGTCTGATCTGCCAACGATGCGACGACAAGAACAAGCAATTCGGCATCAGGCAACGAAGTCTATGCGGGAAACTCATTCACCCGTCATGCCGCAAGACCTTCATTTCCGATCAGGTCACGTCCGCACAACTCACCTTCAAGCCCTTCCGCGAGGAGCACATGCACTTCGTGACCATACTTCTGGCCTTGAAGTCCCGCCTTGTTCCTGCGCCTGAACTCCGCAACGTCCTAGACCCGAACAGCCAGATCCACCCGAGTGACAAAGTCATCCGTACGCACGTGAACGGCCTGATCCGAGACGCACGCAACAAGGTTGATCTCGCCTTTCGGTCCATAAAGCCCACCCTGTTCGTTGCCAGGGGGGCCTTCGAGTTCGAGGTCATTGATCGCGCGACAGCCGGTAAGCAGAAGCTACGCTTCCTTCAGGACGCTTTACGCGAACCGAACGCAACTGAGTGGAGTTCTTGCCCCGATCCGATCCTGCTGCACCTGCACGCGCTCGTCGTCGTTCATGGAAAAGACCGGTTCTTCACCGGTGTCGAAATCTCCGAGGCGCTTGGCCAGTTCTTCCCGCATCGCCATCAGGTCGTGGTCGAGCCCTTGGGCGTCAAGTACTCCCGCGCGAAGGCGATCATGAAGCGCATCTCCTATCCACTGAAAACCTTCACCGACTTCACACCCGATCGTGCCCTTGAAATCGCACGAGTAGTTTCGATCACCGGAGGAAATGCGCTCCTGTACCGACGCACGTGGCATGCCCGTGGCACCTCTCCCAAGGCTACGTCACAGGGCATTCATGGTTCCGGCAGGCCTATGCCTCGCCCTTCGGACGCGGTCCTCGCTGGCCACCGCAAGGCACGACGCCGTTCAAAATCAAAGGCGAAGTCATGATCGCCATGAAGTTTGCAGCCGACCCATCGGGCGCGCTGCGAAAGTGCAGTGCATCCCCCCCACCAAGACAAAGGAAAACATCATGAGCGTTGAAATTCAGAGTGAAGACTTCGCGGAAAACGGTGCAAGTTCACACCACACACCGCGCGAAGATTCCGTGCAGACCGTAGCCAGTACTGAGTGGGTTCGCGTGGCGCTTGAGGACGAAGAGACCGCGACGGCGGCGCCGTCGATGCGGTAAGGGAGGCTGACACCGGACTGCTCTGCCTGCCGCGCGACGCGAATGACGTTGCCGAAAAACTCGAGCGCCTCATCGTCGACGCCACGGGTGAACGGCGCATGGCCGAAGCCGCACGCAAGCGCGCGCGCGGCGAGGCGCAGTGGAGCATCCAGGTGCAGGAATACCTCAAGACACTCGCAAGGGCCTGAAGCAAGGGGCCGTGGCATGCGGCGATCCAGCCGGCACAGATTCTAGAGCGACAACCCGTCCAGAAAGCGCCGGACAACCGGCAGCACGCGATCCGGCTGCATGAGGACATTGTTGTCCGCGTTCGGTATCTCCTCGACCACCCAGCCCATCCGCTCCAATTCAAGCCTGTGGAGACGGTTCGTTCTCGCGATCCGCAGGTAGCGCACACCACCGGCGACATCAGGCTCGGCATTCGCACCGTTGTAGACAAGTGCCGGGCATCGGATGCGTGCAAGGATTTCGCGCTCGTCCATGCCGGTGAGGCTCTCATAGAAAGTGGTCCATTGCGCATACTGGGCCGCATCGCGCAGGACGGCCATCGCGTGGGGCGTTGGCGGGAGCCTGACAGCATGCAGCATGTCGTCGTACTGCGCACCGATGGGCGACCATCCGCCGACAACCAGCCCGGAAACTCTCGGACTGCGGGCGGCAAGCTGTAATCCGACAACAGCACCCCAAGTGTATCCCACCCAGGCAAAGCGGTCGAACCCGACCGCGCTGGCAACGGACAACATGTCGGCGCAGACGCGCTCGACCGTCATCTCGCCTGGCAGCGGCACGTGGCTCTTGCCGATGTTCGGATAGTCCATGACCAGGACACGGTAGCGGTCGGTCAATCCGTCAAGCCACGCCTGCCACACAGGCGCTGCAGCGGGCCCGAACACCTCGCGGAACGAAGCAAGGTGCGGAAAGCCAAGGACGAGGGGCACACCCTCCCCATGCACTTCGAAATGGACACCACTTCCCGGGTCATGCGGCATGGCGCTCTAGCCACTCGTCCCCTGCGCGGCCCTGATTGTCGCCGGCAGGCTGCTGGATCCAAAACGGAGGAGCGCAAGGCCGACCACCAGCACCGGGATGATCACGACGCAGAGGGACCAGAGCAGGGCCTTGGGTCCGGTGAAGTACTGATCGGACACGAAGCCGATGAGGAAAGGCATGAAAGACTGGAAGATCACGGTCACCATGCCCCCCAGCGCTATGACGCGCCCGCGCAGATGGGCCGGCGCAATGAACTGGAGTATGGCAGGCGAGAGCGACATCGCCATGGTTGTGAAAAGTACCTTGGTGGCGATCACTGCGTAATACTGCGCGCCCGTCTCGACGAAGGGAAGCGCCAGCGTTACGAGCAATCCGACCAACAGGCCGAACTGGGCAACGAGCATCGGAGCGAAATCGCCATGCCTCGGCCGCAACCAGCGTACCATGGCCCATGCCGCCGCAACGCCGATTAGCGCGGCGCCGCCGCCGACGTAACCCATGAGCAGGCCGATGTCGGCCTGCTTCTCGCCAAAGATGCGCTGGAGCACCATGGCATTCCAGCGCGATTGCGCACCGAACGCTGCATAGGTCAGGCCAAACCCCAAGAACACGCCGGCCAGCGTGCGGGCATGCGTGCGGAAGTATTGCAAAAGCCCGCCGCTTCCGCCCGAACCATCTGCAGTTGTTCCCGAGCGCCGCAACTGCATCACGAGGACCAGCAGCATCACCAAAGGTCCGATAGCCGCCACGACAGTCAGCGCCGCGCGCCATGGATCCATGCCCTCCATGAACGCGGGCAACGCGGTCTGGCTGGCATCCACGAAGGCAATGATGGCCCCGCTGGCGGCAAACCCCGCATAGGCGCCCATCAGCGCCGCGACATAAAACACGAAATTGGCGACAATCCACATCCGGCGTGGAAAGAGGTCCGGGATCATCGAGTAGACGATGGGCCCGAGCACGGCCTCACCCACCGCAATACCCATGGCAAACAGGAACATCGCCTCAAACGATGTCGACTGCGCGAAGGCAAAGGTCGCCGCCGACCAGATGCCGACACACACGGTCAGGAGCACCCGACGGTCGATGCGATCGGCCAGCCACCCCATGGGAACCGTGGCAATCGCCGTGACAAGCGTCAGGGCCAGCCCGTTCAGCATGCCGATCTGTGCATCGCTAAGCGACAGCGAGCCCTTGATCGATTCCGAGACCAGCGCGATGATGCTCGTATTGACCGATCCGAGCACGAGCGCCAGCACGAGGACGAACAGGCCATACCAGCCCGCAATCATCCATCCGCCGGATCCTTCCTCCGCGCCAGCGACGGTACCTTTATCGCTCATGTCCGCCTCGCCCCGCAGCCTTTGCATTTTCGAGAATTTCACAATACATCTCTGTATGCGATCTTTCCAGAGCAGAGAACATGAACCTCTTGCTTGCGTTCCTCAGCCGCGACTGGGCCGGCCTCGCCATCGCGATCGGCACCGCCCTCATCGGCACGTGGGCGCTTTCGGCTGACGCCGTGATGGCGGGATGGACCATACTGGCGTGCGCCGGCGCACTCGCTGCCGGCAGCATGGTTCATCTTCAACGCAGGGCCTCCGTTCGCCGCCGATTTCCTCCACCGGGAAAGCGCGTTGATGTAGGTGGCTACTGCATGCATGTGCTTGCGGAAGGCGACGCACGGGGCCAGGCAACAGTTGTCTGGCTGCCAGGCGGCCATGCCGGCGGCTCGCACCTGCACCACCTGCACGATCGCCTTCGCACATCGACGCGCTCGGTCCTCGTTGACCGGCCCGGAACCGGCTGGAGCGACACAGGACCCTTCCCGCGCACGACACGGCGCGAGACCGCAGAGGTGATGATGGCGCTCGAGATCGCGGGCGAGCGCCCCCCGTTCCTTCTGGCCGGTCACTCGTTCGGCGGCCTGCTCGCAGCCAACATTGCGCGCGCCTATCCGGACCGGGTGAGCTGTGTTGCACTGATCGACGCCACGCCGCCAGACACAATCATTTATGGCCCACGCCACCCGGCATTGAAGCAGATGCGCCGCTCGGCCTGGATCATGGGCCTGACCAGCCTCTTCGGCCTCGACCTGAAGCTTTTCGAGCGTGCCGCAGACAGCGACCCGGTCGGACGCACGCTCAATGACGTGATTGCCGCCTGTCTGGGGCGGCACCGCGAGGCCGTGCGCGCAGCAGAGCGCAATCCGGGCGCCTTCTTCGCAGCCGCATCGATATTCCAGGAACTCTCGCCCGAAGGGATGGCACGCGCAGCCTGGGATATCGGGGTCTATGACGGCGACCTCGACCACATGCCGGTCCTGCTGGTGGCCCCCGCCGACATGGTCGAACTCGAGGCGAACCTGCAACAACTGACCGGCGACGGGGCCATCGCCGCCCGCATACAGCGAATCTATGCGCGCTCGCGCGAACGCTACATGGCCACCTCGAGGCAAGCCCGCAGGATCGCATCACCTCCCGGCACCGGACACAACTTTCCCTTCGAGGCACCGGATTTCCTCGCCGACGTCATCCGCGAGGCCGCATCCGCGCACACGGCTTGCGCCACGCCAGGGCATTCACCTCGCATGAAGACGACAGCATGAGCGAGCCGGGCATGTCAGAAGGCAACCTTGGAGCGCTGGCCGATGTCTGGCAGGGACCTCATGGCGGATTGCCGCCATTCGACCGCCTTACCCCCGGCCTTGTCGAGCAGGCAGTCCATGAGGCACTGCAGCGCAAGCGCCAGGAGATCAGCGCGATCACCGGCAACACCGATCCGCCCACATTTGCCAATACCATTGAAGCCCTGGAAGACAGCGGTCGCGCCCTGAAAGGGGCCGATATCCTCCGTCGCCTTCTCGCGGCCACACGCGCGGAACCGGAAATGGTCGCCGTGAACGCACGACTGGCACCCGTGCTCGCCCAGTTCGACGACGAGATCGTCCAGGATGAAGTCCTGTTCGCGCGGATCAATGCCGTTCATGCTGCCCGACACGCGCTCGCCCCGGACGAGGTGCGTCTGACGGAAATCATCCGCAACGCGATGCTGCGCCGCGGCGCTGGCCTCGCGCCGGAGGCACGGCAACGCCTGACCACCCTGAACAGGAGACTGGCAGAGCTTCAGTCCGCCTTCGCGCAAAACATGATGGCAGAGGCCACGCGCGACATCGTGCTGGTCGAGGCCGAAGACGAGCTCGCCGGTGTGCCCGAACACGTGCGGACCAATGCAGCGGCGCTTGCCGAACGCCGGGGCCATCCCGGCAAGTGGGCAATCGCGAACGCACGCCCGGCTGTCTGGCCCATCCTGCAGTTTGCAACAAACCGCAAACTCCGCAAGCGGGTGCGCGAGATGTGGATGAACCGCTGCGGCACCGCAGGTCCGCATGACAATCGTCCCGTCATCGCCGAGATCCTCAAGCGGCGCGGCGAAAAGGCTCGCCTCCTCGGCCATGATACCTTTGCTCACTGGGCAATCGCAGACCGGATGGCCCGCACCCCTGAGGCTGCACTCCGGCAACTGCTCGACGTCTGGGCACCCGTACGCCGGAAGACACAGGCACGGATCGCCGAGGTCCGGAATTTCGCAGCCGCCCATGGGCATCAAGGCCCCCTCGACGCAGAGGACTGGCTCCATTTCCTCGAGAAATACCGCAAGGCACGCTTCGGTTTCGATGCCGATGAAGTGCGGCAGTACCTTTCGCTCGACAATGTCCTTGGGGCACTCTTCCATGCAGCAGGAAGGCTGCACGGCCTGAGCTTCAGGGAACGCCCGGACGCGCCCCGGCTGCACCCGGACATTCGCGTGGTCGAAGTCGTCGCCGGAGAAAACACCCTGGGCCTCATATGGTTCGACCTGATGGCCCGCGAAGGCAAGCAGGCAGGCTCCTGGCAGGCCGAGTTGCGCGCCGCAGAAACCTTCCGCGGGCGCACGATACCGCTCTCGACCATATGCTCCAGCCTCGAGCCCGCGCGCGATGGTCCGGTGCTGATGGGCTGGGAATACGCGAACGTCCTGTTCCACGAGTTCGGCCATGCCCTTCACGTGATCATGAGCAGGGCGCGCTACCCTTCTCTGGGCCCGATGGGCGTGCCGTGGGACATGGTCGAACTGCCCTCGCAGTTGAACGAACGCTGGCTGCGGGACCGGGATCTGTTGCGCCGGTTTGCCCGTCATCACCGGACAGGCGACCCGATGCCAGACGCCCTGATCGATGCCATCGAGGCGGCGGCCGCGTTCGATCGCGTCATCAGCGTCGGGGTCGAGTACCTGGCCCCTGCCATAGTTGACCTGCGCATGAACCTCGCCGCCGATGGCGGTGATGTCGATCCAATGACAATCGAGCGCGAGGTGTATTCAGAACTAGGAATGCCGGCCATGATCGACCCGGTCATGCGCCTGCCTCACCAGGCCCACAGCTTTACTGATGCCTACGCTGCAGGGCTTTACGTCTATCTCTGGGCAGACGTCCTCGTGGCCGACGTGCTTGAGGCATTCGAGGCGGCGCCCGGCGGCCTCTATGACGAAACCGTCGCAAGGCGCTGGCGTGACACCATCCTGTGCGCAGGCGCGCACGTCGCGGGCGAGCAGGCCTTCCGCGATTTCCGGGGACGCGACCCGGACCCCAACGCGCTCCTGCGGCGCTTTGCACTGGCCTGATACGAGGTCCGACCACATGCCACCTTCACCATCGCAGCAACTCGCAGCCCTTGCTGAGCGCTATTGGCGCTTCGAATGCGAGGAGATCCCCCTGACAGCCGTCATGGCGGGCGAGGAAACGAAAGACGCGGTGGTATTCCGCGAGTCCGCCGCCGACCACGAGCGTCGCAACGCACGCGCAGGCGCACTGCGCGTTGAACTCGACGGGATCGATGCCACGGCGCTCTCAGGCACCGAACGCGCGACCGTCGCAATACTCGACCACGAACTTGATCGCTTGCGACGGCTGCATGATGTCAAGGCCCACCTGCGACCTTCGATCTTCCCGGCAGGGCCCGACTTCACGACCGTGTTCTGGGCCAATTCCACCGGCTTTTCCGATGCCGACGGCGCGCGGCGATTCACCGACCGCTTGGCAATGCTGCCGGCCTACATGGCCGATGCAATGGAGAACTTGCGCCTCGGGCACGCGGCGGGCTACCGCTATCCGCAGGCAGTGCTGGAATGCGCAAAGGCAAACACCCGCGCCCTGATCGCAGGCAAGCCAGAGACATCACCATGGCTGAGCCCGTTCCGCCGCACCGTGGCGAAGAGCCCCGTGATCGATGGCGAACGCAACCGCGCGGAAGTGATTGTCCGCGATGGACTGTTCCCGTCGCTGCAGGCATTTGCGAACCTGCTCGAGACAGAGCTTGCCGATGGCGCACGCACGTCACTTTCCTGTGCCGCGACGGATGATGGCAAGGAACACTACCGGGTTCTGGTCAAATGGTTCACGACGACCGACATGACGCCCGAGCAGATCCACGAACTCGGACTTGCCGAGGTCGAGCGCATCAGCAGGGAGATCGATGCCGTTGCCGCTGATGCCGGCTTCGCCGGAAATGTCGACGGATATCGCCACCACCTGGTGAACGACAAGGCCTTCCGCGCAACGTCCGCAGACGATCTGCTGGGCCTTGCTGAGCGTACCTGCAAGCGGATCGACGGTAAGATCCCGGCATTCTTCAGCCGCGTCCCGCGCATGACCTATGGTGTTGACTCGATCCCGCCAGCGATGGCGGCCGCCATGCCGCCGGCCTATGCACAACCCAACCCCGGCGACCGCTCATCCGCCGGCATCTTCTGGGTAAGCAGCCTGCCCGAAAAGTGCCCGACCTACATCATCCCGGCCGTGGCCGTGCACGAAGCATGGCCCGGCCACCTGATGCATATCGGCCTGATGCAGGAAATCGACGAACTGCCGATGTTCCGGCGCCATGGCGCCATCAAGTACACGGCCTGCATCGAGGGCTGGGCACTCTATTGCGAGCAACTCGGCCTCGAGCTGGGCATCTACCAGACGCCTCACCATCATTACGGCCGGCTCGAGATGGAGATGTGGCGTGCCGCACGCCTCGTCGTGGATACAGGCATCCACTGGTACGACTGGAGCCGCGAACAGGCGATCGACTACATGGCCGCGCGGCTCACTTTGTCGCGCGCCACAATCGCCGCAGAGGTCGATCGCTACGCCGCCCTGCCCGCGCAGGCGCTGGGCTACCAGATCGGGGGGCTGAAGGTCCGGGGTCTGCGCGCAAAGGCCGAGAAGACGCTGGGACCCCGCTTCAACCTGCGCGCATTCCACGAGGTCGTGATGACAGCCTGCGCCGTTCCGCTGCCAGTGCTCGAAGCCATTGTCGACGACTGGATCGCCCTTCAAGACCGGGGCTGATCGCTAGGATGCGTTCCACTGTATGAACACCTCGGGCCTCATGCGTGCAAGGGCAGGAACCTTGGCATCCGGTGCCGGATAGCCAACGGGAAATACAATGAAGGGTTTCTCGTTGCTACCACGACCGAGGAGCTCACGCAGGAACCCCATCGGGTTTGGCGTATGGGTCAGCGTTACAAGACCCATCGCATGGATGGCCGCGATGAAGAGGCCTGCCGCTATTCCAGCACTCTCGTCGACGTAGTAATTCTTGCGATGTGAACCATCAGGATTGATCCCGAATTTTTCCGCAAAGAGCACGACGATCCATGGAGCGACCGTCATGTGCTCTTTTATGTGATCCGTCCCCAGCACATGCAGTGCCTCGCGCCATTCAGCCGTCATGCGCTCCTTGTAGGTCTTCAATTCCTCGATCTCGGCAGCCTCACGCAGTCTGGCCTTGATGGCGGGGTCGTCGATCGCAACAAAGCGCCAGGGCTGCCTGTGGGCACCCGACGGTGCCGTTCCGGCAGTCAGCATGGCCAATTCGATCAGGCGGCGCGGCACAGGCTCGCTCGAGAAGTGTCGTGTTGTCCGACGGCGCCCCATGTCTTCGTAGAAAGCCTGGGCGCGCGCGACCATTTCGCGTTCTGGATAGCGTCGGTAGTCAGGCAGCGGTATGAATTCCGGCTGAGGCAGGTGGGACGTCAACCGCTTGTAGTCAAACTCCTCTTCCTTCGTCATTTCCAGCTCTCCCGCGCGACCCGCATGAAGTTTCCGCCAAGGATCTTCCTGATGTCCCGGGTTGCGTAGCCTTTCCGGATCAGGCACTCGGTGATATCTGCCAGCTGCTCCGGCGGAACGAGCCCAGGCCCCAACGTGTAGCCTTCCGATTGGGGAAACAGGTGAGGGTTCTTGCGCTGGTATTCCAATAGTTCTTCCTGGTCGAAAACATAGTCGAGCCCGAGGCCCGCATGATCCGGGCCCACCAGCTGGACCACGTAATCGATGTGCCGGGCAAACGTTTCGGAACGGGTGTCGTTGGGCCCGAGAAAGATGCCGATCCCGTTGATGCCCACGACGCCGCCTGTCTTCGCGCAGGCCCTGATCGCCTCGTCCCGAATGTTGCGCTTGTGGTTCCAGAGCGCCTGCGGGTTGGAGTGAGAGAAGATCACCGGCTTGCTCGAGCGGTTCATCACGTCCATCGTGGTGCGATAGCCGGTGTGACTGCAGCAGGGTACCATGCCGACACGGTTCATTTCGTCGATGACTTGACGCCCGAACTTCGTCAGCCCCGTTTCCTCGTCCTGGCAGCCGCCGCCCAGCAGATTGTTCCGGTTATAGGCCATGAGCATCCAGCGAACGCCGAGGTCGTAATAGAACTCCACCATCGAAAGTCGTCCGTCGAGCGCAGAACCGCCTTCGATGTCGAAGTGGATGCCGAGGCGTCCCGTCCGTCGCGCCGCGCCTATGTCCTTCACGGTATCGATGAGCAGGTACTTGTCATCATGCGCTTTGATCCATTGCCTGAAGTGCGCAAGCATAGCCACCGTGTTGGTCCAGGGTTCGGCGTCAAATCCGGCATTGAGGCTCACCACATCAAAACCGGCTTTCTTGTATCGGGCGAGTTGCGGCAGGAATTTCGTGTCGTTGGGACGAAGCGGCATGCAGCCGTGATTGTCCCAGGCAAGGGACCCCTCAATCAGCCGTTTGGCGTTAATCTTTGCCATGCTCTCCGATCTCCGAAAGCCCGTACCAGTCCATCACGTATGAAATCCCAGCCATGGCAGGCCGACAACAGCCGGTACCCAAAGACAACAGCCGGTACCCAAAATAGAGCACCAACTCGGCGAATGCGCAATCACGATACAGTGATGTATTGACAGTTTCGGGAAACTCAACCTAACGTTGCTGCAATCTGGTCAAGTGTAACTTAAGCGTTCGGCAGCGATGTGCCGGAAAAGCCAATTGGGGGGCAGACATGACAAGGAAAATTCTATTCTCGGCAACATCGGTACTGGCCCTTCTGGCGGTCGCCGGCACGGCATCGGCACAACCTGCCACGGGTGCGGCCGCTCCCGAAGCCAAGGAAACCGTCGAGAAGGTTGTCGTGACCACGCAGCGTCGAAGCCAGCGCCTGCTTGAGGTGCCGGCCTCGGTCACCGCAGTCACCGCCGCCGAAATCGAGGCGCGCAACGTGGAATCCCTGCAGGACATGCAGTCAGCAGTTCCCGGTCTCGCCATCAGCCAGTCGAGCGCAGGCTTCGAGCGCGTTGAACTGCGCGGCATCGCCCAGCAGGCAGGCGCGCCGACAGTAGGCCTCTACCTCGACGAAATGTCGATTGCCCCCCGCGGCGTAGCCGCTGGCCCCTCGATCCGAATTTTTGACCTCGAGCGCATCGAGATTGCACGCGGCCCGCAGCCGACCCTATACGGCGAAGGCTCGATGGGCGGCACGATCCGCTACATCACGGCCGCACCGAACCTGACCGACATCGAAGGCCGCGCCAAGGCGCAGGTCGGCTTCATCGAGGATGGCGACATCTCTCAGGTCTACCAGGGCGCACTCAGCGTACCGCTGGTAAAGGACCAGCTCGCGATCCGCGCTGCCGCGCAGTTCGAGGACACGGGTGGCTTCATCGACACCCCGCGTGGCAAGGACCGCAACGGGGTCGAGTTCAGCACCTTCCGCGCCAAGGCACTGTTCCAGCCGAGCGACCAGTTCTCAGGCTCGCTGCTGTGGGTCTATCAGGACATGGACCAGGCCGAGAAGGACTACGGCACGAACGCGCGCGTCTACCTCGACGCCACGGGTTTCGGCGAAGCCACGAGCGACGAGCAGTCGATCGGCAACCTCGTGCTGAACTACGATGCCGGCGCCGTGACGGTCACGGGCTCAAGCGGCTATTTCTCTCGCCAGACGACCACGGATGACTTCTTCGGCGTGTTCGCCTTTGGCTCGCGCACTTTTGGCGAGTCAACGCGCACCACACAGGAACTGCGCGTCACATCCAACAGTGAAGGACCGTTCCGCTATCTCGCAGGGCTCACCTATACCGATTACGAAGAGACGCGTAAGTCCGCTGATGTGGTCCTGACGATCCCGCCCACCCCGGCGCTGGGTCGCCCCGACGATTTCGACTCCAGGATGTGGGCGTTCTATGCCGAAGCCGGCTATGACTTCGGAAAGGTCGAACTGACGGTCGGCGGTCGCTACTTCGAGGATGACCAGACCCGCGTGCTCCGGTCGCCCTTCGCCTCTCCAACCGAACGAAGCGATACGCAGAAGTTCTCGTCATTCAATCCGCGGATCAACCTGTCATACACGCTCGACAATGGCGGGCTCCTGTACGCCAACGCAGCCAAGGGCTTCCGCACGGGTGGTTTCAACAATCCCTCGCTCGTCCCTGTCGGCGGCGCAATCGACTTCAATCCGGAAGGCCTCTGGTCTTACGAAATCGGCACCAAGCAGAAGCTCCTCGACGGCAAGCTGATCGTGGATGCCTCAGTCTATCGCAATGAATGGTCTGACGTGCAGATCCCCGTGCCCGGCACGTCACTGTTCCAAGGTTACACGATCAACGGCGGCAAGGCTTCCGGCTGGGGCGCTGACCTGGCCCTGACGGGTCGCGCAAACGAATACCTCTCGCTGACCGGCACGTTGAGCTGGACCGACATGCAGTATGACACGGCCAGCATCAACAATCTTCCCGGCGACCCGCTGGACCTTGTGCCGGCGTGGACGGCATCGATCTCCGCAGACTACCGCCGCCCGATCGGCGACAACATGGAGTTCTTTGGCCGCGTCGACTACGGCTACAAGGGCGAGGTGCAGAGCACGTTGCGCAGCCTCACCCCGCTTCTCGGCTTCTTCCCGCCGGGGTCGGTGGTGGATATCGCGGTCATTCCGGGCCACGAAAAGGTCAACGCCCGCTTCGGCATCGACATCGCCGGTGTCGCGAATGGCCCGCTGACGATCTACCTGTTCGGCCAGAACCTCACGGACGACGATACGCCGGTCTATGCGGCAGGCACCGTCGTGCCGGCAAAGGGTCCGCGTCCGCGGCCCCGCACGATCGGTATAGGCGCGTCGGTCGCATTCTGACCAGCACGCAGGGCGAAGGGTGGCAGGTCCGGGCCGCCCTTCGCACCCTCCTCTCCTACTCGAAACCTGTAAGGATCCGGAAGTACAGGTCTGCGAGCTCAAGGCGTGAGTTCCTCGCCTCCTTCACGCCAATCGCATAGTATCCGACCTGATGGTAGTACGTGACGCGCGCGCGAATGTTGGCTTCGGCCTCGTCGTAACCCGCATCCTGGAACAGGCGCTGGAAACCCTGGATACGCTCCTCGTCAACCTCCCGCACCAGGCGCGCCACTTTTGGAGAGGTCCGGGCCCATTCGCGCATGGCGATGTCATAGGCCGGGCTGTAATCGATCTCGTCGAGCCAGACGGCCATGAG
>JBILMZ010000195.1:0-6591 GCA_044375275.1 Micropepsaceae bacterium | reverse complement strand
CCCGGCAGCGGTTTTGCCGGCTCGCTTGCAGCCTGCGCAAATGCCTGTCCCGCAGAGAGCGCCAGCGCACTGACCCCGATCAACAATGCAACTCTCATTTTCGCCACCCTCACTTGCATGTCTTCCCCCTCTCACAGCCGATTTTTGACGCTGTTTATCGGCTCCCATCGCCTATATTGTCGACAATTATCGCATCGTCCCGTTGTAGGCAATCGCGGTGGCGGAGCCTTGCCACCAATGCGGACACTGTGTGTTTATTTTGCATCTTTTACAATTTCAGTGTGCGGTTCGGTCTGCATTTTCCAGATTTTCGTCGACAATCCGGGATGTCGGCATGAGTGGCCTTGGTTAGCGCCGTGCCAGACCTGACATTCGGGCAGATCTAAGTGCGGATACCCCCTTGCGTCGCAAAGGAACAACACATGGTAACCAGCACTGCCCCGGGCGCACCGGCCTTACATTCCGTTGCGTGTGCGCGCGCGGGACACTAAGGATTGGACCATGGCAGAGACACGGCAAAAGGCAGGTTCAAGGGCGGCGGTTACACTGCCAGCCGCCCCGCGCGTATTCGTACCCCTCATCCAGACGCCAAGCGAGCGTCTTCCCCCGCAGGTAATCCGGGTTGCACACCAGCTCATGCTGGACATCGTTGCAGAACGCTACAAGCCCGGAGAATGGATCCGGGAGCAGGAGGTCGCCTCGCGGCTGTCATGCAGCCGTGCCCCTGTGCGGGAGGCCTTGAGGCTGATCGAAATCGACGGGCTCATCGAGATGGTTCCATGGCGGGGGGCACGTGTTGTCACGCTGACGCTCGATGAGATCGATGACCTGTTTGTTCTCGTTGGCGCGCTCATGGGGGTTGTTGCACGGTTCGCTGCCGCAAATGCATCGGACAAGGACATTGCCGAGTTTGAAGTTCGCGTCGAAGCAATAGGGTCGTGCATTACACGCGGCAAGCCTATTGCAGAGGAGCTCGCCCTGGCATTTGCCGCGGCTGCCCATCTTGGGGTTATTTGCGGCAGTCAGCGTGCGGCGTGGATGTTCCAGCGGGTTGGCAATCTCGCCTTCTGGCAACATCAGGCGGTGCTCTCGGCGAACCTTGCATGGCGACGCAGCCAGCATCAGAAATGGGGGCAACTCGCCACGGCCTTGAAGGAGCGATCGGCCCGGAAAGCTGATGCGATCGCACAAAGACTGGTCAACCAGTCGCGCCTTTTTGCAATTGCCCAACTCAAAGCCGAAGCTGCCGCGTTGCAGGCACGGATTGGGAAGGGGCGTGGCGAGCGGGTAAAGGCAGATCGGCGTGGCGGCGCGCGCGAGCCCGCCTAGAGGGGCCGCCTTAACGCATTATCCCTTGCACTGCCCGCGCGAGTGCCTGTGCGACCGGTACCAATTGATCAGGCGAGGTCGCAATCGCCGGCAGATCTATCGGCGTGTGGTGAAGCGGATGCGCCCCGACAAGTCCGATCAGTGGCGCATAACCCGCCTCGAGGAATACCGCCGCCTCGCCAATCGCACGCGCGGGATCTGCGGGGATCGGCTTTTCATAGCCCACCTGCCCTGCGAATGCCTGTTTCAGCAGGGGTATCAGCGCTTCTGTTACCTGTATTCCCCGCTGCTGGCTTGGGCCGTCCAGCCGTTTCGGTGAACCGTCGCTGAAGCTGACCGCATTGCAAGCGACATTGGCACCGATATGGACCCACAAGGCGACATCGTCCGGTGCTGGTGCATGGTCTTTCAAGAGCAACTT
Organism: Micropepsaceae bacterium; assembly: GCA_044375275.1. Classification (GTDB taxonomy): domain Bacteria; phylum Pseudomonadota; class Alphaproteobacteria; order Micropepsales; family Micropepsaceae; genus SZUA-430. Next base: position 4,841 of record JBILMZ010000195.1, on the reverse strand, counting down.
TCCGCCGAGGCCTTCAAACTCATGCCCGCTGGTCGAGATAAAGGTCACCGGCGCGGCCAATCGGTTGACTGCCCATGAGGCAAGGGCCAAAGCGACCGCGATGCCGCTGCCCCTCTCTCCGGCACATGCAAACCAGCCGCTCTTTGGCGTTGAAATGACAAGGCGCCGACCTGAGCCGGCCTTCCGCGCAATGACATTTTGCGCGCGGGCTGACGGCTCCGAGCGCCCCTCTGACACCAGCCGGACTGTTGCCCGTTGAAGCGCGAGGCGCCTCAGGGCATCGCCCTCCTTCGGTGCCGCGAGGACGACCGGAACGGGCCAGCGCAAATCCGGTGACGCATTCATGGCGATGACCTCGCCGGTCGGACCCTCGGTTATGGCGATGACTGCGCCAGCCCCGGCTGCGATGGCGGCCGTGATTGGCTCCATCTGCCCTTTTGCATGAAAGGATCCGGCGGGCATGTAGGGTATTGCAACAAGACTGATACCACCCGGTTGATGCGCCTCGCCAGTCCCAAGGGACAGGATACCTGACAGCCCGCCCTCCCGCGTTGGCGCCGGTTGCCATGCCGGAAGAAGCGGTATCAGCCTGCCGTCCGGCGATTTCAAATGGGTCTTTTGCGGCTCGAACAGCTCAAAACCAAAGTCGTGCAGCTCACACGCATAACCCATCGAGGCCAGCCGAGACCGCAGCCAGCCTGTTGTCGCCTGGTCGCCAGGCGATCCCGTCCGATGGTCGCCAAAGCCCGCGTAGTCCAAAACGTCCTTGAACATGCGCTGTCCGTCGAAGGGATTTTCCTCCGCGCCCGCCTGGCCGGTCAGGGTGCAGCCGATGCCGGCAAGACCAGCTGCCATCATGCTTCGACGTGAAATGCTGAACATGTTGCGCGTTGCTCCCGAGGACGAATGGTTGGCCGCTCCTAGATATATGGCAGCTTTTCGGGACGCCAATCGTTGAGCATCCCTGCAAACCTGATGCCGTCGACCTCACCCCTCACGATGCGGCTCGGTCGCCACGCCCCATAGATGCGCTGGCCGAACACATAGGTGGCGTCTGCGTGTCCCTGCATCGAGCTTCCGTCCTCGCGCTTGATCCTGAAGCGGCGGGAGGCTGATGGGGGCGCCACATCGAAGGCAACGGCCCTTATCGGCTTGCCGTCCTGAAAGAGAACCCCGCCGGAACTCGATGCCGCTGCGCCACGGAGCATGGTGAAGTATATGCCCCTGCCCCATCCGCGAAAGTAGACGAACGGATCCACGAAACGTGGCTTTTCCTGCACCTGCTCGTGATAGTGGCCCAGGCAGGCGAGAGCCAGCGAGCGGTTGCCAATGCGCAACTTTGCGCCGATCGTTCCCTTGATTTCGCTGCGACCATCGAGAATTCCCTCCGACGCAGAAACAGGCATGAATTCGGCAATCAATTCGACAGGCGTTCGACCTGGTCCGTCTGGCGCAAACGGGTTCTGGTGCAATCCCAACGACAAAGCCAGCTTTACGCCCCGGGGGGCTGGCCGGCTGCCTGCACGATCGAACACAATCCGGCCTTCAGCCTGGCTTGCCGCGTATTGCGCACCAGCTTCATCAACCGGCGTCATTGCGCGCGTGCAGGGCCATGTCGTGTCGGTGAATGAATAGACCCGGCTCGCGTGAAATACCTGCGCCCACACCCACGTCACGCCCTCGTCCGGATATCGGCACAGACGAACCTCGAACCCTGAACGCGCATCCGGGTCAAGCGCGGACATCACGACCGACTCGCTTCTTGCCGGCGCACCAAAGGCCGGACGGTCGCTCGTGGTGGCGGCGGCCGGCCTCATGGTCGCGGCAGCAACCAGCGGGAGCGATGACGCGAGGACTGCCCTGCGCGGGACCGCTCGGTCGAAAATGCCGTTTTCCATCATCGATCTCCCCTATCAGCGCCGGCGGACGTACACGACCCAATAATGCTCGTGTTGCGTCATGATCTGCAACGATGGCTGCGTGCGATCTTGACACTGCCTTATATTGTCGACAATTTATGCGCATCGTCAAGTTTCGGGCATGCGGTCGGACCTGATTGTGCCGGCGGGCTGGCAGAAGGATTACGCTAGCACTCTGCCCCACGTCTCCTGAAACGGCCTCCTGTTCCGATCGCCCATGCAAGAGGATTTGCCCATGAAACGCCTGATCACGCTTGTCGTGTCACTTGTTGCCCTGCTCGCGCTGACTTTGGCAGGCGCTCTCTTTCTCGGGATCGTCGGGAATTCATTTGCCGGCGAGGCGGTGAACCTCAAGCGCGAAGACCAGAAGGATGTTCCGATCATGGTGTACGCGCCGAAGGGTGGCGCATGCCGGGGTATCGCCATCATTTCACACGGCGCCGGGGGATCGGAGAACGGCTTGGGGTATCTCGGTGACGCCATGTCGGAGCTTGGCTATCTGGGTATCGTCGTCGGTCACCCGGAGAGTGGGCGTCGCGCCGTGCGCGAGCACATGAAAGGACTGGACCTGAAGGGCGCCCTTGCCAGTCTGATCACTGATCCTGCTGCCTATCGGGGGCGGTTCAAGGACATCGCCGCAGCGCGACAGTGGGCAGAGAGCAAGTGCGCCTCACGCTCGGCAATCCTGCTCGGCCACTCGATGGGTGCGGCAACCGTGATGATCGAAGCCGGCGCCACGAACAAAGTAGATATGCGCGGGTCGGATGGCTTCGGTGCCTATATTGCCCTGTCGCCGCAGGGTGCAGGACTTATCTTTCCTGAGAATGCATGGACCTCGATCAGGAAGCCCGTGCTGCTTCTGACGGGCACCGAGGACAGCGAGTTGGGCGGCGGGTCCTGGCAGACGCGTACCGAACCCTTCAACAACATGCCTGCAGGGTGCAAGTGGCTCGGCGTCATCGATGGCGCGTCGCACATGAACTTTGCCGGCATGGGAAGCTCGGCATCCGTCGAAGCCCTGACAAGGCGTACAATCGCCGATTTCCTGCGGGGTGTTGATCAGGGTGACTGCCGCGCTGCGCCAGCGCCGGCCGGGATGCGCATCGACACCAAATAGGTGGGTGGCTCCCTCTCCGCTTCCACAGCGAACCGGCGACGGGGAAAAATAAGGCGGCCGTGAGGTATGCAGGGCTCATTGAAGAGATCGTCGCGAAGGATGGCGCAGACCCTGCGCAGGTTTTCATGACGAGCCCCTCCAACGGCGGCATGATGTCCCTGCGCCTTGCGTCTGATCGCGCCGATCTTTTCGCAGGCATTGCCCCGACGATCGCGGCGATGCCGGTGGCGATGCACGAGGCCTGCAAGCCTGCGCGCCCCCGGCCTGTGATAATGATTGCGGGAACGGCCGATCCGCTCATGACCTATGATGGCTCTGCGGCGGGGCGGTTATTGCAGCGCCCGCGGGATCCCATGTCCAGCATCCCGGAGACCTTCGCCTTCTGGGCGCGGATCAATGGCTGCGGACTGCCGGCGCGGGAGGAAAGCCTGCCCGATCTCGATCCATCCGATGGCTCGACCATCACGTTGATGACGGGTGTCAATTGCAGGTTTGCGCCCGTATCGCTCTACCGGGTGAATGGCGGGGGCCACAGGAAACCCTCGCTCTCGCGGGAGAATGAGGGCCAGGGACCAATTTCGCGGATGCTTGGGCCCCGGAACCATGACATCGAGGCGGCCGAAACGAAACGTTACATCCCGAGGCAGAGATCTCAGCGAGCCCGGAAAGGCTTTGCTCCGAGAGGATCTGGCGTCTCCCTGCACGGAAGAAGTCTCCGCGTTCCTCGCCTTCGCTCGTGTCGTTGCTGAGGCCCGAAGCTCGTTTGTGGTGATCGACACCGCCCCGACAGGGCGCACGCTTCTGATTCTGGACGCGACCGGCGCCTACCACCGGCAGATGACGCGCGTCTTGGACACCGGCGCCATTGGCCGGGTCACGACGCCGCTGATGCGGCTTCAGGACGCAAACTATACACGTGTCATCCTCGTTGCTCTTCCTGAGAGGACCCCCGTGTCAGAGGCTGGTGCCTTGCAGGATGATTTGCGGCGGGCTGGCATCGAGCCCTATGGCTTGATCATCAACAAGAGCATGGCTGCAACCGGGACACGGGATCCGCTCTTGAGATCCAGACTGAGAGGTGAGCGCGCGCAGATCGACAGGGTTCAGAGGGAATTTGCCAAACGGGTCGATCTGATCGGTTTTCGCCCTGCGCCGCCTGTTGGGCTGGATGAAATCCGGCAGCTGTCTGCGAGCTTGTGAGATGACCTGAGACAACAAAAAACCCGCCAGGGTTCTACCTCTGGCGGGTTATTGAACTGGGTGCAGGGACAGACAACATCCGAGACTATTGGCGGAAAAGCTGGCCAATTTCTTGTGTTGTTTAGCCAAGGTCATGGAGCGGTTAGCGCTCGATTTTCCTGATAGTTCATTGCGGATGAATATCATTAGCAAGGTTTTCCAACTCGACGAGACCAATAATTCATCCAGTGTGCCATTGTTTAAGGCGTGCTGCACGCATGAGCAAACCGGTCACAGTCGGCATCGCTTAGCTTCTCGAACGGTTTCATAGCGCTATCGATAAGGATCGCGCCGATCGGCAACGACGATGGCGCGCCAAATCCGCGCGGTCTTGTCCATTGACCCCATGGCGATGCGCGTGCCGTCGGCACTAACGGCGACTGAAGAGATTCTTATCTCATGTGCCCGTAAAACTGTAATTCGCTCCTGCGCGCGCAAGTGCCTAGCCGACAAACATGCTCGATCGTAGAAGGATGATGCTCCACGCGAGCCTTGCAGTGGGTAAGACGGAACTTTTCAGGAATTCCAGAGCGAGCGACGGCCCACCAACACATCAAAATTGGTCC
>JBILMZ010000194.1:0-6596 GCA_044375275.1 Micropepsaceae bacterium | reverse complement strand
TCATCTTGTCGTCGAGCAGGTTGGTCTTCAGGACGCCGAGGGCGAGGGCGTGGCTCATCCGGTCGGTCAGCAGGATGTCGGCTTCCTCGAAGGCGGCGGCCATGATGGCCTTGTGGTCGGGTGCCTGCCGGGCCGCCTCGAGTGCGAGCCGCAGCGTGTTCTCATGAATGCTGCGGTCCACGTGGTCTTTCAGTGTCTGGCCGCGCTGCTCGCGCATGAAAGCCTGTCGCGCCGACTGGGCTACAATGTGTGATGCCTTGCGGGCAAACTGGAAGGCCTCGTGCCACTCCTCCCGTGCGGCGAGGATGTCTGCCATCAGGCGATAGGCGTCGGCGCGCTCCCTCGTAAAGGGTAGATGGAATCGCTCTATGCCGGCAATTGCGCTGGCCATGGCGACCTGCGCGTCCGTGAAGTGCTTCTTGCGCAGGGCCGCGCGGGCAATGAGCATCTGCACGCGGGCATGGTCGAATGACGAGGTGCCGAAGTGAACCGAGATCTGCGTGCGGGCCTGCTGCGCCCATGTGAGCGCGTCATCCGTGTTGCCGGTGTCGAAGAAGATCTCGGCCACCTGGAGGGATGAGCGGGCGGCCTGCGCGCTGTCGAGCCCGTAGGTGCGCAGCACGATCTCGTGCGCCTTGAAGGCGAGTGTGCGTGGATTGCTTGCTGTCGTGAACCGCGTTCTTGCAAGCTGCACCAGCAGTGGCGCGACGGAGGGGTGGGCCTGGCCCAGGCGCTTCTCGATGATGGACATGGCTTTCCAAAGGAGCGCCTGGGCTTCGGCGTCACGACCCTGGCGGGCGAGAATGCGGGCGAGGCCGGCCAGCGTCTGCGTGTTCTCCTCGAGCATCACGGTTCCGGTATCGCGCGCGATGGTGAGGGCCGTTGCCACGTGTTCCTGAGCGAGGTTGAGGCGACTGGTCTCTGCATAGAGTTCGGCAATGCTGACGAGCGTCGCCGCATGCTCCGGGTGGTTTGGCCCTGCAAACTTCCGGTCGATCGCCAGCGCCCGCAGCAGGGCCGCTTCTGCTTCCGGGTAGCGCCCGGTGGCTCGGTACAGCTTTCCAAGATTGTTCAGCGTCGTGGCGATGTTGGGGTGCTCCGAGCCGTGAAGCACCTCGTCGATGGCAAGGGCTTCGTTCAGGAGTGGCTCGGCTTTCGAGAACTCGAATGTGGTGACATAAAAGGCGGCGAGGTTCGAGAGGGAGGTTGCGAGGTTGATGGAGCGCTTCTTCCGGTCTGTCTTTCTTGTGCGGGCAAGCGCATCCTCGAGCATGGATTGCGCCTGCGCGACGTTGCCGAGATCCATGTTCAGCAGGCCGAGGTTGGAGAGCGTAGAGACCGTGTGGGCGTGGAGCGGTCCCAGGAGCTTGCGGTTGGTTTCGAGGGCCTGGCGGTAGAGCGGTTCGGCTTCGCGATAGTAGCCCAGTTTAGCCATCATCAGCGCGGTGTTGCTCAGCGTGAGTGCTGTGTCCCTGTGAGCCGTCCCGAGCTTCGTGCGCCGGATCGACAGTGACTTCTGGAAGCGCTGCAGGGCGAGGCGGTAATTGCCCTGGTAGCGGGAGATGATGCCCAGCGTGTTGTACCAGTAGGCGACGCGCAGTGTGGCGGGTCCGGTGATGCGGATCTCGGCTGCGAGTTCGGCTGAAGCCTTGCGTTCGGCACGCGGGTATTTGCCGGCAGCGATGAGGCGCTCCACATAGACTTCCGGCGGAATGATGGGGTCCTGCGGTTCATCGTCATAGACCTGGGACCGGGCTGGCAACAGAAGGCCGATGACCAGGAACGCCAGCAGGATGATCCCGGCGCGCATGGCCGCTATTTCGGCAGGACGCGCGTGTTCCGCGGGATGAGTTCGCTGTCGAGTTCCGTGCCGAGCATGTCTGCCTTGCCATCCTCGTCGGTGTCGAAGCGGACTTCATCGAACCGCCCGTCGCGGTTGAAGTCGAAGTAGACGGAATCGGTGACACCGTTCTCGTTGGCATCGTTGGCGAGGTGGTTGCCGGACTTGGTGTTGTCCGGCACGAGCATCAGGGCGTCCGGCTTGCCATTGCAGTTCAGGTCGAGCGTGTGCACCGTGCCATCGTTGCCGCGTGTGCGGCTGGTGCCGAGGCGCTGTGGTTCGCAGGACTTGGCCTGGGCCCTGCGCGGTGACGGCGCCATCAGGGCGCTGGGGGGCGGGGTTGCGAGCAGGCGGGCGACTTCAATGGCTGTGACGCCGATGCTCGCGAGTGTCTTGTCGTCGGTGCGCTGGACGTCGACGGCGAGCAGGCGGCCCTTGGCGTCGAGCACCGGGCCGCCGGCGTTGCCAGTCGCCGTGCGCGAGCGGAAGCGGATCACGTCGGCGCGGTGCTGCGTGCCGGTTTCGGACTGCCACGTGTGTCCGGCGATGACTTTCGCCAGCGTGCCCTGTGACAGGCTCCAGATCTCTCCATAGGGATGCCCGAGGACTGAAAGGCTGCTGCCTGTTGCGGGTATGTGCTTCAGGGCGAGGCGAACGGGTTTCATGCCGCGGGGGCGGTCTGGGACCTCCAGCAAAGCGAGGTTGCGGCTCGGATCAGTCCTGACGACTGTTGCCGTGACGGCGTCGGCTTCGGTCAGGCGACGGTCGCGGTTCTCGGGCATGAAGATGACGCCGACCTGCGAGTGGTCGCGCAGGATGTGCCAGCTTGTGACGAAGGTGCCGGTGGCGTCGACGAGCGTGGCCGAGCCGAGCTTGTCCGGGGTGACGACAAGGACAACGGATTTTCCGAAGACGTCGAGGGCGTTGTCGCGCTTGCGTGTGCGGAGCAGGTCTGCGCGGTCGTCTTGCGCTTTCCGCACGGCTTGCTCGACGCGCGCCGGTGGCAATCCCGCCGAGGCCTTGCCTACGCCTGACAGGTTGCCCAGCGCAGGAAGCGTGGCCGTCGAGCTTGCGCCAGCCTCCGGCCGCGGCGGCATGGCGACGGCCTTGCGGTCGTCTGCGAAAGCTGGGGCGTGCAACAGGCAGAGCGCCATGCAGGCCATGAGAATTCCGTTTTTGTGGCTCAGAGCCATGCGTTGAAGCCCTCGGGTTGGTCGCAGCATGAATCCGGGACTCTAGTCGCAAGATTCGGGCAAGGTCACGCGCGAAACGATTTCTGTCCGCAAAGTTCATTTTCGTCGTGTTGCCAAGGGCACAATCCTGCTCGCTCCGTGACGTGCGGGAGTTGCGGTGCGTGTTCAACCACTGGCATATGGGCGGCCTATGGAGGCCCGTTTCATGTACACGCTCTACATTGCCAACAAGAACTACTCGTCGTGGTCGCTGCGCCCGTGGGTGCTGATGAAGGAGCTCGGCATCGCGTTCGACGAGCAGTTGCGGCGCTTCGAGGCGGGCGGGGCGTGGGCGACCTTCCGCACATTCTCTCCGACCGGCAAGGTGCCGACGCTGCGCGATGGCGAAATCACAGTCTGGGATTCGCTGGCGATCGCCGAGTATCTCGCCGAGCGGCATGCGGGCGTCTGGCCTTCGGATGCGAAGGCGCGGGCGTGGGCGCGGTCCGCGAGTGCCGAGATGCACTCGGCCTTCGCGACGCTGCGCCAGCAATGCTCGTTCAATCTTGGCTTGCGGGTGAAGCTGCACGAGATGCCGGAGGCATTGAAGAAGGACGTCGCGCGGATTGATGAGCTGTGGAGCGAAGGGCTCGCGCTGTTCGGGGGACCCTATCTCGCCGGGGCTTCGTTCACGGCGGTGGATGCCTTCTTTGCGCCGGTGGCGTTCAGGGTGCAGACCTATGGGCTGCCGCTCGCGCCGAAGCCGGAGGCCTATGTGAAGCGGCTCCTGGCGCTGCCGTCGATGGTCGCGTGGTACGAGGCGGGCCTGCAGGAGGACTTCCGGGATCCGGACCATGACAATGTCGTTCTCCGGTACGGCGACATCCTCAGCGATTCCAGGGTCAAGCCGGCCTGATTTTCCGCGGGTTTTTCGGGAACTGCGTCAGTGCGCCATTGATCTGCCATGATTGCATGGAATTGACGTTGCGTGCGCCCGCGGGGCAGTGTGGCCCCCGGGGACGCGGAGGGAGCGCAACATGGCAGGGCAGTCCGGCGGATCAGGTCTTGGCTGGTTCTTCATCGGCGTGATCGTCGGTGCGGTTGGCATTTCCTTTGGGCCGCAGACCTTCCAGAAATATGTCCAGAAGGTGCCGGCGCAAGTGCGCGTCGAGGTAGCCAGCGACTACACGCCGGGTGTCTGGCGGCGCAGCGCGCGCTTCGATGTCGAGTTCAGCCGGTTCAAGGCCAATGGACAGAACTGGGACTGGCCGATGCTGGATCCCGAACTTCAACTGTGCATCGTCGAGGGTTCCGAGTATCGCAAGTGCTTCGGACCGCAGAGCCCTGAGCTCGCGCCGTGCCAGGGTCGCTTCCGCTGCACGACGGCCGTCATCAAGGTGCCGGACGTGCCGTTCACGGTCGAGCTGAACGAGTGGGACGACTACAACAAGCCGGACCCGATCGGCTCCGTTGACTGCGATCTTGGCATGGCCTGCAAGTTCCCGCTGGGGACGGTTGTCGTCAGGCCTGTGGCTCCTCAAGCGGCGTTACGGTCTTCGTCCTCGCCTTCGTCCTCCTCACCTTCGTCGGCTTCGGCCTGCATGTCCTGCGCGGCTTCGATCCAGGCGCGGAGCTTGTCCTCGTCCGGCGGCGGCGAGTCGCGCAGCATGCGCTGGCCTTCGGCTGAATCGCAGAACTCGTCCATCATGTTGATCAGCATTTCCGGATCCGCGTTTGCGAGGTCTTCCGGATCGCGTACGCCGACGGCGACAAGAAGCTGGGCGGCGATGCTGCCCATTCCCGGAATCGAGCACGCGAGTTCGGCTTGCGCCTGCCAGTCACGGATCAGGCGCGCATTGATGTGCTTGAACTTGAGGCGCGTGGCGGCTTCTTCCGGTTCGGCCTGCAGGAGGTCTTCGACCGTGTGAATGCCGATGGCGGTCAGGCGGATTGCGGTTTTCGGACCGATCGAAGGCGCGAGTTCCACCGGTGACTCGTGGCTAAGGCGGCCGGGAGGCGTGACAGCTGCTGCGGCCTTCAGGGCTTCGGTCAAGCGGGCTGGCGCAGCGGCGACGGGCTTGGCCGCAGGGGTTGCGGCCTTTGCGGGCTTGATGACCTGGGTTTCGGGGAGCTCGACGAGCGGTTCGATCCGCTTGGCTTTGGCGGGTTTTGGCTTGGCCTGGGGCTTTGCCTGGGCCCTGGCTTTTTTCGTGTCGCGCGTGGGGCGGCCCGTGCCATGTGCGGTTCCCGTTTCGCGGGGCCAGGCGGCGTCGATCGTTGACAGAGGAACGCGCAGCACTTCCATCGCATGCAGCTTGCGCACAAGCTTGTCGTCTTCCGGCAGGGTCTCGCGAACTTTTCCGGTGCGGCGATACTCGTTGTACATCGCGCGGACGAGGTCCTTGTCCTTCTCGTTGTCGAGGGCGGCCAGGACTTTCTGGATCGGCGCCTTGATGGCGGCGATGATGGTGTCGAGCGTGAGGCCCACCTTTGGCGGCACCACGGCCGCTTCGGCGAAGGCGCGCTCAAGGATGCGGGCGAGCATGATGGTGGCGTGGCCGATCAGCCGTGCGACGACGTCCTTGATCTCCTGGTCGAGGCCGAGCTCCGGCTTCTTCACGCCGAGTGCGAAATTGTAGTGATCGATCAGCGTTTCGTAGTGCGGGTTCGAGAGCTTCGCGCCGGCTTTCACCATCTGCTCGAGCCAGTCATTTCCTGTGGGGACCGGCACGTCCGGGTAGCCGTCGAGATCCTGGACGAGGATCATCTGCAGCTGGTCGTAAGTTTGTGAAAGGCTCCATTCAACGGCGCGGTGGATGATGCCTTCTTCCTCGGTCTGGCCGGTGTGGAAGGGCTGCACGGGATCGACGACGTAGTGGCTCATGACGCCGGCGCTGTAGACGGCCTGCGGCCAGTCCTGCTGCGCGAGCGCGCGCACGGTTCGCCGGTACCATTCACGCGCAGCGGCAGGCGCGCCACCCCAGTCGCCTTCGCGGACGTGCAGTACGTGGTTCTTGAAATCCTTGAAGACTTCGTCGGGGGCCTTGGCTCCCTTCAGGTACTCGACGTGGTGATGAAGGAAGAGATTGCGCCACAGCTCGCCGTCCGTTCCGCGCAGGTGCACGAGTGCATCCACAGCCAGACGGTGGTGATTGCTCCGGCAAGCGGAGCTCTTCAGCAGACGCAACAACATCGACATCGCACGGACCCCAGAATCAGAACCTAGAGGCTCTGCTGACCCGGTTAACGTCCTGTTAACGATACGCCGCGGTGGCCGACGGTTCAGCCCCGGATTTTGTTAACCATGTAACATATTGCTTTCATTGCAGTTTGCAGTCGGCCTGGTTTGCCGGGCCTGCAGGTTGATGTGCCGGGCGCCTAAACTGTCTCGCCGTTTCGAATTTTGGCCCCGTGACCCGGGCAGCACATCCTGCAGCCGAATTTCATGTTACCCATTCAACCCATGAGTTGGGTTGATGGATTTTACGCTTGGCTCTTTCGCGTCCAGACGAAGAGGCCGACCACGGGTGAACGCGCTGCGCCAGATGCAGCGGGCACGACAGAGCATGCTCATGCCCCCTCCG
>JBILMZ010000030.1:0-21099 GCA_044375275.1 Micropepsaceae bacterium | reverse complement strand
GTGGCAGTCGATCATCCTCTGCAATTACTTCGGCTTCCGTCCCGATGAGAAAGGCACCCTCAATTCCTCGAAGTGCGAAGAAGAGCACTATCAGGCCTCGCAACGAGGAAAGCAGAACTGGACCGCAGACGGTCAGTGGGTTGGTCCGTCAGAGGAGTGCATCAAGCGGAACAAGCGCAGCAAGTATGGCGAGATTATCTGCGACTGACGCGTCTTGTCTTCTCGAGCAATACGGGGCCGCACCATGTGATGTGGCCCCTTTTTTGTCAGGCGGCCCCTCTTTTGTCAGGCGGGTAGCAGATCTGCTGCGCTGTAGCCCTTCAGGGCCTTGTAGCTGTAGCTGATCAGGGCAATCGAGAAGCTGATCACGAAGGTGTAGAGCAGCAACACGATCACATAGAAGACCGGGAGAAACGGCGTGATCCGCTCCCGCATGAGTTGCTGCAGTTCAGCCGGGTCCTGGTGATCGAGCGACTGCAGGGCCTTGATGGATTCGAAGCCGCCTTGCGAGAAGATCGCGATGGCGGTTCCTGCCATCAGGATCCAGAGCGCGACCCCGCACAGGAACACGAGACCGATGAACCGAAACACGTTTCCGCGCATCAGGCTCCACGGTTCGGAAGGGCTGAGGCTGCCGGTGGCTACCACCGATGGTGGCCAAACAGCGAGACGAATGGAGACGTAGATCACGATGAGCCACGCCAGAAGGTAGGCGATGCCCAGAAGTCCAAACCTGCCGGAGCGCACAAGCTCCGTCACATTGTCGGGAAAGCGCCGGAAACCATCGATGAAGCCGGGCAGGTTGCCGTCAGCCACGATGTAGACCGCAGGCAGGAGAACGCTCGCCAGGATCGCCATCACGAAGATCGACATTGCGGCGGCCATCAGCATGTACATGAACTCGGTCTTGCCGAACGAAAAATTCAGGAGGCTGCCTTCCCGCCTGTCCCCGAACAGGATCACGCGATGAATGGAAACGGCAACGGCGGCAATGACGAGCGCCTGCAACAGCATGAGCGCAATTTGTATGGGTGCCATTTGCTGCCACATGGCCAGGATGATCCTGAAGGCGGCCAGAGGGTTCTCGCTGCCGACGTTCTTCAGGTCCGGCATTCGTCCGACCATGTCGTCGAGCACCAGCCACTGGACCGCCTGCTGCGTGAGGAACAGCAGGGTTACAGGAAGCCAGGCGAGCCTGAGGCAGGTCAGAAAACTGCCAAACGCAAAGCCAAGTGCATTTCCAAATGTACTGAAAACGGGAAGCTTCATGACCAGCCCTCCTTGCCATTTTGCTTCATGCGAGGCTGAAACGATTGCGCCAGACTTTGTCCGATTTGTGTCAGGGAGCTATGGAGTGACCGCAATTGCCGTGTACTGTGTCCCAATCGGTCATCAAGCCTTAAGTCTTTGGACCTAGGGTTTTCGGCGGAATGTCCGCGAGGAGCCAAATCTGGATGCTCAGGCAGGTCGTCTATATCAGTTCAGCCACGCAACATTTCAGCCCGGAAGCACTTGAAGAGCTTCTGGCGCGGGCGCGGGCGAACAACGAGCGCAGCGGGATCACCGGAATCCTGCTTCATCACGACCTCACCTTTCTGCAGATCATCGAAGGGACGCGGGATGACGTTGACCGCCTCATGGCTCGCATCAGGCGGGACCCCAGCCATACATCCCTGCGGATTGTCCAGGACGAGAGCATCTCCGAACGCGATTTCAAGTCATGGGCGATGGCATGCCGGATTGCGAACGCAGAAGAAGCGCGGGTCATTGCCAATCCACCGCTGAAGCTGGACCGAGGTTTCATCTCCAGTCTGGTTCCCAAGTTGTCGTCGCCGGTAGCGCAGGTATTTGTTGATCAGGTGGCGCGCGCCGGAGCGCTGAAGGCCTCCTAGCGGAAAGTCCAGACATCTTCGAATCCGACTTCAAACGCCAACGCTATCCTGAACGCGAGTTCGAGTGTTGGCGCGTACTTTTCCTGCTCGATCGCGTTTATGGTCTGGCGGGTGGCGCCGACGCGCTCGGCCAGTTCTCCCTGGCTCCAGCTCCGCTCAGTCCGCAATTCCCTGATCCTGTTGCTGACCTTTCCCTTCCTGGGCGTCATGAGCGACGGTAGTTCCAGATGAGGGCCGCCCGGTTCACGATTTCGGCTCCGACAAGGACGAACAGAATGGCAAAGGCCACACCGGTCGTGCTGGTCAGGTTCATTCCGCTGATCAGCGGAGAGCCGTACGTCGCCGACGCCAGCACGTGGAAGACAATCACGTTCAGCGCAATTGCCACGAACCAGTAGGACGCGATGCTTGCGCGCTGTGAGATCATGGCATCCCGCTCGTCACTCTCGATGCCTTTGGCGGCGGCGTAGGCTGCTGTTGCACCGGCAATGACGCTTTCAGCGATGATCGCGGCAATGGTGATGCTGATGTAGATACCCAGCAAGCGGGCGGCAGACTGTTCGACAATTTCGAAACCGAGCGAGTTTCCGAGTATTTCCACGCCGGTGGTGAAGCGCATCAGCAGGAACAGCATGATGCCGATCCAGGCGACCAGCGACAACCAGGCATATCTTTCAGCGTTTGCCATCTTCAGGGCTCCCTGTCAGTCTGTAAAAGATGTTTTACATATAGGGCGGGCTGGGTGGCCTGTCAAACATCTTTTACATGTCGGGGAAATCGAGTATTTCTGAGATGCGAACAGCTTGAGGCGGGTGATGCGTTGGCTGCTGCCTGGTGCTCGCAAGATCAGCCGTAGCGAGACTGGGCTTGCAGCGTGAGGCCGACGGCGACGGACAGGAAGTCGTCGCCGCGCCGCATGTCGGACCCGGGCAGTTCCTCACGCAGCAGGCTTTCGATTGCAGGCACGCGGCTTGAGCCGCCGGTCATGAACACGGTGTCGATCGCGGCCGCATCCACGTCGGCGAGTGCCAGGCAGTTCCAGATCGACAGCCTCAGGCGCATGATCTCGGCATCGATGGCGTCGTCGAAACCCTGGCGGGTGGCTGTTGCTGCGAGACCGGGTTCGATGAAGGGGAGCGGGATCGAAGCCCGTTCTTCTCCAGAGAGCGTGATCTTGCCGGCTTCCACTGCAAACGCCATCCGGTGGCCCAACTGCCGCTGGAGGACTGTCAGGAGGCGCTGGGTCTTGTGGGGTTCGACGGCCTGGCGATGGACCTCCTGCGCTTCACGCATGATCTTTGGCACGTAGCAGAGATTGATCGTTGGCCACCATGCAAGATCCGCGAAGGTGGAGCGCGGCATGGGCAGTTGCTTGTTGACGAGTTCGGTACCCAGCCCCAGAAGCGGCATGACGGATTGCATGCTGAGATGGCGGTCGAGATCCGTGCCGCCGACGCGCACGCCGGTGTTTGCCAGAATGTCATTCCGGCGATCATCGCTCGCGCGGCGGTCCGGACCGATGCGGACGATCGAGAAGTCGGAGGTGCCGCCGCCAATGTCGGCCACGAGAACGAGTTCCTCGCGCGTTGCGGTCTGTTCGTATTGCGCGGCGGCGGCGACCGGTTCGTAGACGAACGAGACTTCGCCAAAGCCTGCCTGTGTTGCGAGGGCGCGAAGGGTGTCCTCCGCGCGCCGGTCGGCGACGTCATCGCCTTCGACGAAGCGCACGGGGCGGCCATGCACGACGGCGTCAATCGGGGCGCCTGCCGCCTCTTCCGCTTTCAGCCTCAGATGGCGGGAGAACATCGCGATCACGTCTGTCAGCTGGATGGACTTCCTTGAAAGCGCGGTGCGTTCGCTGATGAGATTGGTGGACAGGATGGTCTTGAGGCCGCGCATGAGGCGACCGTCGTTTCCGTTCACGTAGGCGTCGACCGCTGCGCGTCCGAAGGACGGCTTGTCATGCTCGGCGAAGTCAAAGAACACGGCGGTCGGGACCATGGTCGAGCCATTCTCGAGCGGGGCCAGCGTGGCCTGGTTTCCCCGTATGATCCCGATGGCCGAGTTGGAGGTGCCGAAGTCAAATCCTGCTGCGCGCATGTGGGCGGTTCCTGCTCAGTGCAGCACCAGTTCGGTTTCCTTGTATCCCTGCAAGTACAGCGCCGCAGACAGGTCTGCATGGTCAAGGCGTGCGTGCGCCGCTTCGGCCACGACGGGCTTTGCGCGGTAGGCGATTCCGAGCCCCGACTCCCTGATCATGTCGAGATCGTTCGCCCCGTCGCCGATTGCCATCGTGTCACCGGCGGTGATGCCGGCCTTGCGCGCGAGTTCGAGGAGCGACTGGCGCTTGGCTTCGCGGCCGAGAATGGGTTCGCGTACGGTGCCCGTGAGTTTTCCATTCTCGATTTCAAGAATGTTCGCCCGGTTGGTTGCGAAGCCAGCGGCGCCTGCGACGCGTGACGTGAAATAGGTGAAGCCGCCGGATACGAGGGCGGTCGTTGCGCCTTCACTGGCCATCGTGGTGACAAGGATGCGCGCACCCGGGTTCAGCCGGATCCGGCTATCGAACACCCTGGCGAGCGTTGTTTCCGGCAGGCCCTTCAGCAGTCCGACGCGTTCCTTCAGGGCGCTTTCGAATTCGATCTCGCCCCGCATTGCGCGCTCCGTGATGGCGGCGATCTGGGGCTTGATGCCGGCAAAATCGGCGATCTCGTCGATGCACTCGACGTTAATGATGGTGGAGTCCATGTCCGCGATCAGCAGCTTCTTGCGGCGGTTGGCGGTAGCGACGATGTTTGCGTCGACGGGTGAGTCAATTAAGCTTGCGCGCGCGCGTGAAATGATCTGAGGGTCATCTGTCCGGAACTCGCAGGCCGTGCCGGGCGACAGCCAGTGCGGTGCCTTGCCCACAAGAGCGGCAATGGTGCTGACGCTTGCGTCGTCGAGTTTTCCGAGCGCCGCTGTGAGAACCAACATGTGTGTCATGACTGAACTGTTCGGATGGAGATTGCGTTGAACAAGCCTGATGCCGTCCTTATTGCAGGGCCAACCGCGAGCGGCAAGTCAGCGCTCGGGCTGCTGCTGGCGGAACGGCTGGGCGGCGCGATCATCAATGCGGACGCCATGCAGGTCTACCGGGAACTGCGCGTGGTTTCGGCGCGCCCCTCGGTCAAGGAAGAGGCGCAGGCACCACATTTTCTCTACGGTTTTGCGAGCGCCTATGAAGCGTATTCGGTGGCGCGTTGGGCCAGCCATGCGGCAGACGTCCTGGCGGAGGTGCGCCAGCGTGGCCTCGTCCCGATCTTTGTAGGTGGAACCGGACTTTATTTTGCGGTGCTGCTCAAGGGCCTGTCACCCATACCGGAAATCCATGCCTCCATTCGGGTTGAAGCGCGCATGAAGCTGCAGGAACTCGGGAACCAGCGCTTTCACGCAGAGCTTTCAAAGCGCGATCCCGTCATGGGGGCGCGGCTTGATGTGGGGGACGGCCAGCGGCTTGTGCGAGCGTGGGAAGTGCTCGAGGCCACGGGGCAGTCGCTCGACGAGTGGCAGAAACTGAAGGGGACGCCGGTGCTGACCGGAAATCTCGCGCGGTTTGTGGTCAAGCCGAACCGCGAGTGGCTGCGGGCGCAGATTGCGCGGCGCTTCGATGCCATGATGGCGGAAGGCGCGCTTGAGGAGGTGAGGGCGCTTGGAGCGATCAACGATGAGCTACCCGCGGCGCGGGCGCTGGGCGTGCCGCAACTCATGGCCCATCTGCGTGGAGAAGCAACGCTTGCCGATGCGGTGGAGAGGGCCGTGATTGAAACCCGCCAGTTTGCGAAGCGGCAGATGACGTGGTTCCGTCACCAGATGCCTGACTGGACCTTCATTGAACGAAGCGCACCGCACGAAATGCTGGACGTGCTGATGGCAGAGATGATCAAGCCAGCCTGAGGCCGCAGAGATTCACAAAATGCCGGAAGTCAGGGGCGCGGGTGATGAGGGGGACGTTGTTGTCCATGCAAGCCTGAGCGATGAGCGCGTCTCCAAGCCTTGCCTTGTAGCCTTTGAGCAATAGTTTCTGGCGTGATTGTCCGGCGCGTGACCAGTACCCCTCGCTCAGTGAAAGCTGCGGCAGTTGCCCAATCAGTTCCCTGATCTGTCCCGAGGCCTTTGGGTCACTCAAAAGCTCTGTCACGACGACAGGCGGCAAATGCAGGCTGTCGTTCTGCAGCGCGTCTGAAATCGCCTGGGTGTCGCGACCATCCTGACCCTGCAGAAAGGCGATCATGCTGGACGTATCGACGGCGATCATCAGTCATCACCGCGCAGTTCGTCTGCCGTTATGTCGAACTTGAATTTTCCGCGCATCTCGCGGAGCTGGCGATAGGCGTGTGCGCGCTTCAGCAGTTCGAGCCCCTGGCGCACGGTCTCTGTCACGCCCTGGCCGGTTTCGGCTTGGGCTGCCTCGAGAAGGTCGGCCGGGATGTGAACGGTGATCTTGCGGGTTTCGCTTTCCATGCCGTAACCTATGCCATAACGTGTTATGGCAAGTAAAGAATGCAGCAGGGCTTGACGCAGTGCAGCAGAACCGGTAGGGATTTGGTAATATTGTTGCTGGAAACTGACCTTATGTGGAATTTTGTGCTTGTAATTGGCTGTGCCGCTGGCTCCTGGACCTGATCACGGGTCTTTAGGAAAAAGCGGCGTATTCGAGGGCCCCGACGGGGCCTTTTCTTTTGCGTGAGAGCAGGGACGATGAGTTTGACGACAGCACAGCAGGATCCGACCGGCGCCGAAATCGTTGTTCGGGCGCTCAAGGATCACGGCGTTCACCACATTTTCGGGTATCCCGGCGGTGCGGTGCTGCCCATCTACGACGCCCTGTTCCAGGACAACGAGATCCAGCACATCCTTGTTCGCCATGAGCAGGGTGCCGCGCATGCGGCCGAAGGCTATGCGCGTTCGACGGGCAAGCCCGGCGTGCTGCTGGTGACGTCCGGTCCCGGCGCCACCAATGCGGTGACAGGATTGACCGATGCTCTGATGGATTCGATTCCACTCATCTGTATCACGGGACAGGTGCCAACCCACCTCATCGGCACGGATGCTTTCCAGGAAGCCGACACGGTCGGCATCACGCGCCCCTGCACGAAGCACAACGTGCTCGTTCGTGACGTGAAGGACCTGCCGCGCATCCTGCATGAGGCTTTCTACATTGCGACGACGGGGCGTCCGGGGCCTGTCCTCATCGACATTCCGAAGGATGTGCAGTTCCGGCGTGCTCCTTATGTCGGTCCGTCGAATATCCGGCATCGCACCTACCAGCCGCGTCTCAAGGGTGACCTGAAGAAGATCGAGCAGGCGCTTGAACTCATCGCGGCGGCGAAGAAGCCGATTTTCTATACGGGTGGTGGCGTCATCAACTCGGGGAAGCTGGCGTCGCACCTGCTGCGCGAGTTCGTGCGGATGACGGGCTATCCGATCACCTCGACACTGATGGGACTGGGTGCTTATCCGGCCTCGGATCCGCAGTGGCTGGGCATGCTCGGCATGCATGGAACCTATGAAGCAAATCTTGCGATGCATGACTGCGACCTGATGATCGCGGTTGGTGCGCGCTTCGATGACCGCGTGACGGGGCGGCTTGATGCGTTCTCGCCCAACTCGAAGAAGATCCATATCGACATCGACCCCTCGTCAATCAACAAGACCGTGCGGTCTGACGTCGGCATTGTTGGTGACGTGGCGCATGTGCTGGACGACATGATCCGGCTCTGGCGCGCGCGACAATTCCGCGTCGACAACGCTGCGCTGGCCGGGTGGAAGAAGCAGATTGATGAATGGCGGGCGCGCAAGTGCCTCTCGTACAAGCCTTCCAACGACGTCATCAAGCCGCAATATGCGATCGAGCGCCTCTACGAACTGACGAAGGGGCGCACGACCTATATCTCCACCGAAGTGGGGCAGCACCAGATGTGGGCGGCGCAGTATTACCGTTTCGAAGAGCCGAACCGCTGGATGACATCGGGTGGCCTTGGCACGATGGGTTATGGCCTGCCGGCTGCCGTGGGCATCCAGGTGGCGCATCGTGACTCCCTCGTGATCGACATTGCGGGCGAGGCCAGCGTGCAGATGGTCATGCAGGAACTCTCGACGGCCGTGCAGTTCGACCTGCCCATCAAGATTTTCATCATCAACAACCAGTACATGGGCATGGTGCGCCAGTGGCAGCAATTGCTGCATGGCGGGCGGTACTCCCATTCCTATTCGGAAGCCCTGCCTGATTTCGTGAAGCTGGCCGAGGCCTATGGCGTGGTCGGCATCAGGGCGACCAAACCTGCCGAGCTTGATGAGAAAATCAAGGAAATGATCAATGTGAACCGGCCAGTCCTGTTTGATTGTGTCGTGGATCAGACCGAGAATTGCTATCCGATGATTCCTTCGGGCGCTGCGCACAACGAGATGATTCTCAATGATACGCAGGACGACGCGAAGGTCAGCGAAGCAGGAAAGGTGCTGGTGTAGACATCATGGAAACGAACCGCGACGACAATCGCAAAAGGATTATCCAGTCATGAGCGGACCAGGCAAGGACCAGCCGAAGTCGGCCTATTTTCTCGTTGACGGGAAAAGCCGCGAGATCCGAACGACATTCTGCGTCCTCGTGGACAACGAAGCGGGAGTCCTCGCGCGCGTGATCGGCCTGTTCTCGGGGCGTGGCTACAATATTGAAAGCCTGACCGTTGCCGAAGTCGACCATCTTGACCACACGTCGCGGATCACCATCGTCACGTCCGGGACACCCGAAGTGCTTGTGCAGATCCGGCACCAGCTTGAGCGTCTCGTGCCCGTGCACAAGGTTTTTGACCTGACGGCGGAGCATCCGGGAATCGAGCGTGAGCTTGCGCTCGTGAAGGTGGCGGGGACCGGCGAGAAGCGCGTCGAGGCCTTGCGGCTCTCCGATGCGTTTCGCGCCCGCGTGATCGATACGACGCATTCGAGTTTCGTGTTCGAGGTCACCGGCAGCGCACAGAAGCTTGATGCTTTTGTCGATCTCATGAAGCCACTGGGTCTTGTCGAAGTGTCGCGCACAGGCGTCGTTGCGATCAGTCGCGGCGCCGAAGCCATGTAGGAAAATGGAGTCGGGAGTGAGTTCCGGCTTCCAAAATATGTGAATGATGGAGATTTGAAATGCGTGTGTACTATGACAGCGACGCGAATGTCGGGCTCATCAAGGGCAAGAAAGTCGCGATTATCGGCTTTGGCAGCCAGGGGCACGCGCATGCGCTGAACCTGCGGGATTCAGGCGCGAAGGAAGTCGTTGCGGCCCTGCGTCCCGGCGCTTCTGCCAAGAAGGCCGAAGCCATGGGCTTCAAGGTCATGGATGTGGCCGACGCTGCGAAGTGGGCCGATGTCATGATGATGGTGACGCCCGATGAACTCCAGGCCGACATCTATCGTGACAGCCTGCACAAGAACATGAAGCAAGGCGCAGCGCTGCTGTTCGCTCACGGCTTCAACGTGCATTTCAAGCTGATCGAGCCGCGCGCCGATCTCGACATTCTCATGGTGGCACCAAAGGGCCCGGGACATACGGTGCGCTCGGAGTACCAGAAGGGCGGCGGTGTTCCCTGCCTCATTGCCATTCACCAGAACGCAACCGGCAATGCACATGACATCGGGTTGTCCTATGCGAGCGCCATTGGCGGTGGCCGTTCGGGCATCATCGAAACCTCGTTCCGTGAAGAGTGTGAAACGGACCTGTTCGGCGAGCAGGTCGTCTTGTGCGGTGGCCTTGTCGAGCTCATCCGCGGTGGCTTCGAGACGCTGGTGGAAGCGGGATATGCGCCGGAGATGGCCTATTTCGAATGCCTGCACGAGGTGAAGCTCATCGTCGACCTGATCTATGAAGGCGGCATCGCGAACATGAACTACTCGATCTCGAACACGGCCGAGTATGGCGAGTACGTGACGGGGCCGCGCATCATCACCGAGCAGACCAAGGAAGAAATGCGCAAGGTGCTGAAGGACATCCAGTCCGGCCGCTTCGCGCGCGACTGGGTGCTCGAGAACAAGGCCGGGCAGGCGAGCTTCAAGGCGACGCGTGCGAACAACGCCCAGCATCCGATCGAAGATGTCGGCCGCAAGCTTCGCGGCATGATGCCATGGATCACGAAGAACAAGCTGGTGGACCAGGAAAAGAACTGAGGGGGTTTCCGCTCGGGCAGCCTCCAACGGGCTGTGACTAACTTCCCTGCCGGCTTGCCCTGCGCGCCGGCAGGTGACAATTCTTCTTCCTGCCAGTGAAATTGCTCCTGCAGGAAAACCCCATGACGCGCATCGGAACACCGCTTTCTCCCTCGGCCTTCAAGGTCATGATGCTCGGGGCGGGCGAATTGGGGAAGGAAGTCGTCATTGAGCTGCAGCGGCTTGGTGTCGAGGTCATCGCTGTTGACCGCTATGCAAATGCGCCGGGGCACCAGGTGGCGCATCGCTCGCATGTGATCGACATGACAGACGGGCGGGCGGTGAGGGAGCTTGTGCTGAAGGAACGACCCGACCTGGTGGTTCCCGAAATCGAGGCCATTGCGACGGACGAACTTGTCAGCATCGAGGCTGAGGGGCTGGCGCGAGTCATTCCGACAGCGAATGCGGCGCATATCACCATGAATCGTGAGCGTATCCGCAGGCTTGCCGCCGAAACGTGTGGCCTTGCGACGTCGCGCTACGCTTTCTGCTCCTCCCTTGAAGAACTTCAGGCGGCGATTGATGGCGGCATCGGGTATCCGTGCTTCGTCAAGCCTGTCATGTCGTCGTCCGGCAAGGGGCAAAGCCGGATCAAGGATGCCGGCGGTGTTGCGACGGCATGGGACTATGCGATGTCGGCCGGGCGCGTGAAACAGGCGCGGATCATCGTCGAGTCCGAGATCAAGTTCGATTTCGAGATCACCCTGCTGACCGTTCGCCATGCGGGCGGTACATCGTTCTGCGCGCCCATCGGGCACGTGCAGGTCGATGGTGACTATGTGGAATCCTGGCAGCCGCAGCCGATGAGCGCGCTGGCGCTTGAACGTTCGCAGGACATGGCGAGGAAGATCACGGATGCGCTGGGTGGTACCGGCATTTTCGGGGTTGAGCTGTTCGTGAAGGGTGATGACGTCTGGTTTTCCGAAGTCAGCCCCCGCCCGCATGACACTGGCCTCGTGACGCTTGCAACCCAGCACCAGAGCGAGTTTGCGCTGCATGCGCGCGCGATCCTTGGGTTGCCGGTCGACACCAGCCTGAGGACGCCGGGAGCGAGCGCTGTCATCTATGGTGGCGTTGAAGCCAAAGGCATTTCGTTTGACGGCGTTGATGCGGCGCTTGCCGTTCCGGGAACGGAGCTGCGGCTGTTTGGGAAACCGGAGGCCTTCAAGAAGAGGCGCATGGGCGTGGTTGTCGCGCGGGCGTCCGATACGGACACGGCCCGCGCACAGGCAAAGAAGTCAGCCAGCCTCGTCAAGCCGGGGTGAAGCCTACCTGACGGCGATCACGCCGAGCAGGCTGGAGTAGTCATCGGTCCAGACTGTTGCCTGCGTGTCCGGACGCAAGGCGCGCCAGTTGCCCGTTTCCGCAATGCGGGCGAGGGGCTCGGCATGCGGTGAGAGGGCGATCCATTGCGACGATGTCACCATGCGCGCGGACTGTTCCGCGTTGACGTGGAACGTTTGCGTGATGCCGCTCAAGCCCGCAGCGCGTGCGGTGTTGGCAACGACCGGCTCAAGGCGCAGGTAGCGGTTCGAGATATTGAACAGGATGACACCGCCGGGTGCCAGCTTGGTGCGCGCGAGCTGCAGGGCTTCGCGTGTCATCAGGTGGGTCGGGATCGAGTCCGAGCTGAAAGCATCGAGGATCAGGATGTCAAACGCGCCGTCAGCCTCGCGTCCGAGTGACAGGCGCGCGTCTCCGGTGACGATGCGTGCTTTTGGCGTGCAGGCGCCCAGGAACCTGAATGCGCCATGGTCCCGCGCCAGCCGCACGACGAGCGGGTCAATCTCGTAGAATGTCCAGAGGTCGGTGTCGCGCGAGAAGCAGGCCGATGCGCCAGCACCCATGCCAACAACGCCGTATCTCAGGCTGTTCCTGAGCGGCTGCAGAGCCTGGATTGCCTGTCCAAGCGGGCCTTCGGCTGCATAGTAGGTCAGCGGCGAGGGGCGCTGTTCAGCGAGCGACTGCGCGCCGTGGATGGTCGTGCCATGGGACAGGATCAAGTGTCCTGTTTCCGGGCGCTCATAGAGGCGGTAGGCGCCGAAGAAGCTGCGTACTTCGGTGAGCGTCGTGCTGTCATGCTTTCCGTGCAGGAGGATCAGCATCGCGGTCAGCCCAAGCGCGAAGCGCCAGGCATTGTCCTGGAAGTGGTAGACGGCCAGTGCGAGGGCCGTGATGACCACCACGACAACCGGAAGCGGAATGCTGTCCGCGTCGGTGCCGGACAGGCGCATTGCGATGGCAGCCACGATGGCGAAGGCGAGCAGCGCGAAGTCCAGGGCGTTCAGCTTCCAGCGTTCTGCCGCCGGAACAAGAAGCAGGCGCGTGAAGCCCGCAGCGACGAGCGTCAGCGGGTACTCCGTGATCCGGTCAAAGGACATGGGCGCAACGATGGCGTTGAAGATGCCGCCAAGCGCGCCGCCAGCTGACATCCAGAGATAAAATTCCGTCAGTTTCTGGACTGGCGGTTTCACAAGGACCAGTTCGCTGTGGCGAGCGAGGGCGACGACAAAAAAGGCGATCAGACTGATCGTGAGGCCTGCCGCGTTGGAGCCGTCGAACCACATCATTGCTGCCAGGATGGCGAGGGATAGCGCCTCTGCCTTCAGCAGGATCGGCCTTGGAACCAGTGGGCGGTCAGCAAAGGCGATGATGAAGGTGACAAGGTACAGGGCCAGCGGGAATGCCCAGAGCAGGGGCATGGCGGCGATGTCTGTCGTGATGTGCGTGGTCACGCCCAGAAGCAGGCTGGACGGCACGAAAGATAGTGCAACCCAGCGGAAGCGCTCGAACCACGAAATCGCGGGTGAAGTGTCGATTTCGCGGGCGGTCACCGTGCTTGAGCTTGCCTGAAGCCCCAGTGCGGACAGGCCGATCAGCAGCATCATGAAGACGAAGCCCGCGGACCAAAGGATGGTCTGGAAGGTAGCGCCGGCCATGGGTTCGATGACCAGGGGATAGCCAAGCAGGCCGATCAGGCTGCCGGCGTTGCTTGCCACGTAGAGCTGGTAGGGGTTTGCGGCAGCCGGATGCCCCGACATTGAGAACCAGCGCTGAAGCAGGGGGGACGTCGCGGCAACGGCCGTGTACGGAGCGCCGATCGTGAGCGTGAACAGGCCAAACAGCCAGAAGACCGGCATTTCGCTTGCCGGAGGCTCGGTGCCAGCCGGGATCCCTACCGGGAGCATCATCGCTGCCAACACAAGGACGCCGGCGTGGACGGCAATCTGTGCTTTCAGGGGGAGATATCGTCCCAAGGCATGGGCATAGAGGTAGCCGGCGAGCAAGGCTGTCTGAAAGAAAAGAAGTGTGGCGGCCCAGACGGCTGGCGTGCCGCCCAAAAGAGGGAGAACCAGTTTGCCGAACATGGGCTGTACCCAGAAGAGCAGGGCGGCGGCCGTGAAGATTGCGGCGGTTACAACCGGAAAAATCACCTCCACCAGGCGGCTGAGATGACGGCTGCCCAGAGCCTTTGATGGCATTTGTTCCGGTGACGCGATATTTCCCATGGTGCCTGCCGCCCTCTTTTTCGACAGATAGAAGCACGGGGCTGCTGACTATCGCGTTAGCGGATGGTTGACGCAGGATTAATCAGGGGTGCCGGATCGTGTCTGGAGGGGCGTTCCTGCTGGTCCTGTGAGCGCCGGGCGGCGTGGAGCCAATGCACGGTCTCATGAAAATGTTCCTTGGCGGTGCGATTGCCATTGCGCCCACCCTGCGATTCGCTCTATTGATTCTTTGGCGGAAACGCGAGTTTTGATCCGGGGTTTCACCGAGATTTAACAGCGTTTCCTTATGGTCAACGCCAGGTAATTGCGCTGGCGCGTGAGGCAAGGACGGCATGAACAGGTTTGGCACCAGGAACGGCGAGGCGGGCGGCATCCGCATCCGCGCGCGTTCGGCTGCGTGCCTTTCCAGCCGTTCGTCTCTTCGAATCAAGCTTGGACTTCTGCTTAGACGCCCCTAGGCGCAACAGCGGCTGCGGAGATGCTCAAGGGCGACGCGGCTGGTGCTTAGGGGAAGATGCGAAGTGAAGTCCCGGGCGAGATATTCGAACCGCGTTTGAGCGGGAAATGAGAAGAGACCATGACTGGTACCAACAGGATTACGATTTTCGACACTACATTGCGCGATGGCGAGCAGTCGCCCGGCGCTGCGATGAATCTCGAAGAAAAACTGAAGATTGCCGAGATGCTCGACGATCTCGGCGTTGATGTCATCGAAGCCGGCTTTCCGATTGCCTCCAACGGAGACTTCGAAGCGGTTCAGGAAATCTCGAAAGTCGTCAAGCGCGCTGTGGTGTGCGGACTCGCGCGTGCAGGCGTGAAGGATATCGACCGTGCAGGCGAGGCCATCAAGCACGCGCGCCAGGGGCGTATCCATACGTTCATTTCGACAAGTCCCGTGCACATGAAGCACAAGCTGCAGCTGGAGCCTCATCAGGTGCTCGAAGCTGTCGCCGGCAGCGTCACGCGCGCGCGCAACTGGGTCGACAATGTCGAATGGTCGGCGGAAGACGCGACCCGGACAGAATTCGACTTCCTGTGCCGCTGCGTTGAAACCGCGATCAAGTGCGGGGCGACGACGATCAACATTCCAGATACTGTTGGCTATGCCATTCCGACCGAGTACGCAGCCCTGTTTGCGGCGTTGATCGAGAAAGTGCCAGGGGCGGACAAGGTGGTGTTCTCGACCCACTGCCACAATGATCTCGGCCTTGCGGTTGCGAATTCCATTGCGGGCGTTTCAGCCGGCGCGCGACAGGTTGAATGCACGATCAACGGTATCGGCGAGCGCGCAGGCAATGCGGCGCTCGAGGAAATCGTGATGGCGCTCAATGTGCGTCAGGACATTCTTCCTTACACGACCGGCATCCAGACACCGCAGCTCGCGCGCGCGTCGAAGATGGTGTCGAACGTGACGGGCTTCCCGGTACAGTTCAACAAGGCCATCGTCGGCAAGAACGCCTTTGCGCATGAATCGGGCATCCATCAGGACGGAATGCTCAAGCACACCCAGACCTACGAGATCATGACGCCGGAATCCGTTGGCGTATCCAAGACATCACTGGTCCTGGGCAAGCTCTCGGGGCGGCACGCCTTCAAGGACAAGCTCGAATCCATGGGCTACGAGTTGGGCCAGAATGCGCTGGAAGATGCCTTTCGTCGCTTCAAGGACCTTGCAGACAAGAAGAAGCACGTGTTCGACGAGGATATCGTGGCCCTCGTTGATGACGAGATCGCGCGCGGCAACGACCGCATCCAGTTCGTCAACATGCGCGTGGTCGCCGGAACGTTCGGACCGCAGAGCGCGGAGCTTGAGCTTTCCGTTGACGGACAGACCAAGATTGGCGTTGCACGCGGCGATGGTCCCGTTGACGCCATCTTCAACGCGATCAAGTCGCTCTATCCGCACGAGGCAACCCTCGCGCTGTTCGATGTACATGCCGTGACGGAGGGGACGGATGCGCAAGCTGGCGTCACCGTCCGGCTTGTCGAAGACGGACGCAGTGTTACCGGCCGCGCCGCGGATACGGATACGCTTGTTTCGGCCGCCAAGGCCTATGTTCATGCCCTCAACAAGCTTCTGGTGAAGCGCCAGAAGACAAAGCCTGAAGCCTTATCGGTGGCGCGCTAGCGCCGCTCAACAACCGGCGGATGGCCCTGACAGGCCTCCGCCCCATAAAAAGAAGTTGGAGACGTCGATGTTTTCTAGTCTGCTTGGAATGCTGTCATCAGACATGGCGATTGACCTGGGAACGGCCAACACGCTGGTCTATGTGAAAGGCCGCGGCATCGTGCTGAACGAACCGTCGGTCGTTGCCATCCTGAACAAGAATGGCAAGAAGCAGGTGCTGGAAGTCGGCAATGCCGCGAAGATGATGCTGGGCCGTACGCCCGGCAACATCGAAGCGATCCGGCCGATGCGCGATGGCGTCATCGCCGACTTCGAAGTCGCCGAGGAGATGATCAAGCACTTCATCCGGAAGGTTCACAACCGGCGCTCTTTCGCAAATCCGATGATCATCATCTGCGTTCCCTCCGGTGCGACGGCGGTCGAGAAGCGGGCCATCCAGGAGTCCGCGCTGCAGGCCGGCGCGCGCCGCGTCTATCTGATCGAAGAGCCGATGGCGGCTGCGATTGGTGCTGACCTGCCTGTCACCGAAGCGACGGGTTCGATGGTCGTCGATATTGGCGGCGGTACAACCGAAGTGGCCGTGCTGTCGCTGGGCGGCATTGTGTACGCCCGGTCGGTTCGCGTTGGTGGCGACAAGATGGACGAGGCGATTATTTCCTACATCCGCCGGCATCACAATCTTCTCATCGGCGAAGCATCGGCCGAGCGTATCAAGAAGGAAGTTGGTTGCGCCAAGGCGCCGGAGAACGCGAACGAAACCCGCATTGACATCAAGGGTCGCGATCTCCTGAACGGCGTTCCGAAGGAAATCTCCATTACCCAGGCGCAGATCGCCGACGCGCTGCAGGAACCCGTCAGCCAGATTGTCGAGGCGGTCAAGGTCGCGCTGGAAGCAACGCCGCCGGAACTTGCTGCAGACATCGTCGAGAAGGGCATCGTGATGACGGGAGGCGGTTCGCTGCTGACCAATCTCGACCAGGTACTGCGCGAGCAGACAGGCCTCCCGGTTTCCATCGCCGACGAACCGCTATCCTGCGTTGCACTCGGCACGGGCAAGGTGCTTGAACACCTCAACACTCACCGGCAAGTATTGTCGTCCGTCTATTACTGAAACGGGTAGTCCCTGCCCATGGCATGGAACTTCAGGCGTCGCAGGTCAGCTTCAGGCTTATGGGCATTCATCGCCCAGAATCCTGCGCTTGCGCTGCTCGTCGTGGCAGGCGGTGTGCTGCTTGGCATCAGCAAGACCCAAACAGAACTCAGCCTGGGCTTGAGCGGTGTGGCGGATGATCTGACAGCGTCCGCCATGGAACTGGTCGCAGGGCCCGCCAATGAAGGCAAACGGTGGATCGACGGCGTCGGAACGTTCTTCTCGGTTTACGAAGAGAACCAGCGGCTCAGGGATGAGAATGCCAAGCTGCGCCAGGGTCAAAGCGAGGTTGCAGAGCTGCAGCGCAAGGTCGAAAGATATGAGCAGCTGCTCAAGGTGCCGACGGAGGCACCGGTGTCAGGCGTGGCGGGGCGCGTCATTGCAGACATGTCGGGTCCCTTCCTTCGGACCATTCTGGTGAACGCCGGATCGGACCAAGGTGTGCTGAAGGGGCAGGCCGTTGTCGATGACCGGGGTCTTCTGGGCCGCATTGTCGGTACCGGTCGAAAGTCCTCGCGTGTGCTACTGCTCAGTGACCTGAACAGCCGTATTCCGGTGATCGTTGAAGGCGCAAATCTCAAGGCCATCCTCGCCGGTGACAATTCGGATCGCCCCACACTTGAGTATCTTCCACCGGGCTCGCGCCTCGTGGCAGGGGCCCGCGTGCTGACAACAGCGGATGGCGGTGCATTGCCGCCCGGGATCGTGGTCGGCGTCGTCGTCAAGGGGCAGGCGGCTCCGCGCGTCGAACTGTTTACCAGCGAGCGTCGTGCTGATTTTGTTCGTGTCCTGAAGTACCGGGCGCCGGTCGATGTTGATAACGAGCCTGAAGCGCCGGCGCCGGCAGATGCCAAGCCGACCACGCAGGGATCCGGTGGAACAAAGCCCGTAAACCGCACTCAGGCACGACCCGCCCTCATGCGCTCCGAAGGCGGGGGCATCCAATGATCGAGGTACTCCAGCTCGGATATGTCTGGCTGGTGCAGCTTGTGTGGCGTGCATTGCCGCTCGTCCTTACCATCCTGCTGATGCTGGCTGCCAACATTCCTCTTCATCTTCTGCAGGGGGAAGTGCCCGCGCCTGATATTGCGCTGACAAGCATCTTCTTCTGGGCGATGCATGGTTCGGCGTTCATGCCGCCATGGGCCGTCTTCATTGTCGGGGCTGCGCAGGATCTCACTGCCGGAACGCCGCTTGGTTTTTCCATTATCATCTATCTGCTGGCCTACGGCTTTACCCTGACCCAGCGCATTTTCTTCAAGGGACGAACGGGCATTGGCGCGTGGCTGGGATTTGCGCTTGTCGTGGCGATCAGCGCACTTCTATCCTGGAGCCTCGGGATGATCGTGTTCGAACGCTGGCTGGATCCGCTTGTCGTGGTGCTGCAGGCCGGCATGACCATCCTGTTCTATCCGCTTTTCTCAAGGCTGTTCATGCTGGTCAGACGCGTGCTGACAACAGCGCCAGAAACCCTGTGAAGGACATCCGGTCATGATGGACGGTCGCGACAGTGTGAGGTTCAGGGCCTTTTCCCGGCGTACTGCCATCCTGTCTGCCGGAACGTTTGGGTTGTTTGGTCTCCTGACTGGCCGCATGTTCCAGTTGTCGGTGCTGCAGCGCGAGCAATTCGCGATGATGGCCGAGGACAATCGCATCAATCTTCAGCTTCTCGCGCCCCAACGCGGAAGGATATACGACCGCGTCGGTACCGAGCTTGCCAAGACAGCCCAGAATTTCAGGCTGTTGCTCATTCCCGAGCGCACCCCTGATCCCAAGGCCGCATTGATGCGTGTTGCGGAGTTCGTTGAACTCACGCCGAACCGCATCAAACGGGTCCTTCGGGATATCGCGCGGTCAAAGCCCTTCAATCCCGTGCTGGTGATCGAGGGGCTGACCTGGGACCAGTTTGCACGGATCAATCTCAATGCACCTGACCTGGCGGGTGTCGTGCCGGACGTGGGTGAACTGCGCTCTTATCCTTTTGGTCCGTGGCTCAGCCATGTGCTGGGCTATGTGGCAGGGCCCACAGACAAGGATATTGATGAAGATCCCGAGCTGCTCTCGCTGCCGGGATTTCGCATCGGACGTTCGGGTGTCGAGAAGGCGGCTGACAAGGAACTGCGCGGCAAGCCGGATGCGTCGCACAATGAAGTCAACGCCCACGGGCGCGTGATCCGCGAGCTGGCGCGCACGAAGGGTCGTCCGGGCAAGGACGTCGTGCTCTCGCTTGACATGGAAGTGCAGAAGCTGGCGCAGGAGAAGCTGGTTGGCCAGAGCGGTTCGATCGTTGTCATGGACGTCAACACGGGAGAGCTCATCTCGATCGTGTCGGCGCCGGGATTTGACCCGAATGCCTTCACGACGACGGTTACGCCCAAGGTCTGGAAGGACCTGAACGAGGATCCCCTCAAGCCGCTACTGAACAAGGCCATCACGGGCATTTATCCGCCGGGTTCGACCTACAAGCCGGTGGTTGCGTTGGCGGCGCTGGCGACCGGTGCCATGACGCCGCATACGCGCGTGCATTGTTCGGGTGCGACCGCGCTCGGGCGTTTCGTTTTCCGCTGCTGGAAGCGCGGCGGCCATGGCAGCATGGACATGACACTGGCCATGAAGCACTCCTGTGACTGCTATTTTTATGAATGCGCCCGCAGGACCGGTATCGAGGCGATTGCAGCGATGTCCCGCAAGTTCGGGCTCGGACAGTCCTATGGACTTGAAATCCCTGGCGAGAAGAGCGGCCTCATGCCGGATCCGGCGTGGAAGCTGCGGGCGCGCAAGGATGTCTGGCGGGACGGGGACACTTTCAACGTCGGTATTGGCCAGGGTGCCGTACTGACCACGCCGCTTCAGCTGTGCGTGATGACTGCGCGACTCGCGAATGGCGGCAAGGCGGTTCTTCCGCACGTCATCCGCTCGTTCGACGGTGAAGACTATGTCCGTCCCGTTCCCGAGGATATTGGCCTCAATCCCGAACATGTGGCGATCGTTCATCGAGGCATGGATGCCGTGACAAACCAGGGCGGTACGGGAGCTCGCTCGCGGATCGATGTCGAGGGGTTTGACATGGCGGGCAAGACAGGTACGGCTCAGGTGAGGCGCCTCACGGCCGAGCTGAGAGGGCGGGACCCGAATACCATTCCGTGGAAATTCCGGGACCACGCGCTCTTCATTGCCTTTGCGCCGGTGGTCAATCCGCGCTACGCGATCTCGGTCATCGTGGAACACGGCGGTGGCGGTTCGCGTACGGCGGCGCCCATTGCAAAGGACGTCATGACCCTGGTCGCGCAGCGAGACCCGTCACGCAAGAAGCTGTTTGTGCCGCCTGCGCGAACAGCCAGCGCGTCGTCACCGTCAGGCCAGAAAACAGATGCCACTTAACGACAGTTTCGCCTCTGCGACACGCGAGTTGCGTTTTGCCGGCAAGTTGCGGGTGCTGAACTGGTCTGTCGTCGTGCTGGTCACGATCATCTGCTGCATCGGATTTGCGCTGCTGTATTCTGTTGCGGGGGGAAGCCTGGAGCCGTGGGCTGGCCGGCAGATCGTGCGTTTCGGGGTCGGTATCCTGCTGCTGCTTGTGGTGGCAACGGTCCATATAAGGACCTGGTACCAGCTGGCTTACCCGATCTACGGCGCAACGCTGCTTCTGCTCATTGCAACCGAGTTCCTTGGGCGCATGGGCAAGGGGGCAGAGCGATGGATTGATATCGGCCCGCTTCAGCTCCAGCCTTCAGAACTCATGAAGCTCGCGCTGATCCTTGCCCTTTCGCGATTTCTCCATGGCGTTCTGCTTGATGATGTTTCCCGCCCGACGCGGCTGCTTCCAGCGCTTCTCCTGATCTTCATACCCGCAGGTTTGGTGCTCATGCAGCCGAACCTCGGGACGGCAACGATCCTGATCGCCGGCGGGTGCGGGCTTATCTTCCTGGCCGGCCTGTCCTGGAAAATCATCGTTCCGGTCATTGCGATTGGTCTTGCGGTGATTCCGATCGGTTGGGAGTTTGCGCTCAAGGACTACCAGAAGCAGCGCGTGCAGACGTTCCTGGACCCCGATAGCGATCCGCTCGGTGCGGGCTACAACATTACGCAGTCCAAAATCGCCCTCGGATCAGGCGGAGTGTTTGGCAAGGGGTTCGGGCAGGGGACCCAGAGCCGCCTCAACTTCCTGCCGGAGAAGCAGACGGATTT
>JBILMZ010000193.1:0-6652 GCA_044375275.1 Micropepsaceae bacterium | reverse complement strand
TTCTGTTTCGGCCCGATTTTGTCGAGGGTGGTAGTTCGGTTGCCGGAATTTGACCCCAACATAGGGGCGGTCCTGGAGGGGTTCACCATTCAAATGGTCTTTCCGCATGGCTTTGGCAACGGGATTTTCGACGGTCTTCCGGATAAGGGGATTTCCGGATCGCCCTGCCCGGCCCCGACCGGGAATTAAGCAGAAACGGGAACTGCCGGGGGTTGCGGCAGAAATTGAATACCATCTGCTGCGGGAAGCGTTTATCCTCCGCAGAATCCTGCCGTTCGAGCGTATTTCAGATGATCCTGCTTATCGACAACTACGACAGCTTTACCTGGAACCTGGTGCACTATTTCGGCCAGCTTGGCGCGGAAGTTGAAGTCGTCCGCAATGACGAGCTCACCGTCAACCAGGTCGAGCAGAAGGCGCCGCGGGCCATCGTCCTGTCGCCCGGACCGTGCGACCCGGACAGGGCCGGCATCTGCCTCGAGCTCGTGACCCGCCTGGGTCCGACCCATCCCATTCTTGGCGTTTGCCTTGGCCACCAGACCATCGGTCAGGTCTATGGAGGGCAAGTCGTGCGCGCTGGAGCCCCGATGCATGGCAAGGTGAGCACGATCCGCAATTTCGGCACCAGCGTCTTCCGCAACCTGCCGGAGCGGTTCGACGCCACGCGGTATCACTCCCTCGTTGTGGACCGGGCCAGCCTGCCCAATTCCCTGACCATCACGGCGGAGACCGATGATGGCACGATCATGGGGCTGTGCCACCGTGAGCATCCTGTGCATGGGGTGCAGTTTCACCCGGAGAGCAT
Source organism: Micropepsaceae bacterium (assembly GCA_044375275.1). Taxonomy (GTDB): domain Bacteria; phylum Pseudomonadota; class Alphaproteobacteria; order Micropepsales; family Micropepsaceae; genus SZUA-430. Next base: position 5,847 of record JBILMZ010000193.1, on the reverse strand, counting down.
TGCGACGCAGCATGGCCACGCCCTCCTCCGGAACTTCCTGGAACTGGCGCGCGCGGCATGAACCCCGATCTTTTCAAGCCGCTGCTGGGCCGCGTCGCCACCGGGGCTGCGCTGACGCCTGATGAGGCAACGCAGGCCTTTGAAATCATCCTGCGTGGACAGGCGAGCGACGCGCAGATGGCAGCCTTTGTCTCCCTCCTTCACCTGCGCGGTGAAACGGTTGAAGAGATCGCTGCCGCCGCGCAAGTGCTGCGGCGCCACTGCCTGCGGGTAGATGCCCCCGCCGACGCCATCGACATGGTCGGAACAGGCGGCGATGGTGTGGGCACGCTCAACATCTCGACGGCCGCCGCCATCGTGGTTTCGGCCTGTGGCGTGAAGGTGGCCAAGCATGGCAACCGTGCCCTGTCATCGCGCAGCGGCGCGGCGGACGTGCTTGCGGCCCTTGGCGTGCAGATCAGCCTGCCACCCGCGCAGATCGCTCGCAGCATCGAGACAGCCGGCATCGGCTTCATGTTTGCGCCGGACCATCATGCGGCGCTGGCGCATGTCGGCGGCGTGCGACGCCAGCTCGGTTTTCGCACCGTGTTCAATCTTCTGGGCCCGCTTTGCAATCCCGCGCAGGTCAAAAGGCAGCTCGCAGGCGTGTTCGCCTTGCGCTGGCTTGAACCCTATGCCGATGTCCTCAACATGCTGGGCTCGCAGCGGGCCTGGGTGGTGCACGGCGAGGACGGGCTGGACGAACTCTCGATCTCGGGACCGACCCATGTGGTCGAGCTTGATCGCGGAAAGACGCGTCGGTTCACGGTCACGCCGGAAGACGCTGGCCTTGCCCGCCATGACCTCAAGTCCATTCTGGGTGGAGATGCCGAGGCCAATGCTGCCGAGATGCGACGCCTCTTTGAAGGCAAGCCCGGCGCCTATCACGACATCGTCTGCCTCAATGCAGCGGCCGGGCTGATTGTTGCTGAGGCAGCAAAGGACCTGCGCGAAGGGGTGGCGCTCGCGCGCCAGGCTCTTGCGTCGGGCAACGCCGCAACCACACTCGCGCGCCTCATCAAGGCCACGATGCCTGAAAACGTGCTGGGCGCGATTGCCGCTTACAAGATTGATGAAATTCGGGTGGCCCGCGGGCTTGTCCCGGAGGCCGAAATGGAAGCACGGGCGCGACGCGCTTCGCCGGTGCGTCCCTTCCGGGCCGCGCTTGAGGCGCAGATCGCCCAGGGTCGACCGGCCCTCATTGCCGAGATCAAGAAGGCAAGTCCCTCCAAGGGTCTTATCCGACCGGACTTTGATCCGCCGGCGCTGGCAAAGGCTTACGAGGCTGGCGGCGCGGCTTGCCTTTCGGTGCTGACCGACAAGCCTTCATTCCAGGGTGACAACTCCTTCCTGGCAGCTGCGCGAGACGCCGTGGCGCTGCCGGCACTGCGGAAGGACTTCATGTTCGAGCCGTATCAGGTCACCGAGGCGCGGGCGCTGGGTGCCGACTGCATCCTCATCATCATGGCAGCCGTCTCGGACGCGCAGGCCGCGGCCCTGCATGAAGCTGCAGGTCGCTGGGGCATGGATACGCTGTTCGAAGTCCACAACGAGGAAGAGCTCCGGCGGGCGCTACCCCTAGGGCCCCGCATGATTGGCATCAACAACCGGGACCTCGTGACCTTCAAGACCGACCTCGCAACGACGGAACGTCTGGCGCCCCTGGTGCCACCGGGTGTCCTTGTCGTATCGGAAAGCGGTATCAATTCGCACGCGGACCTCAAGCGCCTGTCGGCGGCCAACGTGCAGACGTTCCTTGTCGGCGAAAGCCTGATGCGGCAGGACGATGTGAAGGGCGCGACTCGCCTCCTTCTGGGAGGATCCTCGTGAGCAAGCTTACCCACCTGAACGACAAGGGTCAGGCCCACATGGTGGATGTTTCATCCAAGGCGCCCACCGAGCGTACGGCGATGGCCGAGGCCATTGTTCGCATGAACCCGGAAACGCTGGAGGCGGTTCTGGAGGGTGCTATTCCGAAGGGGGATGTCCTTGCCGTCGCGCGTGTCGCCGGCATCATGGCGGCCAAGAAGACGTCCGACCTCATTCCGCTCTGTCATCCGCTGCCGATCTCGGCGGTGACGGTGCTGTGCGAACCCGATGAGGCGGAGTGCATCATCCGGATCCTGGCCACTGTTCGTGTCACCGGCACGACTGGCGTCGAGATGGAAGCATTGACCGCAGCCTCGGTTGCTGCCCTCACGATCTATGACATGCTGAAAGCCGTCGAGCGCGGCATCACGATTGAAGCCATCCGACTGATCAGCAAGGAAGGCGGCAAGTCGGGCAGCTTTCGCGCCGAGGACAAACCAGCTTCCTCAGGCCGTCATGCAGCCCAGCGCCGCGCCAGCGGAGTCCAGATCAAGACGCGCCGGGCTCGTGCTGTTGCTGTCAGCGAAGTTGCTGTGGAGGCTCCCGTCCGCAAGAACGTTGCCGATGCGTCGAACAAGCGCGAAGCGCTCAGGCGCTTCATGCAGGCGCGTGGCCTGACGGCGCATGCATGGACACGTGACGCGGGTCTGGCCGTTGGCGTGCTTTATTCCTTCCTGCATGGACGCACGCATTCCCTGACGCGCGGCGAAGAGCAGAAGCTTGCAAGTGCCATCAACGTGGACCCTGAAGATCTGTACCGGGGGTGAGCATGTTGTCCGTTGCTGAAGCGCAGGCGCGTGTCCTCGCTGGCCTGACACCCCTTCCTCCGGAAGACGTGCCGCTGGCGCAGGCCAGTGGCCGGGTGCTTGCCGCAGACGTCCAGGCCCGCCTGACAAACCCGCCGTGTGACGTGAGTGCGATGGACGGTTACGCCGTCCGGCATTCTGCTCGTGACAGCTTTGCCGTCGTCGGCGAAGCACAGGCTGGAGGTAGCTTTGGCGGCACAGTCGGTGAAGGTGACGCCGTCCGGATCTTCACAGGCGCGCCGGTTCCGTCGGGCGCTGACAGCATCATCATCCAGGAAAACGTCGAGCGACGGGGTGACCAGATCCGGTTGCTGGAAGGCAATGTCATCCAGCCCGGCAAACACATCCGCAGGGCCGGTCTCGACTTCAGTCGCGGTGACATATTACTGAAGGCCGGCCGACGGCTGCGTGCGAGAGATATTGCCCTGGCGGCTGCCATGAACTGCGCCACGCTCAGTTGCGCCCGCCGTCCGCGTATTGCCATCCTGGCCACAGGCGACGAACTTGTCCTGCCCGGTGGCGTGCCGGGACCCAATCAGATCATCAGTTCATCTCCCTCCGGGCTCGCTGCCGAGATTGAATCCTGGGGCGGCATTGCCGTGCCGCTGGGGATCGCTCGTGACACGATCGAAGACATTCGTGCCAGGCTGAGCGACGCCAGCACATTCGATGTCGTGATCACGATTGGTGGTGCGTCCGTGGGTGACTATGACCTTGTCCAGTCCGCGCTGGCACCGGAGTTGAGCGTCGACTTCTGGAAGATCGCCATGCGACCGGGCAAACCGCTGGTCTCGGGGAAGTTTCGAGGCGTTACCTTCCTCGGGCTGCCGGGCAATCCGGTCTCTGCGTTCGTGTGTTCGCTCCTGTTTCTCAAGCCGCTGATCATGCGCCTGACAGGTTGCCTCGAGGCGCCGCACCAGTTGGTCCCGGCGACGCTCACCCAACCCATGGCAGCGAATGACGTGCGGCAGGACTATTGCCGGGCAACCCTCGCACAGGATGAGGACGGGTGGCTGATGGCGACACCCCTGCCGATTCAGGATTCGGGGATGTTGCGGTTCCTGGCGGCCGCCGGGGGCCTGATTGTGAGGCCGCCGCATGACCCGGCACGCGCGGCAGGCAGCACCGTGCGGGTTCTCCGGCTGGATTGACCGCTGGGCAGTGGCGGAAAAGCGCCAAAAATTCAGAATCCCGGCCTTGTGCTTAATTTGTTCATTGACAATTTACGGAACATGAATAGAACAAACAGCGATTGTTCCGACTATGTTCATGCTTTGAGGTGCCTGAAATGCTGACCCGCAAACAATATGAGTTGCTTATGTACATTCACGACAAGCTTCGTGAAACCGGGGTCGCCCCGTCCTTTGACGAGATGAAGGAGGCGCTGGACCTTCGCTCGAAGTCCGGCATTCACCGGCTGATCACGGCGCTTGAGGAGCGCGGCTTTCTTCGCCGCCTGGCTCACCGGGCGCGTGCACTGGAAGTCGTGAAGCTGCCTGAAAATTCCAATGCACCAACGCAGCGGTCGAAGACCGTCGTCGCCAAGCGCCCGCAGTTTGGCGTGGTGGATTCCGGCGGCAGCATCCGCTCCACGGCCAGCCGCGGAAGCGGTGGCCTGAGGCCGCTGGTTGAAGTTCCCGTCATGGGTCGCATCGCGGCCGGTACGCCCATCGAAGCGTTGCAGAACGTCACGGACAGTCTTCCCGTGTCGCAGACCCTGATCGCTTCGGGCGAGCATTACGCGCTGGAAGTCAGCGGCGACTCGATGGTCAATGCCGGCATCCTCAATGGTGACACGGTGATCATCCAGCGTACCGAGGATGCCCATTCCGGTGACATCGTCGTGGCGCTGGTCGACAGTCACGAAGCCACCCTCAAGCGGTTGCGCAAACGCGGATCGCAGATTGCCCTCGAAGCAGCGAACCCTGCCTTCGAGACGCGCATTTTCAATACTGATCGCGTGAAGGTCCAGGGTCGCCTCGTGGGCCTGTTCCGTCGCTACTGATCCGACACTCCGGCTTCGGGTTGCTGCCTGACCGCGGCAACCCAAGGCCTCTCTCCCCTCGTCCGGGCCACGGTCTGAACGTGTGGGCCATCCGCCTCGAAGCGGATTGATACGGCGCCAGTTTCCTGAAGCGAGGCGCCTGTGAATACGAGCTTCCCGTCTCCGCAGCCTTGAATGCTGTCACCGGCCGTCATGGCCCGCGGCGAGATGACGATATCGGCCTGTGTGCATGCCGTGTCGCGCACTCCATCATTCTGAACGAGTACAATCCGCCCTCGCGCCCCTTGTGGCGGAGCGATGCAGAGGCCTGTTGAACAGTCAAAGGCGGAGGCCTCCCTTGCCAGTGCTTCGGACACGTCTCTTGTGTCGCCGTCTGCCCGCAGCCACATCTCCGCGTCAAAGCGGGCCCGGCGCGCCGAAGCAAAGGACAGCCGTCCGTCTGCGGCCCGCACGGCGACGTTTCCACCTGTCTTTGAAACATACATGTCTGGCTGCCCGGAGAGGCCTGCCATGACCAAGCCGATGGAGAGGGGCACGAGCCCCAGCCATCGCCAGGACATGTGCCAGCACGCCATCCACAGCAGTCCCAGCGACATCAGGAGGAGGGCTTCGACTGAGAACGCCTGCACGCCCAGGGCCGCGCCTGGCCAGGACGATATCCAGTGTGCCGTGTCGAGCATCAAGGCCAACCCCCAGTCCATGAACTGCAGGGGCAGCCACTCCAGGCCAAGGGGCATCAAGAGCAGGGCCACAACGCCTGCCGGCATGATCACCAGGCTCACGACAGGCATCACCAGAACGTTTGCCGGCACGCCATATGCAGAAAGCCGATTGAAGTGGAATGCCGCGAAGGGTGCGGTTGCCAATCCCGCCATCACGCTCGTGGCTGCGGTTCCTCCGATGGCTGACAGGGCGCGCCTGCCCCATCCGTCCTCGCGCCAGTAACGCAGTCGGACCGTGTTCCACCACTCATATGCGGCCACCAGCACCACCACAGCGCAGAAAGACATCTGGAAGCTCGGGTCCATCCAGGCTTCCGGCGTTGACAGGAGCACCGCGGTTGCCGCAATCGCCACCGTGCGCATGCTGATGGCGTTCCGGTCTGCGAGGATGGCGATGAAGGCCACG
>JBILMZ010000192.1:0-6667 GCA_044375275.1 Micropepsaceae bacterium | reverse complement strand
CTACCCTATGCACACAAGTTTTGGCGGGTTTTCGCGACGTAGTGACTCATGCATGTGATTTTTGTCGTCGGTCAGCAGACTTGGTGATTCATTGAAGTGCACGCTGGTGATTCTGGAGTGCACGACATGTTGAGCGCAGGTTCGTTTGGAGATGCCCGTCTTGATAAAGGGGGGCGTTGTTTCTGGACAGTTTGGTCTCGCGCGCATCATCCTGTATTCGCCAGGTTGCTGGTGGTGTTCGCAGCCAAACGGTTCGCTTCTGTCGGCTCTTTGCCAATCGAAAAGTGACACTGGAGCGGTTGATCGAGGGGTGGAGTACACTGACCCGCACGGCGGTTACAGGCCGTCACGTTTTGGCGATTCAAGATACCACCCAGGTTCACTTCAAGACGGAACCCGGTCGCCGGCGAAAGCTCGGGGTTATCGGCAGAGGCAATGCGCGGGGTGTCATGGCCCATGTCATGATTGCCGTCGATGCATCGCAAGGCAACCTGTTAGGGCCCGTGTGCGGAAAGATCTGGACACGCAGGGGACTCGTTCGAAAGCCACACGAGTTGAGAGGCATCTCGCAGAAGGAATCTGGCCGGTGGCAAGAGACGGCGCAAAGCGCAAAGCTGATACTGGCGGCAGCCAGCATGGTCACGGTGATTGCTGACCGCGAAAGCGATATCTTCAATGAATGGGCAAGTGTGCCTGAGAAGAACTTCCATCTGCTCACCCGCGCCAATCATGATCGCAGCATGCCTTGCGGCAACAAGCTGTCGGACGCCGTAAACGCCATGGCGGATCAGGGTTTGCGAACGATCAAACTGCCGGCGCGAGCGCCCAACGCACCGGAACGCGACGTCGAGTTGCGGCTGCGTTACGGCACCGTCCAACTGCGACGACCTCAACACACAGCTGACGCGAAGGGCATGCCCGACAGAGTGACGCTTACCGTGGTTGATGTGCTGGAGAGAAATCCCCGCAAGGGTCAAAAGCCCGTTCATTGGCAATTGCTGACCTCGCACACTGTAGGCACACCGGAACAAGCCTGGCAGATCGTGGACTGGTATCGGCAACGCTGGGTGATCGAGCAACTCTTCAGGCTCATGAAGTCGCAAGGTTTGGATCTGGGATCCAGTCAACTCGCCGATGCCGAACGCTTGATGAAACTCACGGCGCTTGTCGTCCACGCCGCAACGATCACGCTGCAACTCGTTCAGTCAAGAAGCGGAAAAAGCAAGGAGCCTGCCGACATTGCGTTCACAGCGCAGGAAATCGAGGCGCTGTCCGAGATCGAGAAACCCTACAACGCCAGAACGGCTCTCCAGTCCAACCCGCACAAGCACAAGTCTCTGGCATGGGCGACGTGGATCATCTCGCGTTTGGGTGGTTGGGACGGTTACCCTTCTTCCGCCCCGCCAGGACCGATCACCATGCGAAACGGCCTCGAGCGATTCAAGCAGATCACAGCCGGATTCACTCTCAAAGATGTGTGCATAGGGTAGCGCTTTAGCGGGGGAGGTGGACGGGCGTAGCCCGGCCGGAGGGGGTTAGCGGCCCTTGAAGACAGGCGGGCGCTTTTCGACGAAGGCCAGCGACGCGGCCTTGTGGTCTTCGGTCTGCATGGTGCGGACCATGTGGATGGACTCCACGTCGAGCACGTTGGCGAGCGATCCGTGCTCGGCGAGGTTCAGGTTCTTCTTCATGTAGCCGAGGGCAACCGTTGGCAGGTCGGCGAGGCGTCGCGCGAGGGCCTGCGCTTCGCGGGCGAGATCCTGTGCGGGGACTGCGCGGTTGACGATGCCGAGCTGGGCTGCTTCGGCGCCCGTGATGACGTCGGCGGTGAAGTAGAGTTCACGCGCCTTCGCAGGGCCCACGAGATGCGTCAGGAAATAGCTGCCGCCGTAGTCCCCCGACGCGCCGATCTTCGAAAAGGCCGTGGTCAGCTTGGCGTTGTCGGCTGCGATGCGCATGTCGCAGGCGAGCGCGATGGAGAGACCTGCGCCTGCGGCGGCGCCCGGGATCACGGCCAGTGTTGGTTTTGGCATCTCATGCAGCATGCGGCTGAAGTCGGCGCCGGACCGGATGGCGTGCACGCGTTCATCGAATGTAGGCGCGGCGGCGCCCTCTGCCTTCGGGGCCACAAAGCCCTTCACGTCACCGCCTGCACAGAAGGCGCCACCGGCGCCGGTGATCACAACGACGCGCACTTTCGGGTCGAGGGCGAGGCGGGGGGCGGCGGCTGAAAGAGCCTGGATGAGTTCACCCGTGAGCGCATTGCGCGCCTCGGGGCGGTTGAACGTGAGGGTTGCGATGCCGTCTTCAAAGGTTTCGATCAGATGGGTGGTCATGTGGTGCTCCAATGGCGCTTATGGACTGCATAAGACCGCAACCGCGTGTCGGAGGCAATTGCGGTTTGCAGGGCAAGATCAGGTGCTGGTGGGGTTGCGGCGGCGGCTGCGGTTCACGGCCTCGTCGAGGGCTTGCAGGAAGCGGGAGCGGTCGCCTGGCGCAAAGGGCTTGGGGCCGCCGGTTGCCTCACCCATCGAGCGCCGGTGTTCCATGATGCTGCGCTGCGCGAGGGCGGCGCCGATCGAGGCTGAAGTAAAGGCGCGGCCCGTCGGGCCGATCACTTCGGCGCCGGCCTTCAGGCAGCGGTCCGCGAGGGGTATGTCAGCCGTGATGACGATGTCGGCGCTGGCTACGCGTTCGACGATCCAGTCGTCTGCTGCATCCGGTCCTTCGGCAACGATCACCATCGCGATCAGCGGTTCCTGCGGGACCCGCACGCCGCCATTCGATACGACGTGGACCCTGAGCGCATAGCGCCTTGCCACGCGATAGACTTCCTCCTTCACCGGACATGCGTCGGCGTCGATGAAGATCTCGATGGGTCTGTTGGTCGTTGCGTGGTCGTTCATTGCAGTTGCGAAGCAGGAGGATTCCAGGGCGTGCATTCATGCTGTAGCGCCGATTAACCGCCTGCGGCAAGGGCCGGTCCGCAGCTTGGTTCCATGTTGAAAGTGATTGTTCATGACGCGCAAAGGGTTTGCTGGTGGCCTCGTGCCTGTTGGGATATGATGTCACTGCTTTGGAGCGGGGCCCGTGGGCCCACACAATCAAAACAGTGTGCGCATCTGGTCGCGTGCGGGTTTCACCAACCCCGCGGGCGGGTGATGCTGCGCACTCTGAAAACAAAAGAGGAACAAAAGATGGCTGACGGACTGAAACAGGCTGACGCGATGCCAAAACGGTTCACGCTGATTGCCGCGATCTTCCTGGGCGTGATTGCCGTGAGCCAGGCGGCGCGCATCTATTTCGGATATGACGTGCTTGTGGGGTCGTACCACGTGCCGATGGCGATCAGCTGGGGGATAGCTATCCTCTGCGGTGGCGTCGCGGTGCTTGCGTTCCGCGAGGGCGATGCCTGACATACTGATCTCCGTCGCCAGGCTTTCTGGCGGTGGGACTTTCGACGCGAGCAAACCTGCATGCGCTTTTGCTGCAGGTCAAAGGTGTGTGCATCCAACACCAAACAAGTTCCCAGCCACCTCATTCAAAACTTCAGGCCAGCCCGCAGATCACGTGAGATCGACGAGAAATCGGAACGTCTTGGGGGAAGTGATGCAGACCAGATGGTGAGATGAGATCCATCGGGACACATGCAATGAACCCGCTCAGCAGGCTGGCGCCGATGAGGTCACGATCTGTTGTGTGTCGGTGAGGAAATGGTGCACCCGGAACGATTCGAACGTCCGACCCCCAGATTCGTAGTCTGGTGCTCTATCCAGCTGAGCTACGGGTGCCCGGTCATCCGTCGGGTTGGCGCGAAACAATGCGGCCCGGCGAAAGAGGCGCGGAACTTAGTGCGCGATCTCCGGTTGTGCAAGGGCAGAAATGGCCAGAATCGGGGGCTTAGGCACGCGCCAAAGGCACTCACCCCGATTGCATCAACTGTAAACGGGCTTATTCTTGCCGTGATCAGAGCCGAATCCTGACGAATTCCGACGTGGCCGCGTGGCAAACACGTGGTCCCTTCCGTGGGGTAAGAACATGTTTCGCCTGTTTTCCGCGCGAATTGCCGCCGCCGTTGTCGTGTGCGCGCCGCTCGCTGCCTGTTCGACGATGAGCGATGGGCTGTTTCCGGACAAGCCGCCAGCGCCGCCCGGGCCGTCTTCGGGCGCGATGCCCCAGACCGGCACGTCCATTTTTGCGCCCGTGGGGGTGACGCCCGGGACCAATACCGGCACGCCCCAGAGCGCGCAGATCTCGAGCCTGCGCAGCCGCCTCGTGGCGCTGCTCGGCGAAGTGTCGGCCCGCAATGCCACGCTGTCCGAGATCCGGCAGCGGGCCGCGGGCGAGGGTGCCCTCTACCGCATCGCGCGCAACGAGATGTCGACAACGTCGCCGCCGAACCTGGCGTCCTACCAGAAGGCGCAGGCTGCACTCGAACGCCTTGCGGCCGCGACCAGTGCGCTGGATGGCGAGATGCGGGTCATCGCGCGCGGTTCGGCCGAGGCCAACAAGCTGATGGTCGAGTCTGTCAGCGTTCGTGAAGGCACCGATGAGGACAAGCGCCAGCTGAACACGCTGCGTGGCGAGATCGGGCAGACGGCCAACCAGCTTGATCGCATGGTCAATGAGATCTCCACCGAGTGGGCCGCGCAGTCAGCGTTCCTTGCGAAAGAGCGTGCCTCGATGGCAGCGCTTGGCATTCCGTCCCAGCCTTCAACCACGCCTTCGACGTCGACTGCCTCGACGCTGCCGCCGCCGACCATGTCGCAGCCGGCTTTCGTCAAGATCAAGTTCGATCGTGACAGTGTTGCCTATCGCGAGACGCTGGCGACGGCCGTTTCGACCGCGCGCAAGCGCAAGCCTGATGCGGTCTTCGATGTGGTCGGTGTTTCGGCCGGGCGCAATGTCGTCTCGGAGGCCACGGCCAATGCGAGCGATGTCGTCAACACGCTGACCAGCCTCGGTGTCGATCCGGCGAAGATCCGCGTGTTCAATTCGTCGAGCACCGCGATCGCCGCGCATGAGGTTCGCATCTACGTGCGCTGAGGCAGATCGCGTGCTTCAGGTCCGGGGCGCGAAACCCTTAGGGTGGCGCGTGCGATAGGCTTCCCAAGGGCCCAGCGCTTCGGCTTCGAAGACGGCACGCCCGATGGCGCGCGTGAGGCAGTCGGCGGCGAGCATGCCCAGCATCGTCATCTGGTAGGCTGCGGGTTCCTCAAGCGGGCGTGCGCCGGTCGCAAGGACAAAGACCACATCACCATCCACGGGCGCATGAACGGGCCTGAGGGCGCGGGCCATGCCATCCTGCGCCATGATGGCGATGCGTTTCGCCTGTGCTGGCGTCAGTGTCGCGTTCACCGCCACACAGGCAATCGTCGTGTTCTGCGCGGGTTGGGGCGGGCGCTTGATGTCATCGGGCATGCCAACGTTTGACAGCGGGACGCGGGGCGGCAGTTGCCGTCCCATTTCCCCGTTCTGCTCGAAGGGCCAGGCCCAGAGCGTTGACGTGCCGGGCATGACGGGTGATCCAAAGGAGTTCACGGCTGCGATGGCGCCGATCTCGAATCCGTCGGGCGTCACGAAGGAGGCGGAACCGAGGCCTCCCTTGTAGGCGCCCGCGCGGCCGCCATAGCCAGCGCCCGCATTGCCCAGACTGAAGTCATCGCCTGCGCTTTCGCCGGCCTTCACGCCGAGCGTCCGATAGGGCGGGGTCGCGCCCCAGTTCTTGTCGCCGCCATTGGTGAGGTCGAACAGGATGGCTGACGGCACGATCGGCGCGACCATCGGTGCGCCCTGCAGTCGGAAGCCGCGGCCCGTGTGGGCGAGCCAGTTCGTCACGGCGCCGGCTGCGTCGAGCCCGAAAACAGAGCCGCCTGCCAGCACCACGGCGTCCACGCCGACATTCAGGCCCTCGGGCAGGAGCGCTTCGGTCTCGCGCGTGCCGGGGGCGCCGCCGCGAACATCCACAGCGCCAACGGCCCGTCCTTCTGCCAGAATGACGGTTACGCCCGTCATGGCTGCGGGGTCTTCGCTGTTGCCGACTTTTATGCCACGCACATCAGTGATTAGATTGCGCGAACCAGGAGTGATCATGATGCCGACGCTAGCCCTTCGTTCGTTCCTGCGCAATTCGCTGCTGGTGCTTGCGTTCGTCGCAGCCCCGGTTGCCCTTGCGGCGCCCAAGCCCGTCCAGCAGGCGGTCATCGTCGCGTCGCATCCGCTGGCCTCGGAGGCGGGTCTCGAGATGATGAAGCGTGGCGGGTCGGCGGTCGATGCCGCCATTGCCGCGCAGATGGTCATGACCCTCGTCGAGCCGCAGTCATCGGGCATTGGCGGCGGGCTGTTCCTGCTGCATCACGATGCGAAGACCGGCCGGCTCGTCAATTATGATGGCCGCGAGACGGCGCCGGCTTCCGTGAGGCCCAATCTCTTCATCGGTCCGGATGGCAAGACCTTCAGTTACGTTGATGCGGCTGTCGGTGGCCGGTCAGTCGGTGTTCCCAGTGTGATCGCCACGCTGTGGCTCGCGCACAAGGAAAACGGAAAGCTGCCATGGGCCGAACTCTTCCAGCCCGCGATCAGCCTGGCCCGAGACGGTTTCCCCGTGTCAGCGCGGCTGGCCAAGGTTGTCGGCATGATCCCGTCGCTGTCACTCATCCCGGAGACG
>JBILMZ010000029.1:0-21416 GCA_044375275.1 Micropepsaceae bacterium | reverse complement strand
ACAGTGTCATGTGGCGAAGCGGGACTACATCGGTGATGGTGCAGGCCGTTCCTGAGGTGTCGTAGCAGATAGCGTTGCGGAAACTGTCCATGGCCGTGCTGGTCATCATCCATGGCTCGGGCAGCGCATCGCAATGTACCGAGAACCCCCAGGCCGCGATCAGCAAGAACGGCGGTTGCAGGTCCACCTCCCCGGGCTCGGCGTCGGTATCCGCCTCCAGAAAGACCACGAAGCCCTGCGCGATCGAGGCAATTTCGGACGCCTCGATCTTGTCGATTTCCTCGACAACGACACGCCCGCCCTTGTCCACCCAGCCTCGTGTTGCAAGCTCCGCTTCGAACACGTCGAGGACAGCTAGGCGGGCCTGCTCGGCATCGACCGCCTCGACCGGGCGGTTGACATAGAAGCCGATCGGGCCGTCGCGCCCCTCGAGGATACCCAGAAAGCCCTCGCCACGAATAAGGCATCTGAAATGGGTCATGGTGCCCTCTGTTCACGCAGCCAGGCGGGACATGCGGTGCCTGATCAACAAAACGATCAGCACACAGACGCCAAGCAGCATCCCGAGGAGGCTAGGCATGACCATGCTCATGGCGGCCCAGAACATGGTCTCTGTCGCATACTCGCCGAAACCGCTGCATGGGGAGGTCTCTCCGAGCCAGCCTCCGCATTGCCCTGAATAGGCCGGGAGCCACATCAATACGACGAAGATAAAGGCGGCGACGGAGGGGCCAATCAACGCCAGCGCGGGATAGAGCCATGCCGCCCGTCCCGAGGCCGGCATCAAGAGTGAGCGCCAGACAGCAACGGGTGGCGTCAGGACGAGCAGCCACGAAATCAGGATGGTCAGCAGCAGGATGATGGATTCCACGATGTCCATACCCTCCTAGGCGACGGCGATTCCGCGCTTCCGGAAGGCGTCCAGGAGCGGTGCCGTCGAACCGAAGCAGTAGCCTGGCAGCCGGTAGGCAGGCGCGTTATCGAGATCGAGCCATATGCTGGGCTGACCGTCCGACCATTGCGTGACGCGAACGCCGCGGATGGTCCCGAGATCGATGACGCGGCGCCACCGATCCTTGAAGAGCGTCAGCGCGTTGCCTTCAAGACGCAGGCCGCTATGGCTGTTCTGAATGAAGATCGCCAACGCCATGAGCGCGGACAGCGTCGGAATCGCGGTGAAATACCAGGGCGCGCCATAAGCGAGGCCCACAGCGGCCATGCCAAAGCCAAGCACGACCGCGATTCCCACAATCGCGCGCCGACCCTGCTGTTCATATGTGTAGTTCATCCTGCAAATCTCGACAAAGAAACCTGAGTGGAACACAGAGTAGGCTGAAGTAGCTAACACTTGGAAAAGTAACGGCGTTAACGTGCTGATTTCGCGTAATCCTCTCCCGGATTGCGGGGTCTTGCCGCCGCACCGTTTGCTCAAGGACAGGCGGGGAAGCTAACGTCAGTCGAGCCCGCCTGAAGCGCCACAGAGTGTTCTTCAAGCCCTTTGGGCAGGTCTGCCTGGGTCTTGAAAAAGGCCGGCTCGCTTGGAGGGCACCGGTTCGCCTTGGGTTGGTTCCGGTTGCCGAGGCGCTCCAAAAACCACTCGGCTCCCCACCAAATCGCCACGGTGCGGAGGTCTGGAGACTATTCGGGCTTTCGGAGAGAAAATCGGTCAGTTTCCAGGAAACGCAGTGCGGATCCAGTTTGCGGCAACCCTGTAATGCAACTGGATTTTCTGGCACCGCCCAAGCCGCAGAGAGAGTTGTGGCTAGGGGCGATGGCGGAGCCGGAGGGATTCGAACCCTCGATACGACTTTTGATCGTATAACGGTTTAGCAAACCGCCGCCTTCAGCCTCTCGGCCACAGCTCCTTACCCGGTATTCGCGGGCGGGTGTTTTGCCCTTTCACGGGGCGCGTTGCAACCCTTTTAGCCCTTGAGGCGGAAATCCAGCCTGTAGGCGTATCCGCGCATCACATCGCGGTAGGTCATCTCGCCACGGCCCTTGCGCTGCTGCTCTTCAAACCAGAGGCGGACTTCCGGCCTGAAGCGGACATGGAACTGGTCGAGCCAGCCCTTGAGCAGCTTCCGGAACCAGCCGGGCAGGCCCTTCTGGTCGCCGAAATCGACGACGTGGATCGTGCCGCCGGGCTTGAGCTCCGAAAGCCCATGCTCCAGCGCCTCGCGCCAGTCATCCATCATCGACAGCGAGTAGGAATAGATCAGGCGGTCAAACGGACGGGAATGGCCAAGCTTCGCAGCCGAGAAATCCGTCGAGAGCGCCGCCCCGAGCTTGATGTTGCTGCCGAGACCCGCGCCCTCCACCGAGGCCTGCGCCGTCTTGAGCATCTCCGCCGACGCGTCGATCCCATAGAGATGCAGGCCAGGACGCTTGCGGGCGAGCAGGACAAGATTGCGCGCCGTGCCACAGCCGACCTCGCAGATATGGTCGCCATCACTGACGGGCAACTCCTCGATCAGCTTGTCACGGCCGAACAGGTAGTACTTGCGCGTGAAGTCATAGATGTGCCGCGTATAGCGGTACATCTGGTCCATCGCTGAGTGGGCGTTCGAGGGCGCGCCGGGAGCGGACATCAGTTGCCTTTCAGCTCGTAGATGTGGAACCCGCCATAGATCGACGAGCGGTCCTGGTCGTGGAAGCGCTGGGCTTCCTCGGCCATGTAGTTCCAGCGTCCGATCAGTTCGGCCGGCAGCTTGCGCTCCAGCGGCGAGTCGGGGCCAGCCGTGCGGAAGATGACGCGGGCCTTCGGCGCCGCCGTCCGGGTGATCTGCTCCCACAGCGCCGTGATCTGCTCCTCGTTCATCCAGTCCTGCGCATCGAGCAGGACATAGCAGTCGACGCTGGCCACTGGCTGCTTGGCGAGGAAATCGGTCATCGAGGCGAGGTGGGTTTCCACCCGGTCCACGCGCTCGCGCACGACGTTGTAGGTCTTCTCCTGGAGATACGCGGGAACACCCTGGCGGTCCTGCGTGTCATAGCGCCGGCCAAAGGCCTGCCAGGCGAAGTAGTTGCTCTGCAGCGGGAAATCGCAGGCAAGCTTTTCGATGCGCTGGCGTATCAGCCCCGCCGGATCACCGTTCGAGGCCTTGGCGAGTTCGTCGTACTGCGCCGGCGGAATGCCCAGCGCATAGAACGAGACCGGCATGCGCGACAGCGCCTTGACCAGCTTCGAGTCGAACAGCGGCGCGATCACGCGGTTGAAGATTGCGCGCTGCTCGGCGACTGTCTTGGCCGCCAGCATCTCGTTCAGCTGCTTGCCATGCAGGCGCGCGACGGTCTGCAGCACGCCGAGGAAGCGACCCAGCAGGCTGTACCGATACAGGTCCTTCGAGAACATGTTGATACGCTGGCCACGCAGCAGCGCCGACTTCTGCCAGTGACGGCGCGTTGTGTCATCGAGGCGATGCGCCAGGTAATTGTCGAAGTTCTCGCGGTTCTTGCGCGTGTTCGCGTGGCCGAAGAACTGGAAGAAGTCCTCATAGGTGGGGAGGTACTTCAGCGCCGCCAGCTTCAGGCGGGTCAGCGCAATATGGTTCGGGTTCAGGTCGACCGCGATCACCCGCGCCGGATTGCCGGCGAGGTAATTCACCACGTTGCATCCGCCTGACGCGATCGTGATGATGCGGCTGTCGGGCCTGAGACGCAGCGCCGCCATGTCCACATCCGGGTCTTCCCAGATCTGGTTGTACACGAAACCCTGGAACATCATCGTGAACATGCGTTCCATGACGCCGCGCTTGGACGTCAAACGGTGGTTGACCGCGGCTTCCTTGAGAAGTTTGTTCGCCATGGGATTATGCTTGTATCCACACTTGGGCGGAGCGGCGCAGCTTTCATGAGGAAGGCGCATCAGTCCGCGAAACCGTGTATCTAATGCGAGAGGCTTGGCCTTGCAAACGAACAAACGACATAAGGCGACTAAAAAAGCCCGGAAACCTGCGGACAGCGCACCGCGTGACCGATCACATCAGCGAACAAGGCCTGCGCAGGGCCCTGAAGCGGCCGCTCAGGCCGCAATTGCCGACGGCCTGATTCACCAGGCAAAGGGATCCTCGCTCGACCAGGCGATCACCCGCGCCCTCAAGACGGCCGGCACGCTGACACCGGCCGGACGCCGCCAGACCGTCCAGACCCTCTATGCCATCAACCGCCATCGCGGCCGGCTGGCCTGGCACCTTGAGCAGGAAAAACTGGAGGCGACACCCTCGGCCCTGATGTCGGCCTGGAAAGTCTTCGCGTCCACCGGAGGACATTGGGACGACCTCGCCGGCGTCGAGGACCTGGCCCTGATGCGCCGCCTCGCCCGCCGACGCGTGGATGACCCGGCAATGCCCGAGGCCGTGCGACTGGAATGCCCTCCGCACTTCGAACCGCATCTGCGCAAGGCACTGGGAGCATCCTTTGCCCGCGAGATGCAGGCAGCCCTCGAGATCCCGCCGGTGGACCTGCGTGTGAACACGCTCAAGGCGACGCGCACCGAGGGCATCAAGCGCCTTCACTGGGACAAGGTCGAAGCTGTCCCCACATCCATGAGCCCCTGGGGCCTGCGCTGTCCGCCTGAAACAAATGTCTCCGCGACACGCGCTTTCCAGGACGGCCTGGTGGAGTTCCAGGACGAGGCTTCGCAACTCGCCGCACTGCTCTGCGACGCCCAGCCCGGGCAGCAGGTGCTGGACTTCTGCTCTGGCACCGGCGGCAAGACACTGGCGCTGGCGGCTGCCATGCAAAACAGGGGACATATTGTAGCCACCGACATCAGCGACGTGCGCCTCGCACGGGCCAAGGTACGCATGAAGCGCGCTGGTGCCGAAAACGCCGAACGCCTCAAGCTGCCGCCGGAAGACAACAAGGAGATCAAGAAGCTCCACGGCAAGTTCCACCGCGTCCTCGTCGACGCCCCCTGCTCCGGCACGGGTTCATGGCGGCGCAACCCGGATGTGCGCTGGTCAACCCACGCGGCCAACATCGACGAACTCGTCACGCTCCAGGCGTCGATTCTCCAGCGCGCGTCCCGCTTCGTGCATGCCGGCGGCCATCTGGTGTATGCCACATGCTCGCTGCTGCCGGAGGAAAACGAAAGCCAGGTCGCCCGCTTCCTCGCCGCGAACCCGGCCTTCGAAGCCGTCGATGCCCGCGAGGTCTGGTCACGTGTTTCCGCGACTCCCTGGCCGTGCGGGACATCGGACCAGCTCCGGCTTTCGCCCGCGCAGAACGGCACGGACGGCTTCTTTGCGGCGGTTTTGCGAAAAGCCTCAATTCGGGCATAGTTGCCACGGATGATCGTGCTAACCTCGCACGCGGTCCCATAGCGTCACCGGATCAGGAACAGGCCTGCACCATGCGCCCACCATTTTACATCAGCCAGCTCAAGCGCGACCTCGACACATGGATCAGCCAGGGGCTGGTTCCCGCTGAAAACAGGGACAAGATCCTGGACAGCGTGGGCAACTCATCATCGGCCGGCAGGCTTGAAACGATCATCGCCGTGTTTGGCGCCATCCTGATCGGTGCCGGCGCCCTCAGCTTCGTCGGCGCCAACTGGGCTGACATGACCAAGGCCGCACGCCTCGTGGTCCTGTTCGGCGGCATGTGGCTCGCCTACGCCGCCGCCGTAATGTTCAACGCCTCGGGCCGTGGCCTCATCGGGCAGGCTTTCATCCTCCTCGGCGTACTTCTGTTTGGCGCCAATATCTGGTTCGTGGCGCAGACCTACAACATCAATTCGCACTACCCGAACGGCACGCTGCTCTGGGCGATGGGCGCTCTCGCTGCAGCACTCATCGTGCCCTCGCACGCGGCCCTCGGCGCGGCACTCGCCATCGGAAGTTACTGGACCTTCCAGGAGTCAACGGAGTTCCAGGGCCCCGTCCACGTCCAGTTCCTTGTCTTTTGGGCAGTCTGCGCGGCGCAGGCGGCCTGGCTCGGCTGGCGGCCCGGCATTCACCTGGCGGCGCTCAGCCTCATCATGTGGTTCGTGGTCTCCAATGACAGCCTGCAGACCCTGCTGGGCTGGAGCCGCGCCGAGATCGCCTCGATCTATGTCTTCGTGCCGCTCCTCATCTGGTCCGTCAGCCAGATCCGCGATCCGGGACCCAACGGCATCGCCCTCACGGTGGGCCACTATGCCTTCTTCGCGTTCATGGCCGCCTTCTCTGTCGTGCACCTCTTCGATGGCCATCCCGCAGGCACGTCAGCCACGTGGTTCGGCTTCGCGGGGATCACGACGCTGCTGTCTCTCGGCGCTGTGGCGCTTTCCATGCAACGCAAGGGCGCAAACGCCCTCGATCTCGCCGGCACGATCTTCGCGGCGGGCGCGACACTGTTCTATGTCGCCCAAACACGCGGAGACGCCGACAATACGGAACTGCCCTACCTGATCTGCACGCTCATCGTCATCCTGTGGAGCCTCTCGCGCGGCGCGCGCCTCGACGATCGCTTCGTCGTCAACTGGTCGGTCGTCGCCTTCGGCGGCTGGGTCCTCTACACCTACTTCGAACTCTTCGGCGGCCTGCTCGACCAGGCCGTGTTCTTCACCGTGGGCGGTGTCCTGCTCATCGCCCTGGCCCTGGGTCTCAACCCCCTGCGGCGCCGCCTCGTGGCACCGTCTTCCGGTACGAAGGAATGAGGGAGATCACGACCATGGCCACCCTGCGCATCCTCATCGTCGTCGCCCTCCAGACCATCGCCCTTGTCTGGATGATCTTTGATCGCCAGCAGATGCTCAACGCGTCGCAAGTGGTGACCCTGAAGATCGTACCCGTCGATCCCCGGGACATCTTCCGCGGCGACTACGTGATCCTGAACTACGAGATCTCGCGCCTCGACGTGAAGCTGCTGGACGGCGAGGACAAGTTTTCCTACGGCGATATCGCCTATGTGGCGCTGCGCAAGGAAGCGGCGCTCTGGAAGGCCGTGGCCATCAGCGTCAAGCCGCAGGCATCATCGCCCGACATCGCCGTGATCAAGGCAACCGTCCGCTCCATGGACGAGCCCTCGGCCACCAGCCCGGTGTTCGTGAACCTGGACTACGGCATCGAAAGCTATTTCGTGCCCCAGGGCACCGGTCACCTGATCGAGGATGAAGCCCGCAAGGGAGAACTCTCGGCCGACATTGCGATCGACGGCGACCATCGCGCCGCCATCAAGGCCCTCCGCCGCAATGGCACGGTCTTCTACGTCGAAGGCATCTTCTGATCAAAAAAATGGCTGGCGCATGAAGCACCAGCCATCAAAGAATACGCGGGACTGAGAAAATCAGTCAGCTGTAGGCAACGGCCCCAGCGGGAACGGCTTGTCGTTGCTGATGGTCAGCACATAGGCCAGGCACTGGCCGACATACTTGGCACCGATCGTGACAAAGCGCTTGAACTCGAGATGCGGTTCACGGCTGACGGCAATCAGAACCCACATGATCACGGCCAGGAACAGAAGTCCCCAGAACGCAAACCACGCGATGGCGGCGAACAGGACCGAAAGGAGCAGACGCTCCCACGGAAAACTTTTTACTTGCAGGTCCTGGCTCGGTGCCGGTGGTTCATAGGCTGCATCTGGTTGGGACATGGGGCCTCCTCGAGACTCGTCTGATCGACGACCACCCTGAAAATGGGGGTTACCACTGCCGATATCAAGGATGACGCAGGGTCAGCGTTCAGAAACCGTGAACGAAGCCTGCAAACGGCCGAAAACCGCCTCAACGCATCAGGAGGCGGACCCCGCCGAGGATCAGGGAGCGCCGCTCATTTGCCCACGCAACGGTCTCAAACGCGACCGCCGCGAGGCACGCAACGCTCATGAGTGGCATCGACACCGATGCTCCCAGGCCAAGCAGGTCGAGAACGGCAAAGCACAATCCGGCAAACGTGAAAACGCCACAGACGAACAGCGCCTTGCGCCGCGCAGCGACACGCTGCTGTCGCGCGCAGGTCTCGGCCAGAACCTTGTAGCGAAAAGCTGCATCGGACGCTGGCGGTTCGACCGACAGCGCACAGTAGAGTTCAAGGTCACGCGTCATTCGTGTCCTCCTCTCGCCCGTCATCTGGTTCGCCGAGCGCCGCGCGCAACCGGGCCCTTCCCCGCGCGACATGGGACTTTACGGTGCCTATCGGCAGGCCCATGACCTGCGCAGCTTCGGCATGAGAAAACTCCGCGCCGAGGCAAAGCGCCAGCGCCGCGCGCTGTTCTGCCGGCAACGTGTCCATCGCCTGGCGCAGGGACAGGTGCAGGTCGATATCCAGTGCAGGAGGACGCTCGATCATGGAGGCTTCCGAATAGGCTTCTTCCCGCAACCGCTCCCGGCGGGATGACCGATTGTGCCCCTGCCAGATCCGATAGGCAATCCCGCACACAAAGGTCCGGAAGCCGGATCGCCCCTCATAGCGGCGCAACTGCAGGAAAGCGCGCACAAAGGCTTCCTGGGCCATGTCGTCGGCATCGGCGGAACGTCCGCTCAGGCGCCGGAGGAAGCCGCGAACCGCCTGCTGGTGGCGATCCACCAGCAATCCGAACGCGCGGGCATTCCCGGCCCGCGCGTCAGAAACCAGCGATGCCTCGCCGTCATCCGTCACTTATCAGGCGACTTGGGCGCAAAGAGCAGGATGAAGAACGCCCCGATGGCCATCACGGCCATGACCAGCGCAACGATCAGGAAGGCAAACGCATAGGTCTCGTTCTTCACCATATGGTAGCCAGCGCCGAAGCCGACGGCCAATGCTGCAAAAGTCACGAACGACCAAGCCCCACTCTGTCCCCGCGAGTGCCGGTCGGAATGACTGTAGTCGTCACCACCAGCAGCCAGGTCCACGAGTTCCTGCGGCGGGTCCTTGCCCTGGTCCACATAGGACTTGATGACACCCATGGCCTCGCGGGCCCGGCGCTCGTTCGCGATCATCCCCCAGATGGCGATGAACATGCCGAAAATGGGAAAGATCAGCCACCAGAACTGGCGGAACAGCGTCTCGAATTCCATGTGTCTCCTCCGGCACCCGGTCAGGGGCGCGTCTTGCATGTGTTTGCATGGGATGAGTTGCCGCCGACAACCCGCCCGGATGCACCCTGCCAGAAAAAATTATCGGAGCCAGCGCCGTCGCTGGTCAAACAGGGGAAACAGCAGCAAACCGGTCATGTACCCGCCCATATGGGCTTCCCAGGCGATCGGCGCCCCGAACCCGTCAGGCGTAAGCCCGGTGACACCGAGCAGGACGTTCACGAGTGACCACATGACAGTCATCATGATCACGGGACGGCTGAACAGCGGCAGGGGTGGCGGCGGCCACGCTGTCCCCGCATAGGGATTGGGCAGGATGAACCGGAACGCGGCTCCCATGAGACCTGCAACCGCCCCGGACACGCCCACCACCGGTGACGGTGATCCCCAGTACACGACCAGATGGGTCAGGGCTGCACCCAGCGTCGTCACCAGCATCAATGCCAGGAACCGTGCATTGCCGACACGCCGCGCGACGGCTGTGCCAAAGATGAGGAACCACATGATGTTGAAGGCAAGGTGCACGTAGTCACCATGCAGGAACGCATAAGTGACCAGCGTCATCTTTGGAGGCAACCACAGATCGATCCCAAGCTGATCCACCGGCACTGAGAGATGCTCGGGGATCATCGCAAAGTTTTCGAGAAACCAGGCGTAGGTCGCGTCATCCATGAACGAACTCGCCACATGGATCGCGGCAAAAACGAGGATGAACAGGTTCACGATCCCCGGCGACCGCAGGAGCGGCTCGCGCGTCTCGTCATCAGGAGAACGCTGGTCGATATAGGCGCCCACTAGCGTCCGCGCATCAGCGCCGCCTCGACGAGGGGCAAACGGTCATTGCCGAAATACATGTCTTCGCCATTGACGAACATCGTGGGCGATCCGAAGCCGCCACGGGCAATCAGCTCGTCGGTATTCGCCCGCAGCCTGTTCTTGATCGCGGGATCATCCGTTTTCGCGATGAAGGCGGCCGCATCATACCCGAGCGAAGCGGCGATGCGCCCGATGACTTCGGGAAGGCTGATGTCTTCGAGATCGCCCCAATAGGCCTCGAACACTGCGCGGACGAACGGCACAAGCTTTCCGTCGTCCTGCGCAATCAGCGCCCCTCGCATCGCCCGCACCGAATTGACGGGAAACACGCTGGGCTGCCCGATCACGATACCCACATAGGACGCCCAGTCCTGGAGGTCCTTCACGTAGTGGCCGGACTTGCGCGGATCCGGATTGGCCCGGCGCTCATAGACATCCTGGTTCACGGCGTTGAAAACGCCACCCACCAGGATCGGCTTCCAGATGATGTCAGCCTTGGTACGCTCGACGACATCATGCACCCGCGTGAAGGCAAGATAGGTCCAGGGGGAGGAACAGTCGAAATAGAACTCGAGACGCTTGGCCATTGGTTCCGGATTCCCTTGTCCTGGACGGGTCGTGGGGCAGCCCCCCGCTATGTCCACTTCAATCTGATTTGAGCACCTGCAGCAATAGACCTCCGATCACATTTTGCACGGCCACAACCGGCATGAGGGCTCCGGCGCAATATGCAACGCAGCGACGGCTAAGGGCCACGCCAGCAGACCAACCATGCTGCGTCATGGCGTCAATCCGCGATCCGGCTGAATCTGCTGCCAGAGTTACCCCACCCATGCCAGTCTGCGGGGACACGCTGACCGGAGTATCACGCGGATGCCGCATTTTTACCTGCCGATGGAGTTTGATTACCTGGCGATCTTTGCCTGGGCCCTGTCCGGGGCCATCCTGGGCCTGCGCCGCCGGCTCGACCTGATCGGTGTACTGGTGATTGCGACGGTTTCATCCGTAGGCGGAGGGCTCATCCGGGACGGCATGATGCTTCAGCGCACGCCGCCGGTGCTGACCGATACATGGTACCTGCCCCTGATCGCACTCGCGGCGTTACTCGCCATTGTCTTCAGGGACTGGATCCAGAAGTCCGCCACCATCGACCGCATCGTCGGTGCCATCGATGCGCTGGGCACGCCCGCATTCGCCGTCGTCGGAATGGAACTCGCGATGCGCGCCGACATTCACATTCCAGGCGTGATGCTCATCGGCTGCATCAGCGGCATGGGTGGTGGCCTGATCCGCGATATCATGCTGGGCGAAGTGCCCGAGGTGCTGAAGCCCGGTCACTACCTTGTCATCCCGCTGATAGGCGCGTGTTCGTTCTTCCTTGTGTTCACGAAGGTCCTGGGTGGAGACGTCACGCCGGTCGCGTGGCTGACCGTGATCATGTTCTTCGTCGTTCGCGTCCTCACCCTGCGCTTTGACTGGCAGACAAGCCCCCTGCTGAAGGACGAAGGGGACAAGGTCTGAGATGGCAACGAGTGCCACCTCGGCTCGGCCATCAAGCTGATCGTGTCAGTGCGAAGCGTCGTTATCCCGCGCCCAGACCTTACGAATGTGGACATCCGCGTCAGGACCAAGGTTGAACCACGCCGTCTTGTTGTGTGACGTGTCCACGACAAAGACACTGTCCTGTCGTCCGAGATGGACGGTGAGCTCATTGCGGATCGATCCCGCCGTCCGGGCGCAACGCAGAACCCAGGAAGAAGACGTGAGCCGGTAGCTCTGTCCCATTTTCGCGATCGCAGACTGCAGTTGACCGGTTCCGGTACCCCGCAGGTCGGTGATGATCACGAAATTGGATTCCGCGACGCCCTGCGCCTCGGTTGTGCTGGTGGCAACGGCAGAAGCCCCCGCTCCTGCCGTCGCTGCCTGCGCCTGGACTTTTCGCGGTTCGTCAGCAACGAAAAGTTGTCCCAGGATCGGATCATCGATTGCCGTGATCCACGGCCCTGCTTCCCCCGCCTGCACGATTGAGTGTGGCGCTACTCTACCCTCTTGGGCGAAGGTGCGGATCTGGTGCCCCGTATAGGGTCCATAGATGCGGCCTCCGACATTGATGCGCCAGGTGTTGTTCAGGGTTTCCGGGGCATAGCGTAAGGAGAACGACATGATCTTTTTCACCATCAGCCTCGCCAGGGATCGATAATTCGCGTGCCTGGCCGGGTCACATCCGATAAAGCAGAATGCATGCCATGCCATTTTGAGACAGGAAGAAACCATGTCGAACCCTGAATTCTGCAAGGTCGAGCGCGAAGGTAAACTCACCATCGTCACCATCAACCGTCCCGAGGTGATGAACTCGCTGCATCCGCCAGCCAATATGGAACTGGAAAAGGCGTTCAACGAATTCGCGAAGGACCCTGACCAGTGGGTGGCCATCATCACGGGCGCAGGCGACAAGGCCTTCAGTGCCGGCAATGACCTCAAGTACCAGGCCGCAGGCAATCCGATCACCGTGCCGGCAACCGGCTTCGCGGGCCTCACCGCGCGCTATGACCTGAACAAGCCCGTCATCGCGGCCGTGAATGGCCTCGCAATGGGTGGCGGCTTCGAGATCGCACTTGCCTGCGATATCATCGTTGCGGCCGAGACAGCCTTCTTCGCCCTGCCGGAACCACGCGTCGGACTTGCAGCCCTGGCCGGTGGCCTGCACCGCCTTCCACGCGAGATCGGCACCAAGCGCGCGCTCGGCATGATCCTCACCGGCCGACGCGTCAGCGCCGCGGAAGGAATGCAGCTGGGTTTCGTCAACGAAGTCTGCAAGCCAGGCGAAGCCGTCGCCGCCGCCAGGAAGATCGCTGCGCAGATCCTGGAATGCTCACCCATGTCCATCCGCGCATCGAAAGAGGCCGTCTATCGGGGCCTCACGGAAGCAAGCCTCGAGGCTGCCATTGACGGGCAGCGCAAAAACGAAGGCATCCGTGCGATGTTCACGAGCGAGGACCTTATCGAAGGACCGATGGCGTTTGCCCAGAAGCGTCCGCCGCAATGGAAGGGACGCTGAAACCGACCGCAGCAAGCAAAGGTGTGCCCCGATGCAGCTATCGCAGCACTGTAAACAACTTGCAGCGTACTGTCGTGTTTTTCAGGCCGCCCGCTCGGACGACATCAGTTGCTCGGCAAGGCTGCCGCGCGACGGCGGGATTTCGGTGAACTCGATGGCAAAGCCGGTCTCGTGATGACGGACCACGCGCCCGCGCATCTTGCCCACCATCACCTGCTCGCCCAGAGGCGGCCATTCAGCCGTTTCGACGGAAACACCACCCAGCGACAGGTCAATCACGCGACCCGAAAGCTCGCGCCCGTCACCGCGACGGATGAGCGTCGCACCGCTTGTACTTTCACGCACATGGCGTCGCCCCTCGGCCCCCTTCGCAGCGGTGCCAAGTCTTTCTTCAAGCTTGTCGCGGCGCAGGGCGGACAAGGTCAGCCGGATCGCGATGCCGTGATCATCCACGCGCGACACCACGCCCTCGAGGCGACCGAGATCCTCGACATAGGCAATCACGATGGTGCCTTCGGTTGGACGCGCTTCGGCGACGATGTTCATGCCGCCCACCGACACGTCGGAGACCACACCGCCATGCTCGCTGCCATCCTGCAGCAGGAAACGGACGTGCAGATTGAGATAGGCCCGCGTCTGGCGTCTTCGCTCAGGCACCGAAACGCTTGACTGATCTTGATCCATAGGCCACCTAAAACTAATCGCGCCAGGACGAAGCGACTCCTGGCCGTCACTTTGAATCAGTCTACCGTCAGGTGGTTAACGCACCCTTGCTTGAGAGCACCCCTCGCAAGCGCGATAACGGGGCGGAAAGACGGCAGGTCAACGAGCGGAAATTAAGATGTCATTAGCAGAATTCGACTTCGTGATCGCAGGTGCCGGCAGTGCTGGCTGCGTGCTCGCGAACCGCCTGTCGGAGAATCCCGCCAACCGCGTGCTGCTGCTCGAAGCAGGCCCGACCGACGACAACATCTTCGTGCGCATGCCCGCCGGCGTCGCGTCGCTGATCACGAAGAAGAACGCGCGCAACTGGGGCTTCGAGACCGAAGGCTCGCCCCAGCTCAAGAACCGCAAGGACTACTGGCCACGTGGCAAGGGCCTCGGCGGCTCCTCGTCCATCAATGGCATGGTCTATATCCGGGGACACGCGCGCGACTACGACCACTGGCGGCAGCTCGGCCTCGAAGGCTGGTCCTACGCGGACGTCCTGCCCTACTTCAAGAAGTCGGAAACCAACGAGGCCGGCGCAGACGAATTTCGCGGTGGCGCAGGGCCACTTCACGTCAGCAATGCGATGAACGAGTCGCCGATCTACAATGTGGCCGTCGAAGCGGGCCGTCAGGCCGGTTTCAAGGTGACGAAGGATTTCAACGGTGAACAGCAGGAAGGCTTCGGCCTCTACCAGCTGACGATCAAGGACGGCAAGCGCAGCTCTGCATCCGCGGCCTATCTGCATCCCGTCATGTCACGCCCCAACCTCAAGGTGGAAACCGGCGCCCTCTTCTGCCGCGTCCTGTTCGAAGGCCGCAAGGCAACAGGCGTCGAATACGAGATCGGCGGCAAGCGCGTCCAGGTCAAGGCCGCCCGCGAAGTCATTCTGTCCTGCGGTACGATTGGTACACCGCAGGCGCTGCTGCTCTCCGGCATCGGTGACCGTGACTACCTGCAGCGCTTCAACATCCCTGTCGTGGCACATTTGCCCGGCGTCGGCCAGAACCTGCAGGATCATCTCGACGTCAACGTGCAGTACAAGTGCACGCAGCCCGTGACAGCCTATGCACAGGTACAAAGCCCGCTGAAGGTAATCGGCATCGGTATCCAGTACATGCTGTTCGGCACAGGCCCGGGACGCTCGCAGGGCCTGGAGGCCGGCGCCTTCGTGAAAAGCCGTCCGGAACTCGAAGTTCCCGACCTGCAGATGCACTTGTTCAATGCGCCGTTCAGCGATCACGGCCGCAAGCAGCTCAAGATGCATGCCTTCGGCCTGCACATGTGCGCGCTGCGTCCCGAGAGCCGCGGCTTCGTCTCGCTCAAGTCAGCCAACCCGCACGACGTGCCGCTGATCCAGCCCAACTCCCTCTCGGCCGACGCCGACCTGCGCACCCTGCGCCAGGCCGTGAAGATCGCCCGCAAGGTCGTGGCCCAGCCTGCCTTCGATACCTACAGAGGCGAGGAGCTGAACCCGGGCGCAGCCGTTCAGTCGGATGACGAAATCGACGACTTCATCCGCCGTACCGCCATCACGATCTATCACCCGGTCGGAACCGCCAAAATGGGCCAGGACGACATGTCGGTCGTCGATGCAGCCCTGAAAGTCCGCGGAATTGAGGGACTCCGGGTTGTAGACGCCTCGGTAATGCCAACGCTTGTTGGTGGTAACACCAACGCGCCTACGATAATGATTGCGGAGAAGGCATCGGACCTGATTTTGGGAAAAACACCGTTGCCGCCGGAGCACATCCGTGTGGCAGAAGACAAAGCCGAGCGGATTGCTGCGGCGCGTTAATCGGACTTTCGCACTATTGGGCCTATGCTGGGGCGTTCTTGCCGTTTATCGTGACGGTCTGTCGGGTGAGGGATCCTGAAATGGTTAAGTATGGGGTAATGGCCAGTCTGGCTATGGTTGTGGGCACGATGATTCTGTCGGCTCCGGCGGCTCAGGCGCGAAATCTCTATTTCGACATGTGGTGCCAGGAGCAAGGCTTCGACAAGACCCGCTGCGATGAACGCCGGGCCGAAGACGTTGCCGTGTTCGAGGAGTACTGGCGTGCGGTTGAGCGCTACGAAGAGCAGTACGTCGTCGAGCGCGAGAACTACAAGAATTTCCGCGACGCGCTGAACACGCTGGACGAGGCCTCACAGGCCGGCTTGCAGGGTTACGATCCCGAGTTGTCGCCGCGTCCTGAATAAACGCAGGCACACGTCGCAAAAAAGGGGCGCCGAAAGGCGCCCTTTGAGTTTGTGGTGTGTCGTCAGTCGAAGTCAGGCACTCAGGAAAATCAGGGGCGCGCAGACACCAGCTTCAGGTGCGGCGCCTTTTTATTTGCATCCAGAAAGACCACGTCGGCCGGGCCATGGGCATCACCGGTCAGGATGGCGCTGGCACCCATGCGGACGCGCGCCAGCTTGCGGCCATACAGGCGGCTCAGCGGATCGAGCGACTGGAAGTGACCCAGCACCCAGTTCGTCTCGCCGCGGGCATTGGCATAGGGCAGCAACAGCATCTCGACCGACAGTGGGCGCTCGTCAGCCGTCTCGGCCGTGCAAGACGCCACTGTAGGCACGCTGAGATGCGACACCCGCACCAGCGACGTGACGGCAGCGTCCCGTGACGTCTCGGCCCAGAGATGGACAAAGCTGTTGCCGCGCAGTTCGCGGCCGAACAGGTCGCAAAGGCCCGTTCCGGCCAGCGCAAACGTAAAGCGGTCATGGCTGTCGCGACGCAGCAGGAATGAAAAGGCCAGGTGATCCTTGATGTCGCGCGGTTCGATCGAGTCCTTCTGCGGCGCAAGCTGCTCGCCGCGCATCTGGCGCCAGTAGTTCAGGAGCGTTTGGGTCTGGATATGGCGCATGACGGGGACACCTTTCTGCTGTCTCCGCCGGGACCCCGTTTTCATTCTGGGACACCGGCTGGGAGTGTTGCAGTCAAGGTTGCGAAGCGCGTGCCAGATGAAGCGGCATGACGGTAAACGGGCCTGAAGCGCCATTCACCGTCATTCTGATGGTGTAGAAAGGCCTAGCGTCCGGCGCGACCGCCGATAGGCCCGCCGCCCTTGCGGGTCACGATGACGACAGCGGGTCGTCCCGGCACACCCGCCTTGAAGTCAGGCCAGGATTTCTCGGGTTTGGGGGACACGTCTTCACCGGGATGCTGTACCGCCACGAACAGCGTTTCTCCATCCGGTGTGAATTCTGGACCAGTTGCCTCCGCTCCCCTTGGCACATTCAGGAACAGGCGCGTCACCGCCCGCTCGGATCCCTCGACGGCACAGGCGAAGAGACCATTCGGGAGAGGCTTCGTCCATGACCAACGGCGGTTGTCAGTGGCAATCCAGAGACGCCCTTGCGGATCAAACGCCAGATTGTCAGGACCGGAGAGGACGGTGGCTTCGTCGCTCCCATACTTGCCTCCGGCTTCCCGTGGACCGGCGAGAAGCAGCACATTCCAGCTGAAACCTGCCGAAGCATGATCACGCACGCCATCCACAAGCGGCGGCACCAGTTCAAGGATGTGACCATCCTCGTTCTCCGGGCGAGGGTTCGCCGGATCAACGAACATGTCCTTGCGATCATTGTTGCGCGTGAGGTTGAGGAACACGTGCCCTGTGACGGGCGAGATGTCGATGTCTTCCGGCCTGTCCATCGGCGTTCCGCCTGCAGCCTGCGCCGCACGACGCGCATCGATCAGGATGTCAGCCTCAGTCTCAAAGCCATTTGCGGCCGTCAACCCGTTTTGCCCCAGCATGAGCGGGATCCAGGTGAGGGCATCATCACTGAAGCGCGCGACGCTGAGCACGCCATCATCCAGCAACCGACCATTCGCGACGCCGGCTGACGCATCAAGTCGTCCATGGGAAACGAAACGGAACACATAGCCCCAGGCACGATCTTCACCCAGATAGACCACGACGCGCCCATCCGGGTTCACGATGGGTGTGGCCGCCTCATGGCGAAACCGCCCGAGCGCCGATCGCTTGACGGGGGTGGAATCCGGATCGAACGGATCAACTTCCACAATCCAGCCGAAGCGGTTTGGCTCACGAGGCTCGACTGAAACATCAAATCGCCTGTCAAAACGTCCCCATGGGGCACGTTGCGCCGGCGCCCCTGCTTTCATGGCCTCAACCTCAACAGGATTGAGCCCCGCTTGCGCGAGCAGCAAGGCGTCAGTCTCACGGTGGCTCTGCGGTATGGCACCTGTGAAGTACGACTGGAAGTTCTCTTCAGCCGACAGCACCGTCCCCCACGGCGTTTTCCCGCCTGCGCAGTTTCCAAGCGTACCGATGACACGCCTTCCCGAAGGGTCCTTCCGCGTGCGCAGGCGCGCACTGCCAGCAGCAGGCCCACTCATTGTCATAGGCGTGCTCGCGGAGATCCGTCGGGCAAACCGGCTTGCGAGATCGACCCGCCAGCCCTGCGCATCTCGAACCATTCCAACGACGCTCAGGCCGACGGCTTCCTGCTCGAGTGCGACCCCTGCCGCAGAATAGGGTGGAACAGCCTGTCCCGGCGCCATCATTTCCTGAAGCGTGGCATATTCGTGATTGACGACGAGAACACCACGCGATGCTTCCGTTGCCCCATCTTTCTCCGGAACAAAGGCAACGTAATCGCAATTGAAGCCGAACTGCTCCTTCTGGGTCTTCGCCGAAAGCGTTGCCGGATCAAACGCCGGTCCGTTTGAGCGAAGCGGATCCCCCCAGCTAATGAGAACACGGGCGTCATATCCGTCCGGAACCGCATGCGTGTCGATGACGTCAAGTGGCAAGGACTGGAAGTCGAGACCCCGTCGCGAAGAACCGGCTGAAGGTGAAGCCGCCACGGCCGGGGACACGCTCTGACAGCCAGCAAGAGCCGGCGCCAGTGCGACGGCTCCCGAACCCAGCAGCATCATGCGCCGCGAAATCAGTTGCCTGATCGGCGATGCGCCAACCTCGTCGTGATCCTTCCAGTGCATTGCATCCCCCAAGCCAGCAGGTCTGGCCGGGGACCCTAAAGGGGTTTCATGTCGTTTGCGTAACGCTTCCAGTTTTCGACATAATGCAGGGCCGACATGTGGTTCATGCCCTGCTCCCGTTCTCCGGCCTGCCGAATGATCCGGCCGGGAGCCCCCATCACCACCGAGTTGTCAGGGATTTCCTTGCCTTCCGTGATCAGCGTGTTCGCGCCGATCAGGCAGTTCTTCCCGATCTTCGTTCGGTTCAGGATGATCGAACCGATGCCGATCAGCGTGTTGTCGCCAATCGTGCACCCGTGCAGCATGACCATGTGGCCGATGGTGACGCCCGTTCCAAGTGTAAGTGGCGCCCCAGGGTCCGAGTGCAGGACGGACCCATCCTGGACGTTGGAGTTCTCGCCGATGGTGATAAGTTCATTGTCGCCGCGCACGACCGCACCAAACCAGACGCTGGAACCCTTCAGCATCCTTACATTCCCCATCACGCTGGCGCTCGGGGCAATCCAGTAAGTGCCGGCTTCCGGCAACTGCGGAACGACATCTCCAAGCCTGTACGCGGTCATCTGACGGACTTCCCTTTTGCAATGCGGCGCTGCGCGCAGTGGATCATGTCGGGGCAACGTGACAAACCCGCCTTTGCTTGGCAAAGGAAAACACATGACAGAGTGGATAGACGTCATTGGGGGCCTGGCCGCCATACTGACCACGTGCTCATTCCTGCCCCAGGTCGCCCGCACCTGGCAGACCCGCTCCGCTGCGGACTTCTCGTGGATCTGGATCGGCTTCTTTTCCGTGGGCCTCTTTCTCTGGCTGATCTATGGGATCGCCGCAAACGCCTTGCCGCTCATCGCTGCCAACGGCATCACGCTGGCCCTCGTGCTCATCATCGCGTTCGTCAAGGCGCGCGGCAGCGCCTGACGAACCTGTCTCGCCAGCCAGCCTTTGAACACCATTCAGAATTTCCGGCGCCTGTTGCAGCAATGCGACGGCGGCCGCCAGACCTCATCGGACAACGCGCGTGACGTCGCGTGTACCCAGGCGCGCGCGCAACAGCATCCAGGCACAAGCGTCACCCCCTAGCAGAAGGTGAAAACGAATCGCCAAATACAACCTGAGCCAGCACCACTAACTACAAGTAGATGTTCAAATTAACGCAACTTCTGCGTCCAACAGTCAGGGCAAACCGGGAACTTCTGGTTGCGCGCGCCAGAGTTGCCCCATCGATTACCCTAATACCAACTCGCGTGGTTCCGAAACGAATCACTTGTGCCAAGTTCCATCCGTAGCGACCCGGATCCCCAATTCCCCGGGCACGCATCAACTCAACAGGTTCTTCAGATCATGCCGCTAGGCGCAGGGCTGACCGGTATGGGGGTATAGCGATGAAGTACACGATGGCGTTTCTGGGTGCAGCGGCGATGGCGGCTCTGGTGGGTCCGGCCTCTGCCGAACAAATGACAAGCTGGTACGGCGCAATCGAAGGCGGCGGAAACTGGGTCGAAGACTTCGACATGCAGGAATACGTGACGCCGCTCGGACCGCCGCCCGCCACCTCATCCCTCCATCTGGACGCGGGTTGGGCTGCCCTCGCATCGCTCGGCTACGCGTATGACAACAACTGGCGCTTCGAGGTCGAAGGCGGCTATCGGTACAACCAGTTCGACAGCATCACGCCGCTTGGCGGCCCGTCGACGCCCATCGACGGCGACTTCCACCAGTTCACGCTGATGGCCAACAGCCTTTACGACTTCCCGTCGGACAAGGGCGTCACATTCACCCTCGGCGGCGGCGTCGGCGCGCATTACGCAAAGATGACCTCCGACAACCTGGGCACCGCCTTTGACGGAGACGACGTCTCCCTCGCCTTCCAGGGTTTCGCAGGCCTGAGCGTGCCGGTAGCAAGCTGGCTCGACATGTCGCTCAATTACCGCTTCCTCTTCGTACCGAACGTGAAGCTCGAGGATGAAAAGTCGATTGCGCCGTCATCGGCCCATGTCGACATCGAGGACCTGAAGAGCCACACGGTGACGCTGGGCTTCCGCTTCGGCAGCCGCGGCGAGCCCATGCCCGCGCCGCAAGTTGACGCTCCGCCGCCGCCCCCGCCGCCGGTGCCGCGCCAGTACCTGATCTTCTTCGGCTTCAACAAGTGCAACATCACGGCGAATGCCGACCAGGTGCTGACAGAAGCCGCTAACGCGGCACGCCAGCTCGGGACGGTTGCCATCCAGGTTTCCGGTCACACCGACACTGTCGGTTCCGTGGCCGCCAACCAGAAGCTTTCGGAGTGCCGCGCCAATGCGGCCCGTCTCAACCTCGTGGGCAAGGGCATTCCCGGGTCCTCGATCATAGCGACGGGCTTTGGCGAAGGAAAACTCCTTATCCAGACAGGCGACGGCGTGAAGGAGCCCCAAAACCGGCGCGTCAATGTCGACCTGAACTAGAAGAACAGTACCCCCAACAAATTGCACCGGCGGAGCGAAAGCTCCGCCGTTTTTCGTTCTACAGGCGAGTTGTTGATGCGCACGACATGCGTCACGCCTCCCGGTTTCACTGCAACCCCAACCGTGCGATGATGAGATGTTCTCTCTGCATCAGGGTTGCCAATGCTCTCGCGCCTCGCACTCGTGCTTTTGTTGCTGACGGCGGTCGCGCTGGGGCTCGCGTGGGTGACCGGCTGGGGCGTTACCATTCCGCTCGAGAAGGCGGTGGAAGCCGAGCTCCTGAACAACGCCTCCCCGGCCAAGGTCAACAAGCTGATCCTCGACGCGCTCGAACGTGACGACATCGAGGAGGCCGACATGTACCTCGAGATCGCGACATTCCTGAATTACCAGATGCCGGAGACCACGATCAGCCGTCTTAACGAC
>JBILMZ010000191.1:0-6732 GCA_044375275.1 Micropepsaceae bacterium | reverse complement strand
GCGGGTAGACCGTACACGGGGCGAATTGAACTCAAGTGAAGTGCGATGCGGGCTATTGATTAAAACTGAAAAGGCATTTGAACGATTGGGCAGCCGCCCAGCCTAGCTTTCGTCAGGGCCGCCGCCTTTGCCGCGCCGCAGCATGACCGCCAGCCCGTTGAACAGCGCCAGGTAGAGGACGAACACGAGCGCAATGCCCGCCACGCTCAGCGTTTCGAGATACCAGTTAGTGGCAATGGTCGCCGGAATGGCGACAGCCGTGGCCAGTCCGTGCTTCAGCGCAAATTCTGTGGGGTTCGCCATGTCCATCCTCCGGAGGCGGGAAGCGGAATCGTTGTGCGCCCGCAGCATGCGCGCTCCCGTGCCCCCGTGCAACACGTCACAGGCCCGTCACGAATTCTGCAAACGCCCTTAACCGGACTTTAGCCAACGATGCATAAGGTGATTGCACTGTCGGGCCGTCATGCTGGCGTCCCCGCAAAGAAATGCATTGGACCCAACCGATGAAGACCCTGCTCCGCAACCTGATGAAGTCCATCCCCGCCCAGCAGGGTCTCCGGGTCACCATCCCCTTGCGCCAGACCCCGCATCCCATGGCCGACGAAGCCATCGCCGCGTGGAGCGAGTTCATGGGCCGCGAGTCCGCCGAGCTCTGGGTCGCCGCAACCGCCCAGCGCGAGAAGCCATCCGCCCACGGCCCCGCCAGCGCCTGAGCCACGCCGGCCCCGTACTTCAGGAAAATAAAGGGACACGATGAATCATGTCCCCGCCTCTCTCCGGCCTGCGCCGGAGGCCCAACCGGCACGACAGGTGACACGATAACCCCTGCTGGCAGAAAACTGGCCAAAACAAAGCCCAAAAGGGGTACTCACTTGGGAGCAGTTTCCTACACGCAGGACTAGCATCCTCCCTCGCCGCTAAATCACGAGACTGCATTTCCGCGGCGAGTTGTCCTCACCACAGACATTTCTGTACTTTCCGTCATCTAATGGGTTGACCTCATTTCGATCGCTGCTAGAGAAGCGCATCAACTGGGTAGGCGCTGCCCCCCCCGGCGGCGTCCAGTTCAATAGGGGTTTCTCATGAAGTCTAAACTCATCCTGCTCGGCACGGTCGCCGGGCTCTCCATCCTCTCCGCCGCGAACTCGAACGCACATAACCAGGGCTGGTACGTCGGCATCGAAGCCGGCGCCAACTGGATCGGCGATACGGATTACACGTTCAACGACTCCGGCTACGACGATAAGTCACTGGTTTCGCTCGACATGGGCTACGGATACGGCAATTCCGGCTCGATGGACTTCGACACCGGCTGGGCCGCCCTCGGCACGATCGGCTACGGCTTCGAGAAGAACTGGCGCGTCGAATTCGAAGTCGGCTACCGCTCGAACGATATTGATGCGTACTTCGCCGGAAAGGCGCCAGTCTGGGCCCTCGAAGAGCAGATCAAGGCACCGATGTACAACGGCCGCAATGGCGAGTTCGACGAATGGACCTTCATGGTCAACGTCCTCTACGACGTTCCGCTCACGGACAAGCTCGACCTGAACATCGGCGTCGGCGCCGGTGCGGACCTTGCTGACTTCGACGACAACTCGTCGGTCAGTGACGACGACTGGAACTTTGCCTACCAGGGCATCGTCGGCCTGTCCTATGCCCTCAATGACCGTCTGGACCTGACGCTCACCTATCGCTACCTGAACGTCGACTCGCCGAGCTTCACTGGCACCACTCGCTGGGGAACGGAGCGCTATGACCTCGAAGACGTCGAGAAGCACTCGCTCACCGTTGGCCTGCGCTGGGACCTGCACGAAGACGAAGCTCCGATCGTAGCCCCGCCGCCGGTGCTGCCACCTCAGCCTATGGCTGAACCGGAGCAGTTCGTGATCTTCTTCGGCTTCAACAAGTGCAACATCACTGCAGAAGCTGACGCCGTCATCTCGGAAGCCGCTTCGGCTGCCAAGACCACGGGCGCCGCGTCGATCCTGATCGTCGGTCACACAGACACGGTCGGCTCGAACAGCTACAACCAGAAGCTCTCTGATTGCCGTGCAAGCGCGACCAAGTCCGGCCTCGTTTCCAAGGGCATCAACGAAGGTCAGATCTCGGCTTCCGGCCGCGGCGAGACCGAACTGCTGGTCAAGACGGGCGACAACGTCAAGGAACCGCAGAACCGTCGCGCAACGATCGACCTGCAGAACTAGGTCTTTCGCCAGAACGATCCTCGGAAAGGGCGGAGCCAGTCTCCGCCCTTTTCTTTTGTCCGCCGCTTCAAAAGCTGCTCAGGAAGATGACACTTCCGCCGAATTAAAATTCGGAAACTGGCGAAAATCCGGGAAAAACGCAGACCGAAGATGACACTTCCGTCGAACTTTTTTCTGTTTCACCCCCACCTCCTGCGGGTCAGGGAAACCCTCCTTTCCTGATATCCAGCGGTGCACCGGCCAATCCAGGCTCAACGCTCGTAAAGAACAATTAGTGAACAATTCCGACGCACGCAATGCGCATTCTCGCCGCAGGGCACGAGACCCCGCGGCGACAGCACAGCGCTCCGCAGCCCTAACCGAGGAAGCGCGCCCGGATCCCTTGCCGGAAAGCCTCCACGCCCACCTGCAGGCGCTGCGCATAGGTGGCCTTGGCGTCCTCGCCCGCCACGAAGGTGACCCGGTCCGTCGTGTCATTGGCCGCCGCATAGACCGCCTCCGCGATCTGCTCGGCCGTCGACCCGTCCTGCCGGCGCGCCGGATCGCGGAAGGCCGCCATCGTCTTCATGATGGCATCCCCATAGGCCGGATGCGGCGTGAAGACGAGCGAGCGGCTGGCAAAGTCGGTCGCGATCCCGCCCGGCGCCACGGTCCTGACCTTGATGCCGAACGGTGCCAGTTCATAGGCGAGGCTCTCGCTCCAGCCTTCCAGCCCCCACTTGGTGGCGTGATAGACGGAGTTGAAGGGAAACGTCACCAGGCCGCCGATGGACGTGGTGGTGATGATCGTCCCCTGGCCCCGCTCGCGCAGTGCCGGCAGGAACGCCTGCGTCACGCGCATCACGCCCATGGGACGACTGCGCGGACGCACTTTCAACAACACCTTTGTCATCGTTGACGAGGCGCAAAACACGACCGCTGGCAAAATGCGAATGGCAGTAACGCGCATTGGTCACGGAACGCGCATGGTGATCACCGGCGATCCGGCCCAAATCGATCTTCACGACAAGGAGAGCTCGGGATTGCCCCATCTTCTCAGACTGATCGAAGGAACACACATCGCCTCCGTCCACAAATTTGGGAACAAGCAGATTGTGCGCAGCGATTTGGTGAGGCGCCTGGAAGAAATCTATTCACACGATATCGACAGCCAGCACCAATCGTGACATAGCCAAGGCTTGGCGCCCTGCACCATTGGCGTCAAACTCCAATATCGGCAACACACCACACCTCCTCACCAATGGACGTCGTGGTGATGATCGTCCCCGGGACCGCGGGCGTCTCGCCCGCCCTCGCTCAACAAAAAAAGAGCGGGCAAAGCGCCCGCTCTTCACGTGATCAGGAAAATGCGGGCTGGAAGCCCGCGGTCCCGGGGAAAGGTCCCTACTTCACGCCCAGCTCATCCGCCAGGCGATCGGCCTTGTAGACCTTGCGCAGCGCTTCACTGATCGCCGCCGTCGACACGGACACCGTGCGGTTGAGGCGGGCATCAAAGCCGTAGCCACCACCCAGCGAATGGATGTTGCCGTCGAACACGGCACCCACAACGCGCCCCTTGGCATCAATCAGCGGCGAACCGGAATTGCCGCCAATGATGTCATTCGTGCTCGTCAGGTTGAAGACCTTGGACTTGTTGATGCTGGACTGGGCCGCGAG
Source organism: Micropepsaceae bacterium (assembly GCA_044375275.1). Classification (GTDB taxonomy): domain Bacteria; phylum Pseudomonadota; class Alphaproteobacteria; order Micropepsales; family Micropepsaceae; genus SZUA-430. The sequence goes on along the minus strand of JBILMZ010000191.1, from coordinate 2,872 downwards.
CCACTTTGGCGAGAGGGCGAACGGCTCGGCACCGGTCGCACGGGCATAGAGCCCTTCCATCGTGGTGTAAGGCGCAATGGTCCTTCCCTGATAGGTCCAGCCGGCAACCGTCCCATAGGACAGGCGCAGCGTGAACGTGGCATCCGGATAGACCTTGTCGCCGTCCAGCGCGAAGCGGGCGCGTGCCAGACGCTCGGCCGCAAGTGCTGCAGGACCTTCGACGCGCTCGCGCCAGGCCGTCAGGACGCTCCGGGAATCTGCCTCTGCCCGGCGCGCCAGGACGATAAGCGGATCCTTCGATGCGTCGACAGCGGCCTTCCCACCGGTCCAGAGCGCCATGCGCACAGTCGGGTCAGCAAGCTTCGTTCCCTTGATGGCCGCCGCTGCAATGGCCTCAGGGCTTTCCTTGCCCAGCAACCGCTGCACGCGCGCATCATCCACCGTCAGGAATTCGCGCGTCTTGGAGAGCCAGAGCTCAAGCCCGATCCGCTCGATATCGGGATAGACAGGAACCTGTTCCTTCATCATGCGCTCAAGCTGCGGAACATCGCTCTCCGTGAAGCCCGGCAGGCGATCGGCGTTCGGCTTCGCACGCTCTTCAGCAGCGCGCACCAGCACGCGCGCCTGCCCGTAAAGCTGCGAGATGGATCCCGCACGGGCCTGCAGCCAGTCATGCGACATGAACAGCTCGCGCTGCGCCGCCACGACCTTTTCCATGTCAGCCCAGGGATCACCAATCTCCCGCGCAAGCGCGGCATTGCTCTTCAGCCGGCTCCGCAGGGAATTTTCCTCGGCGACCTTGGTCGCAAAGAATTCCGGATCGAGAAGCGCACGCATCTGGCCATACTGCGCCTTGAAGGAATTCTCGACGCCGAAGAGAATGTCGGCTGACGTGCGTTTCTGTTCTGCCCCCTGCGAGGCATAATTCAGCAGGCGCCCGCGGAGCTCGGACCGGATGAGCTGGCGCGTGGGCAACTGCCAGTCGCGATCGAACTCAAGCTGCGCCCTCGTGAAGAGACGCTGCGTCGAGCCCGGATTTCCGGCGACGAAAACCGGCTCGCCTTCCTTGGGCACATCCGTCGTCCACGCAAGGTGCGTGGGCGTGGAAACCGGCTTGCCGTCCTCGTAGAGCCGCAGAAACGCGGAGTCGAGGCAGAAGCGCGGGAAGTTGAAATTGTCCGGATCACCACCAAAGAACCCCGTGGACGTCTCCGGTGCAAAGGCCAGACGCACGTCTTCGTATTTCCGGTAGGTGTAGAGCTTGTACTGGCCGCCGCGATAAAGGGACACGACCTCGCACTGAAGCTTCTTGTCGGCCTTGCAGCCTTCTTCCTCGATCCGTGCGATCTCGCCTTGCCGTGCCTTGGCAACGTCGGCCGCAGCCTTTCCGGCAATCGCTGCCTTCACGCGCGGCGTCACATCGGTAATCGACATCAGGATTTCGGCCTGCACGCCGGGACAGGTCTTCTCGTCTTCCGCGCGTTTGGCGAGGAACCCGTCAGCCGCATAGTCATCCTGCTTCGTTGACAGCGACTGGATGCACTCCGAGACGCAGTGCCAGTTCGTGAGCACCAGCCCGTTCGGTGACACGGTGGACGCCGAGCATCCCGACGACAGGCGCACTGCGGACTGCCGGACGCGGTCAAGCCACGTCTGGTCAGGACCGAAGCCGTGCTTGGCCTTCATCGTGGCGGATGGAAAATTGTCAAATGTCCACATGCCTTCATCGGCACGCGCGGACGAAACGGCAAGCGCAGCAAAGGCAGCTGCCGCAATCAACTTGTAGCGCATTGGGTTTTCCCTGAAAAAGCGGCGGCAGGCTACCCAAGGGGTAAGCCGGGCGCAAGCACCGGAATCCACTCAAAACTGCCGGGAAATGAGCGTTAACCGAGCCCGGCAGCGACGCCGCCATCCCCTGGGAGCGCGGGCATCTTGCCCGCTCTCCATGTTGTACCACCAAAGGGCGGGCAGGATGCCCGCGCTCCCAGGGGCGACGTTACCAGATGCGTACGCGCTGATCCGGCGGCAGATACAGCTTCGCGCCTTCGACGACACTGAAAGCGGCATACCACTCATCCATGTTTCGAACCGTGCCATTGGCGCGGTACTCCCCCGGAGAATGCGGACCCGTCATCACCTGGTTGCGCAGCGCCTCCTCGCGCATGATCGTTCTCCAGATCTGCCCGAAGCCCAGGAAGAAACGCTGGATGCCCGTAAAGCTGTCGATGACAGGAGCGTCCTTACCCGTCAGTGAGACCTTGTAGGCTTCAAGCGCCACGTTCAGCCCGCCGAGATCGCCGATGTTCTCGCCCAGGGAGAGGCGTCCGTTGAGGAAGAGGCCCGGCAGCGCCTCGAACTTCGAGTATTGTTCAGCGAGCTTGTCTCCAAGCAGCTTGAACCGCCTCTCGTCCTCCTCGTTCCACCACTTGCGCAGGATGCCGTCGCCATCCGACTTCGAGCCCTGGTCGTCAAAGCCATGCCCCATCTCGTGGCCGATCACGGCACCGATGCCGCCATAGTTCACCGCAGGATCGGCGTTCACGTCGAAGAACGGTGCCTGCAGGATGGCCGCCGGGAAGACGATCTCGTTCCACACCGAGCTGTAATAGGCGTTCACCGTCTGCGGAGCCATGTTCCATTCATTGCGGTTGGCCCGGCCGGCCAGGCGCCGCAGGTCCCGCGCGCGATTGAAGGCAAGCTCGCGCTTGCGGTTCCCGAAGGCGTCGCCCGCAACGATATCGAGGTCCGCGTAGTCACGCCACTTGTCGGGATAACCGATCTTGACGTTGATCTTCTCGAGTTTTGTCAGTGCCTGGAGCTTCGTCTCCTCGCTCATCCACGGCAGCTTGCGGATCCGCTCCTTGTAGGCAAC
>JBILMZ010000028.1:0-21513 GCA_044375275.1 Micropepsaceae bacterium | reverse complement strand
CGCGTTTCGCTGGGATTGGAAATCGCGGGCCTTTTCTCGAACAATGACGAGCTGGCCAATCGCCTGCTCGCTGCCGGCAAGGCCGAGAACGAGGAACTCTGGCGCATGCCGCTGACCGAACGCTTCGACAAGATGATCGACAGCCCGATCGCCGACATGAAGAACATCGGCGGCCAGTTCGGCGGCTCGATCACGGCTGCGGCATTCCTGCAGCGCTTTGTCAACAAAGTGCCCTGGGCACATCTCGACATCGCGGGGACAGCATGGGCCGAGGAAGCGCGCGGTGTAACACCCAAGGGCGCCAGCGGTTATGGCGTGCGGCTGCTCAATCGCCTTGTTGCTGAACACTACGAAGGCTGATGCCGGAAATCCTGTTCTACCATCTTGAACGGGCAGGGCTTGAAGAAGTCCTGCCCGCAATGCTTGAGAGGTCGCTCGAGAGGGGCTGGAAGGCATTGGTGTGCCTTGGCTCGCCAGAGCGTGTCGACCATCTCGACAGCCACCTCTGGACCTTTCGCGATGACGGCTTCCTGCCTCATGGCACGGACACCGATCCCCGCGCGGCGCAGCAGCCGGTTCTGTTGACGGTGTCTGACAGCAATCTGAATGCAGCAAACGTTGTCTTCTTTGCGGATGGGGCCGCTCCGCGTGAATGGACCATCGAAGCCCTGGCAGAGTTCGAGCGCGTGGTGATGCTGTTCGACGGTCGCGATCCGGGAGCAGTTGAAGCCGCACGCGCTCATTGGAAGGGAGCGCGGGCGACCGGGATCGAGACCACTTACTGGCAACAGTCCGAAGGCGGCAAGTGGGACAGAAAAGCCTGAGCGTTTGCAGGCAGGTATTGTCTCAACTCTTTGTCTGGTCGCTGCGTGGCCACCACGGTAAGAACCCCGAGGTCCGGGCGATATAGGCTGCGTATTCGGGGCGTGTCTTCTGCAACTGGTGCTCCAGCATCGGGACGCCACTTACGCGCGTCAGCAGGAAGGTGAGCAGGACAGGGCCGGGCAGGGACCAGAGACCCAGCGGCATTTCGCATGCAATCAGGAAAAGCCCCCAGCCCACGCAGGTGTCACCGAAATAGTTTGGGTGCCGCGTGTAGCGCCACAGGCCGGTATCAAGCACCTTTCCCTTGTTTGCAGGGTTGGCCTTGAAGCGCACCAACTGCCAGTCGCCGACACTCTCGAAGCCAATGCCGACAATCGAGAGCGCGATGCCCGCCCACGCCAGAATTCCCAGCGGCCCAACGCCATCGCCCACCTGTCCAAGCTGCACAGGCAGGGCCACGATGAACTGAAGGATACCCTGGAGCAGGAATACCTGCACACCAGCCGTGAATGCAAAGCTCCAGCCGCGCCTGGCCTCTGCAGACCGCATGATGGCCTGGTAGCGCGCATCGGCACCATGTTTGTGCCACCGCCACAGGAGGTAAAGCCCCAGGCGCAGGCTCCAAAGGGCACACAGGCCAAGCAGGACAATCGCGTGAACACTCGCCGCCCCCAACTGCCACCAGGTGGCGATGGCCAGGGCAAGAATGCCAAGCGCCCACCAGCTGTCGACGAAGCTGACATCTCGCAGGCGCAGGCTGACCAGCCACAACACGAACATGCAGGTGGCAGATACCGCTGCATTGACGAGCAGGACCTGTTCGAGAGAGGGGGCGTCCATGGCACTCCGCTGTTCGGATCGTGAATCGGGAGACTAGCAGAGAGTTGCCTGAGAGTGAAAACCCGCTTCCCCATGGCGCGCGCAAGCCGGCAGAACGCATCCTTCACGAAATCCTAACCCAACGACTGGCGCGCATCCGCCATCTGCAATTCCCGAAAATTTGTCTCTAATCTCATAACCGGATGGTGAGGGTGGTCACGTTACTCTGATGTGTCTAAGGCAACTTTCGGCTTCCGGCCCGTGCGATCTTCGACCGACATTGCTGGCCTCACACCCGACATCGATGAAAAGATCGAACGGGAAAAGGTGCGCCTTGCCTTTGGGTCGTGGCTGACATACGCGGACGGGGCCCCCATTTCCATTCTCGTTGCCGTGCTGATGTGCGGCCTGTTCCCTGCCGTGGGTTCGGCCAGTCCGGCCACGGGCCTGGCATTCGTGTCTGCGGCGGCGATCTGGGCCGCGTCTTCCACCATGGCGTTCAATTACTATCAGCGAAGCGAAGCGCGCAATCCGCCCGCCCTCTGGCGTGTGCTTCTGACGGCGATATGGGCATCCCATGCGCTGGTCTGGGGTTCCATCCTGTTTCTGTTCTGGGATGAAGGCAACGTTGTCAACCAGGCTATTCTGTGCACGCTCGTGCTCGGTGTCGTTGTGTCCTATTTCTTCATGCTGACGATGTGCATGACGGTGCTGCTGCGCACGCTCGTGACCATGGCGACAGTATCGATGACCGCGTTCCTGGCGCACGGGGACACGCTTTCGCAGGTCTTTCTGGTGCTCTATCCGCTCTTCATGCTCATCCTGTTCAACTATGGCATGAAGGCAGCCCGCGGCTATCACGTCGCCTTGCAATTCAGGTTCCAGAACGAGGCGCTCGCATCGGCACTGGCGCGCGCAAGCCAGGCGAAGAGCTGCTTCCTGGCATCGATGAGCCACGAACTGCGCACGCCGCTCAACGCCATCATCGGCTACTCCGACCTGATGCGGCAAAGGACCTTCGGGCCGATCACGCCAGCCCGCTATGCGACCTATGTGGAAGACATCCACGACAGCGGCCAGCATCTTCTGCGCATGATCAATGACCTTCTGGACATCGCCAAGATCGAAGCCGGCAAGCAGGAACTTTTCTTCGGGCCAGTGAGGCTGCGCGACATCGCGCAGGACGCCATGAAGCTGGTCGAGCCGCAGTCCGAGCGCGCACATGTGTGCCTCAGCCTGAACTTCTCGTCCGATGCCGTGATCGATGTCGACGAGAGGGCCATCAAGCAGGTCCTCGTGAACCTGCTTTCCAATGCGATCAAGTTCACACGACCCGGCGGGCTGGTCATCCTGTTCTGCAAGCGCCTGCCGGACGGGCGCGTTTCATTTGGCGTCAAGGACACGGGCATCGGGATGACACCGGATGTCATGGAGCGGGTTCTGCTCCCCTTCGAGCAGGGCTCCGACGCCTACACCGTCGAAGGCAGGGGGACGGGACTGGGCCTGCCAATCTGCAAGAAGCTTGTGGAAGCCCATCAGGGACAATTGCGCCTGGAAAGCACGCCCGGTGTCGGCTCCAGGATCTGGGCCGAGTTGCCGGCGGAACGTGTGTTGCGAGAAGCGAGCGTGGCCTGAAGCAGCTTTCTCAGGGCCTGCCAGCAGGGTCACCACATTGGCAGCCAGCGACTGCGATACCACCTTGATCCGAGAGGCGAGGCTATCCTCAGCGCACGTCAATGGTGCTTCTGTTTCGCAGCCTCTTCCTTGGCCCGTTTCTCATCCATGGCGGTCATGAACTCGATCAGGGAGTCGACCTCCTTGTCGCCGAAGCCGAAATTGGGCATCGGCAGGTTCCGGTACTGGGCCTTGAGCGCTGTCGCCAGCGGATCCCCTTCTTCGAGCATCTTGTCCGGTTCCTTCAACCAGCGCCTCAGCCAGGGGCGTGGACGCGCAGACACGACGTTCGCGAGGTCCGGCCCCAGCCGGTCTCCGCCTCCAATGGTGTGACAGGCCTGGCAGCGTGTCCGAAAGAGGTACTCCCCGCGGGAGTTGAGCTTGATCTCTTTCGCCTCACCGTAAGCCTTGTGGGTTTCGGCCAGGCTGACGTTAAAATTGGTCAGCGTGTCTGTCATGAGGTTTGCCAGGACCTTCGGGTCATCGAATACAGAACGCTTGATCCACTGTCCGAGCTTCTCGTTACCCAGCCGGATGCTGGTGTCGTGGTCCAGGGGATTTCCGGGCGTTGAAACCCGCATGGCGAGTTTCGTGATGAGAAGGTCGACGTCTTCCCTGCGGCCGGTCAGGAACTTCCAGCCTGGCTTGACCCCATAGGTCTCCATGTAGCGCTTCAGCGCAGCCGGACTGTCATTCACCGGGTCGATGGAGATCGAGTACATGAAGAAGTCCTTGCCGACACGATCGCCCAGCAGTTCCTGAACGCGAAGGAGATTGGCCGTATCGAGCGGACAAATGTCCTTGCACGTCGTGAACATGAAATTGATCGTCACGATCTTGTCGCGCAGCAGGTCGTCATAGAAGCGATGCTTCTTTCCATCCTGGTCGGTCAGGACCACGTTGGGAAAGTAATCGCCACGCCATTTTTCGGCCTTCGCGGCCGGCGTGAATGCCAGCAGGAAAGCGGCGAGCAGCAAGAGCGGTCTGATCATCAGGCCTCGGTCCGGAAAAAGGGAAAGAGCAGCCTTCGACAGCGACCCTCAACCGTCTTAGCAGAATCCGGGGCGGTAACGAAAGTCACGCGCACCGGATATCTGATTCCACATCAGTTCGCTGTGGAGAGCGTGAATGACGGCTCGTAGAATGTACCTTCCCAGGTCTGCCGCGGCGTCGGGATCAACACGGTTGCTCCGGGGTTTCTGATGTCCCAGCGCATCAGCATGGCGTGGTCCTCATGCTGCGTGTTGTGGCAGTGCTCCATGTAGGTGCCTGCAAACTCGCGGAAGCGGATGGCGACTTGCACCTGGTTGGTACTGTTTGGCTCGACACCGATCCGGTAGACATCCTTGCGGGCCCACTGCTCCCAGACTGGCGGTGCGGCGCCATCGCGGGACAGGATCTGGCCTTCCTCGAAGTGAATATGGATGGGGTGAGACCAGGCTCCTCCATCGTTGATGAGGTTCCAGATCTCGACACTGCCCAACTTGGGAGCCGCAGACACGCGATGCATGTCAGCCCCCAAGCCCTGTCCGCCATCGGTCTTGATCGTCCAGGGGGCTGTATCGGTCCCGTTGGACGTGCCGAAGTTGAATGTGCGTACACGCGCCGTCGCCAGTTCGTTGGCCGTGATCGTTGGCCTCGTGATCATCTTCTTTCCGCCAACGACATAGTCAGCGGGGTTCATGCTCAGGTCTGTCCCCGTATAGGCCACCACGCTGAACTGCATGACGCGACCGACGGCCGGATCACCCCTGTAGGTGCCGTTCAGAATGTCAGCCAGAGGGACCTCGCGGTTCGGGCGCTTGCCATCCACGTGTTCCATCAGGTTCACGAGATAGAGTTTCTGGCCCACGCGGCCGGCGAAGTTGACGATGATGTCATAGCGCTCGGCAATCGCCTGCGTTGGAAGGTCCTGGCTTTGCGCATTCGGGAACGCAACAGCATGTTCCATGATGTTGCCGTCATTCGCGATCATGTGGAAGGGAACGCGCTGGCCGGCTTCCGTGACGAGGGCCAGCTTGAAATAGCGTGACACGGCCCCATTGAGGATCCGGAAGCGATAACGGCGCGCACGTACGTTGAAGTTCGGCTTCCAGGACCAGTTGACAAGCACCTGGTCACCCACGAAGCCGTCGAGGTTCAGCGGGTTGAAGAACAGTTGCCCATCATTGCCCCACGCCTTGTCCGCAATCAGCAGGTTGACGTCATAGTCGCGGTTGCCCCAGTCAAGGCCCGTGCCGGACGGGAAGCACATGTTCGGGTTGGCCGCAGCCGTGTAGTTACACTTGAAGCCTTCGCGACCCCGGTCGATCGATGAGTAGTAGTTCATCATCGCCGCATTGCCCTTGTAGACGTTCTGCGCGGTGAAATCGAGCATGTGGTCGTGGAACCAGTGCGTGCTCATCGTCTCGCGCCAGTCGCCTTGGATCCGAGTGACACCACCAGACCCGTTCGGATACCCGGCCCAGTCGTTTGTTTTGCCCGTATTGATACTGTCACGGCCGGCGAGCTGCATCGGCCAGTGGTAGTCGTAGAACTGGCCCGGAAAGAAAAATGCGGAGGCGTAGCCGTCGCTCTCGGCCGGATTGTGGCCGTTGTGCTCGTGCGTCGTGATGGTGTGCAAGCCAAAGCCGTTGTTCGCACCGGCATCGATTGGCAGCATGTTGTAGTGCCGGAACAGGATCGGTTCGCCGTAGCGCGCCATCAGCAGCTTGGGCGGCATTGTGCCGTCGAACGTCCAGACCGAGTTCGGGTTCTGGACGGCGAAGTTTGGATGGAAGCGTACATTCGTGTTCTTGGTGGTTCCACCATTGTAGTAGAGACCACCTGGCTTGAATTCGCCAACCGCATAGCGGTGGCGCTGCATGGTGTCACGCAAACCTTCATTCTTGCGGGCACCAGCCTGCGCCGTCTGGAAATAGACCTTGGGTGTAAACTCGGACCAGCGCTGATGGGCAAACCATTCGCCTGTCGGACGACCCTCGGCGAAGGTTTGAGCGAGCGAGCTGCCAAGACAGCCCTCTACCGCAACCTCCCAGGGGTTCGCGCCGGCCGTATAGGCAAGTCGCGTCGGCGCCGTTTTCAGCGCCTGCTTGAGAAATGTGTCGATCGACGCCGAAGCCGGGCCAAGCGTGCAGTTCTGCGGAGGCGGAACAGGCGTGCAGGTCGAACACCCAGTACCGACAACGGGCTTCGTACCGAATTCCTCGAACAGCATCATCTGCTGCGACCAGGGCTGGGCATTGCCGGTGGGGCTGGGTGTCCCGCCGGTCGGAATGCCCTGCGCAAGGACAGGGGAGTGCGAGAGCGCGAGAGCGGTGGCCGCAATCGCGAATGCCTTTGCAGGACGTTTCATTGGAAAGGCTTTCATTGTTGTTTCCCCATGCATCTCATCAGGTGTCTGCGTCGCTTCGGCCTTTACGGGCCAAACAGGAAGTCGTTTGCATCAATCGCGATGTTGCCCAGAAGATCGATCTGGAAGTCGTTGTTTCCGCCGAAGCCCTGAATATTGCCTTCGATGTAGGTATGCGCTTCACCGCCCACGGTCAGGTGTCGGATCGCGACCTGACCCAGCGCCGGGTTGGATGCACCGCTGATGACGCCTCCGAACGTGAAGTGCTGCGTGCCACCGGAACTCTGGTTGGCGTCGAGGAACCTCAGGTCGATCTTGTCCACGCCATGAGCGAAGTCGGTGATGACCGCGCGGTTGCCGGCGCCGCTGCCAATGGCGCCTGCAGAGCGGAACTGGAAGATGTCAGCCCCGCCATTGCCCGTGAATGTCTCGGGCGCATTGCCGGCCGTGATCGTGTCGATGCCCGAGCCGCCCAGGATGCGTTCGATGTTGGAAATGGTATCGTTTCCAATGCTGACACCCGACGCCGTCCCGAGGTCCAGGCGTACGGTTGTTGCCGTCGTGATCAAAGACAGGTCGAGCGTGTCTGTGCCCCCCTGGCCGTTATAGATGTCGTTGCCATCACCCGCGACGGCCACGAACGTATCATTGCCGCTGCCCGCACTGATGTTGTCGCTACCGGCACCTCCGCGAAGGATGTTGGCTTGCGTGGACCCCGTGATGGTGTCGTTGCCTGCACCACCGATGATGTTCTCGATGCCGCTCAGCGTATCGTTGCCGATCTGCGTTCCGGAGGCATTGCCGGAATTGAGGTTCAGGGTGGTGTTCCCCGTGATCCCGCTCAGGTCGATCGTGTCGCTGCCGGTGCCGCCCGTGTAGTCGTCGTTGCCGTCACCGATCGTGAAGAAGAACGTGTCGTTCCCGGTTCCGCCATCAATCGTGTCGCCACCTGCAAGACCGGTGATGCTGTCATTGCCGCCGTTGCCGATCAGCGTATTGCTGCCAGCGCTGCCGACAATGACGTTGTTACCGCTGCTGCCGGTCACGTTTTCAATGCTGATCAGCTGATCATTGCCGGTCTGCGCGCTTGTGGCCGTGCCTGCCGTCAGGTTGACATTGGCTGCTGCTGCAGTCGCCGTCATGACATAGGTGTCGGTGCCCGTGCCGCCATCATAGATGTCGTCGCCGTCATTGACGGTCGCGAAGAACGTGTCACCATTCGAGCCGCCCTGGACAAAGTCATTCCCGGCGCCCGCCGTGATCTGGTCATTGCCACCCTGGCCCCAGATGAGGTCGGCTGCCGCTGTCCCGGTGAGCGTGCTGCTGTTGTTTCCGTTGATGATGTAGTGGGTTGCGTCACCAACGATGTTTTCCAGGTTGCTGCCGTCATCGACATAGGTCATGCGGACGCGGACAAACGCACCAGCCGCTGTGGTTGTTCCGGTCGGCGAGAATGTGGCGGTATCCGCACTCACACCTGCGCTCGCCACTGTCCAGTTTGTTGTGCCATTCAGTGACGTTTCCCAGACATACTCGGGAGCAACCGGCCCGCCATCCGGATCGACGATCGTCGAAGCCGCCGTCATGGTGGGACTGTTGAGGCCGGTCACGCCGGTCACGCCCAGCGTGCCGATGAAGATCGGCTCGCTGACCGCTGGCGCGAGATTCCCTGACAAGCCGTTGTTCAGGTTCCCCTGACCATCAAGGTAGGTAACCCGAACCGAAATGTTGTGTCCGACATCCCCTGTCTGAACAACGTAGTCCGCGTTCGTCGCGCCAAGGATGGTGTTGCCATCGAACAGCCACTGATAGGTCTCGCTCCCGGCCAGAACCTCCCCGTCCGGATCGAAGCCCACGAAGGCACCAAGTGTACCACCCAAGGCAGCCGTTCCGGTGAGAAGCACATCTGCCGTGCCGTCATCGACAGGCGCAAAGTTGATCGTCACCGTCTTGGGCGCGCTGTTGTAGAGCCCGTCAGTGACATAATACTGGAATGTCGCCGCTCCGGCGAAATCCAGGGATGGATTGAACAGGAACGCCCCGGTCGTCGCATTTATCGATACCGCGCCGTTTGTCGCGGAGTTCTGGACGAGCCGGAACCCGAGCGCATCACCGTCCGTATCGGTGCCGGCGAGAAGCGTACCCGACTTCTGGATATCCTCGGAACCTGCGAAGACTTCTGGAGCCACTGCCGTCGCGGGCACACCCGTTGGCTGCTGCACATTGATGATGAAAGTGTCAGTCACTGTCATCGGTGTACCCGGACCGCCATCCGTCGCGGTAACGCGGATCGAAACGGGACCTGCCGTGGAAACGGTACCCGTGATGTGGGCGCCGGTGATGCCACCGGCACCATCGGGCACAGTCGTGAAGGTGAGGCCGACCGTGGACAACGCTGCACCACTTGCCAGTGTTGCCGAATAGGTCAGCAACGCTGGATTGGTTTCATTGTCACCAAACGTGGTAACGAGCGGCAGGAACAGGTCGAAGGCCTTGTTCGTCAGAGCATTGGTGTCCGGAATGCCTGTGACACCCTGCTGTGGAACGATGAACGGTGCGGTGTTCTGAGCAAGATCGGGCTGAGTGACTCCCGTTGCAGCAGAGACCACGCGCTCCTGAACCCCGGCATTGTCCGTGAATGTCATGACAACGCGGAGAGGCTGGGCAATATGCTGGTTGGCCGGCGTGAACGTCGTGGAAGTGGCGCCTGCGATATTGACCCAGTCGAGCCGAACGGGATCCTGCATCTGCCACTGGAACTTGATCGTGCTGGCATTGATGCCTTCGGCATCAGCAATGCCCGCAGAATTGGCAGTCAGCACCAGCCCGACCCTCGGATCGACAATCGGCGTCGTGATATCGGTATCACCGGTGATCAGCAGCGAGCCCGTTGCCACCTGATTGGCACCAGGGCTCTGGTCAAGCAGGAGTGTCTGGTCAGCAAACTGGATCCGCTCGATGTTGCGGAGTTTGTCGATTCCTTCGTTGACGAGGGCAACGCCAACGTTCCCGCCGCCGCCACCGCCACCACCACCGCCACCACCACCGCCACCACCACCGCCACCACCACCGCCGTTCAGGACGTTGTGCGTGACGGAGATGAAGCCCTGCGCATCGGTCTCGAACCCGATGGAGTATTCCGAGAAATTCCCGGTGAACACGGCCGTATCGATGTCGCCCGCGGTGATGTCCCAGCGGATCTGGCGAATGATCTCGGATCCCGCCTTGCCATCGCCCGAGAGGGCGACGTGCATCCAGGCGTCGCCGTCGATGATGTCGTTGCCCGCACCGCCCTGGATAAGATCGCTGCCGTCACCACCCAGCATGATGTCGCCATTCGAGAAGGCGACGGGTCCGGCCGCAAAGAACGTGTCAAGGTTCTGGATCAGGTTTACGTTCGTCAGTTCGTTGAATTGCGGATTGAGCACGGCCGCATTCGTTCCAACCATGACGTCATTGAAGCGTGAACCGCTGAGGCCCTCGGTCTCGACGAACACCGAACGCGTTGCCTGTCCGGCAGGTGCAGTCGGATCGGGGATGAAGTCCCGCTTGTTCATGTCGACGGAGACGCCAGATGTTTCGAACTCGAACGTTGCCCAGTCAAAGCCCAAGCCGCCGTTGAAGTTGTCGAAGCCACCTTCGCCAACCATGATGTCATCGCCTGAGAAGCCCATCATGCGGTCGCCCATGGCGCCGCCAATCAGGACGTCATTTCCAGCGATCAGCGGAATCTGGCCGGTCGGCGCACCCAGGTCGCCGACAAGTCCATCGCCACCCGCGCCGCCTTCAAGCCAGTCATCGCCAATGCCCCCTGCCAGGGCATCATCGGCGTCGCCACCAATCAGGATGTCATTGCCACCGCCGCCTTCCGCAGTGTCACCGAAGATGGCGTATCCGGTCTCGACGTAGTCATCGCCGTCTCCGCCAAAGATGATGTCATCGCCGATGCCTGCATTGATGGTGTCATTGCCGGCCTCACCATGGATGATGTCGTCGCCGCCAGAGTCTACAAAGGTGTCGTTGCCCGCGCCGCCGTAAAGGAAGTCGTTGCCGTTGCCACCATCGATCCAGTCATTGCCTTCATCACCCCAGACAGTGTCGTCGTCCGCATGACCGGCCTGAAGGCGATCATCCCCGGACGTTCCGCCCATCACAATCGTGTTTCCAAAGAAATTGTCATCACCGATGAAGCGGACTGTGCCGTCGGGAAGTTTCTCGACCAGATAGGCGCCCGTGACCGGATTTTTGAGCCACGTAGCCGGGTCGTTCGTCACCGAGCCGGCTTCGACCGTGTACTCCGGCGTCAGGAAGATGCTCGCCGGCAAATGCTTCGCACCCGTGTTCGCCATGATCATGTCTGCGAAGGAGTTGTTCTCGATCTCCGTCAGGAAGCTCATTCCTTCAAGGCGAGGCAGATAATAGAGACGGTCACCGTCCTGGAGGTTCTCAAGCTGGGTCTCAAAGATGAAGTTGAACGTCGATCCCAGCAGTCCGCCAAACAGGTTTTGCTTTTCCGCCAGGCCACCAATCCAGAGATCGATATTGTCCAGGCCGGTTACGGAGCCCGTGGCCCACATGGCCGCATGCGTAATGTCGTCGGCCGTGCCAAACAGGCCATCCACGCCCGGATTGATGTTCATCATGGCCTTGGCACTGTTGGTGCCACCAGACCACGTATCGTCAGCCGTATTCAGCTTCGCGTCGGTTCCAACGTTGCGCGTGTTGTTCGCCCAGACGCCAAGGCTTTGCATGAAGTTGTAGGCGTCCTGATGGGCCGCGTCGCCAGTGGCGCTCGCAGAATCCAGGCCCCATGAGACGAGTTGCGCCGCAGCCGCGCGCTTGGCTGCGAGTGAGGTGGCTGAGGTGATGGATGCATGCTGCCCGTAAGCGGCAACAAAATTGACCAGTGATCCCTCATGTTTCAGGAACTGGCCAAACTCCGCCCAGTTTGAATAGGGCTTCAGTGACTGGTCATTCGTCGCGTCATAGATTTGGGCGCGCACGAGGTTGAGGGGAGCCACGCCTGTGTCGCGGCCGCGCGCGATGTTCAGCGCGGGAAGGTCAAGGGGTAGGCCCAGAAGATTGTTGCGCAAGGCACCGGTCACGAACTCGTCGATCTCGCTTCCGATCTGGTGGATCGAACCTTGCGCGATCATTTGTGCGGCGTCGGTACCCATCTGGGCAAAGGCGAGTGGATTGAGAAATGCCTCGATGAGGCCCATCTCGGTCATGACGGGCTGGCCGTCAAGTCCGATGACCATTGTACCATCCGGGTTCGTCTCGAAGATTGGCACATTCTCGTCCAGCATCGAGTGACCAAACCGGTAAACGGCGTTGGCGAATTCCGATGTGACAGCCGGATCGAGGTTGATGTCGACATTGCCGAACAGGTGGATGGTCGGCGCCACCTTGCGGGCAAATTCCTCGAACACGAGATGCTGGTACTGCGTCTCGGTGCCGAATTTCGCGGCCTGGAACAGGCGCTCACCATTCCACTCATTGGGCTGGATGCCGTCTGTCAGGTTGGCCCCGGCAAGTACCCACTGCGACGCAAAGGCGGTGTCGCCATTGGCGAGCTCGGCTGCGACGATGCTCTTGATGTGGTTGATGAGGCGATTGTGTTCTTCGTGGAAGATCTCGTGGACGGTCGTCAGCGCGATGTTCTCGTTCACGCGACCGTCGCCCGCAACGTAGTGCGCGTCGAGCAGTTCGTCATCGAACGTGCCGGCCGGCTGCGCGAGGAAGGGCATGTTGCCCGGACCTTGGGGCAGCGCAGAGTTGTAGGCCGGATTGGGAACCGGGCCTGCAATGGCGTCACTGTCTTCAGCGAGCAAGGCACCACTTGACGAGAACGGCGAAGCCGTGTGCGCGATATCGTCCAGGAACGCGTGATTGATGAATGTCGTACCCAGCGGCAGCGCCGAGGGGGCCGCCGGGTTCATGTCCACATTGCCCGAAGCCGTGACGACGGTCACGCCACCAAGGGCGTTGCGTACGAAGTTCCCATAAGCATCCGTGAGGATGAGCGGGACGTTTCCGACATTATGGTCGGTCAGGACGATTCCAAGCTTGAGCGCGTTGGCCTTCAGGTCCGCCCACGTCGCCATCCCGCTATTGTCATCGATGTTGCCGAGGATGCCATCCTTGCCGGCCGCATGGGTCAGCAGACGCCCCGTGGAATGGATCTGGCCATCGCTGCCCGTCACGTACTCGCGCAGGAAAACCTGATGCGAGGGATGCGAAGAGTAGGTCTGGTTCTGGTCGACGAACGGTGTCGTGACGTTGCGCGTGTGGTGAATGTCGTCCTGTGTACCCACAATGCCGTCCGCGCCAGCATCTGTCGCGACCACATTTGTGGCGCGCGTCAGCGCCATGAAGCGCAAGTTCACGGGGAGATCGTCCAGGGTGTTGAAGAGGCCGTCTGCACCTGCAACGAGCGGGTCATCAGCAGCCAGCGGAATCATGACGACGCCAGCACCGCCCTTTGAGATCAGGTCGAGGCCGTGGTCGAAGAACTGGCCAAAGAAGGTCATCCAGCTGTTGAACGGGGCAGAAAGGCCAGCGTCCGGCGTGATGTTGCCGATGAACAGGTTCTGGAAATCCGGAGCCGCCAGGTTGTCGGCAGACTCGTCGATGGTAAGGGTGAGAGGGTTGTCGAACTGGATTCCATCGGCGCCAAACAAATCGTCGAAGTCACCTTCAATTCCATTCGCGCCTGCGCCCCACGCATCGTCTGCGGTTCCAAAGATGCCGTCAGCGCCGGGAAGGATCAGGCCGGTGGGGTTGGAGGAAAAGGCGGTGTAGCCGACACCCAGCTGCGCGGCGAAATCCTTTGCCGCCTGCAGGGCAGCCGGATTGTTGAGGCTGATGTCCGAGATCAGGTTCGAGATCGTGCGGGGGGAGCCATCGATCACATTGACGCCCATGATGGCGCCAGGCGTTGTGGTCACATAGCTGACCATGTCGCCAGCCGTTCCGGGGTTCGCGTCCAGGAACGTCCCGTCGACATTGACTGTCTGATAATACTGCTGCGTGACGCTCGGGAAGGTCTGGTCGGTCGAACCAAAGTTGCCTTGTCCGGGAACCAGATTGTTGTTCGTGCCCGCGACTTCGCGCAACCCGAAGGCGAGGTGCGGACTGACTGGAGGCGTATTCGTCTCCGCCATCTGGATCTGCGTAAGAAGATATTCCAGATCGACTTTGGTAAATGAAACAGCCATCGGCAGGCACCCCTTTGTCTCGGGTTTCGCGTCATCGGGGAGGTCACAACAACCGTCTCGCCGTTCAGCGCACCCTGTTTTGTTGAATTGCTGCGGCACACTTCCCGCATCGGGGACACTCGACCCGCAACCTGACGCCAAGCTGACTCGGCTGTGCGACGGCCTGTCGCAGGTAAGGCGTGGAATATTCTGGAAAGCCCCGAAAAGATGAGCGAACATAGGGGCGGTCCAAAAGTCGACCTGTCAGGAAAGCGAGTAAATCCGAGGCTATTTGACAGGAAATCCTTGTTGATAATGGGTTGCAGAAGGAAATGTTTCCTGTCCGCAGCACAAGAGAGACAAAAAGGTATTACCACTAATTGGTAGGGATTAATTCGGTGAGGATCCTTCTGGGCGACGGGCAGAAGTCATTTCTGCAGCTCATACAGCAGCGTCTTTTCGGCCAGTTCGAGTTCGACTGGGCGAAAGATGTGCCATCCTTGAACAGCCTTTTGGTCCAGCGCGCCTATGCGCTCGTGATCCTGGCGATGGACGTGCCGTTCGAGGATCGGCTCCGTCTCGTGGAGAAGTGCCGCGAGGTTTCCACCAGGTCGGCCATCATGGTGGTCAGCGAACCCGTACCCGTTCACGAGCGTGTGCAGGCACTCGAAGTGGGTGTTGATGACTACGTGATGCGTCCGGTGCATGTGGACGAGTTTGCAGCGCGTGCGAAAGCGCTGGTACGGCGGGCAGGTGCTACGCAGTTTGAGCGCGTCCGCGTTGGCAATCTTGAGCTGACAGAAGCAGGCGATCTGTTTCTGGCGGAGAAGCGGGTGGATCTTCACCAGGCCGAGCAGAAGGTCCTGTCGATCCTGGCGAGGCGTTCAGGACGCGTCGTCAGCAAGGCCATGCTTGAGCGCGCGGTTGCCGGCACAGACAGGGAAGAGCTCTCATCGAATGCCATCGAGCAGCGCATGTCCAGGTTGCGACGCATCCTTGATGCGTCGAACTCCAGCGTACGCATCACCACGGTGCGTGGGTCAGGCTATATGCTGGAGGCTGCAGACCCGAAAGAAGCGCAGCCCGGGATAAGCGGCGACCACGCCATCGCAAGCTACGTTGAAGTCTGAACAGCGCTCGCCGCCTATTCCGCTGCGCGCTGGCGCAATGCCAGGTCGAACGGCACGACATTTTCCGGAAGCGGCTTGGTGCGCGCACGCTTCTTTGGCTCCGGTGCCGGGAGCTTGTCATAGATGCCAGCGTCTTCGCCCGCTTCCATGAAAGAATCCAGGACTTCGATCAGCTTCATGAACTGGAACCACGCATAGGGGGTCTGTGTCCCCGTTGTCATGCGGTCCACGGCCCAGTCTTTAAGTACACGCATTTGCGCGTCAGGCGTTCTAGCCATTCTCTATAACCCTACCCAAACAACAAGCTGATCATCGCGAATCAGGAATGTCGACAATGGGTCTGGTGCGGTTAATCCGGAATTAATGGCGTCAGGCGCCGGCCTCGAGCGCCAGGCGGGCGGCCTCGTAAGCCTCGCTCGCATCGAGCCAGGTGACCTCCGCCGCTTCGAGCTGGCGCTGCAGGTCGGCACGTTTGCGTGTCAGCGTGGTGACCTTCTCGGGATCTTGCCTGTAGAGGTCCGGGTTGTTCAGTTCGGCATCGGCGCGCTCGATCTCGCCTTGCAGGCGCGAGATGCGCTTCTCGGCATTCTCTGCCGTGCGCTTGAGTGGTGCCATCTGCGCACGACGGTCGGCTGCAAGCTTTCGCTCTTCCGACTTCGAGATTTTTGCAGCTGCCTCGGCGGCCTTGCTGCCGGCTGGCTTGCGCTCATCGAGCAGGATGCGGCGATAGTCATCCATGTCACCATCGAACGGTGTCACGCGCCCGTTCGAGACCAGCCAGAGCGTATCGGCACAGGTTTCGATCAGGTGCGGGTCATGGCTGATGATCACCACCGCGCCGGGATACTCGTTCAGCGCCATCACCAGCCCTTCGCGGCTGTCGATGTCGAGATGGTTTGTCGGCTCGTCGAGGATGAGCAGGTGCGGCGCGTCCAGTGCCGCAATCATGATGAGCAGCCGCGCGCGTTCACCGCCTGACAGGTTGCCAATCGACGTATCCGCCTTGGACTCGGGAAACCCGGCAGCACCAAGCCTGTTGCGGGCTTCCTGTTCCCGCAGGTTGGGGATCAGGCGCATCAGTTGCTGCACCGGCGTGAGACCGGAAGGCATCTCGTCCAGCTGGTGCTGCGCGAAATAGCCGATGCGCAGGCGGCGCGCTTTCGTGATGGTTCCATCCATCGGCTTGAGGCGGCTCGAGATCAGCTTGG
This sequence comes from Micropepsaceae bacterium, assembly GCA_044375275.1. Taxonomy (GTDB): domain Bacteria; phylum Pseudomonadota; class Alphaproteobacteria; order Micropepsales; family Micropepsaceae; genus SZUA-430. The sequence goes on along the minus strand of JBILMZ010000028.1, from coordinate 5,306 downwards.
CGAAGGTGGACTTGCCATTGCCGTTGGCACCGAGCAGCGCGATGCGGTCGTCCGGATCGATGCGCAGCTCCATGTGCGACAGCACCGGCCGCTCGCCATAGCCCGCCACGACGCGATCAAGCGCCAGCAAAGGCGGTGAAAGCTCTTCCGGCTCGCCCAGGCTGAACGGCGCCACACGCTCGTTCGAAATGCCCGCAATCGGTTGCAGTTTGGCAATGGCTTTCAGCCGGCTCTGTGCCTGGCGTGCCTTGGAAGCCTTGTAGCGGAAGCGGTCGACAAAGGCCTGCATGTGCTTGCGCTGCGCGTCCTGCTTGACGCGTTGCGCTTCCGCGACGGCGAGGCGCTCGCTGCGCGTCCGCTCGAACGTGTCATACGTGCCGGTGTAGAAATTGAGCTGCTTGTTCTCGAGGTGCAGGATCGAGTCTACCGCCGTGTTGAGCAGGCCGCGGTCATGGCTGATCAGGAGCAGCGTGCCCTGGTAGCGCTTGAGGTACTGCTCGAGCCAGATCGAGCCCTCAAGGTCGAGATAGTTCGTCGGTTCGTCGAGAAGCAGCAGGTCCGGGTTCGAGAACAGCACGGCCGCGAGCGCGACGCGCATGCGCCAGCCACCGGAGAAGTCCGAGCACGGCCGCAACTGCGCTTCCGCATCGAAGCCAAGGCCGGCCAGGATTTCAGCGGCACGCGCCGGCGCGCGATGGGCGCCAATGTCCGTCAGGCGCGTCTCGATCTCGGCGATCCGCATGGGATCCGTCGCCGTCTCGGATTCCGCCATCAGCGTCGCACGCTCGACGTCCGCCTCAAGCACGGTATCGAGCAAAGAGGTCGGGCCGCCTGGCACTTCCTGCGCGACGCCACCGATGCGCCAGTTGCGCGGCAGCCCGATCTCGCCGCCATCGACGTCGATCTCGCCGCGGATCAGCCGGAACAGGGTCGTCTTGCCCGTGCCATTGCGGCCCACGAGGCCGACCTTGTGGCCTGTAGGAATGTTCGCGCTCGCCTGTTCAAACAGGGGGCGGCCTTCGATCCGGTAGGTGAGGTTGTTGACGCGCAGCATGGGCCGGGGTCTCTAAAGCGCTTCGGGCCCAAGGGGAAGGGAAAACGGGCTGGGCGCGTCAAAAAGCGGAGGCAGGGCGGCTTGCGGCCCGGGGAGGTGCTCTGTATGTAGGCGCTCCCGATTTCTCCTCGAATGAATCAAGGATTTCCGCCAATGACGACCGAACGCACGCTCTCGATCCTCAAGCCCGACGCGACCCGCCGCAACCTTACCGGCAAGGTGGTTGACAGGTTCGAGACCGCAGGCCTGCGCGTCGTGGCGTCCAAGCGCCTGTGGCTGTCAACGAAACAGGCCGAGGCTTTCTATGCCGTCCACAAGGCACGCCCGTTCTTTAATGACCTTGTCAAATTCATGACATCCGGCCCGGTTGTCGTTCAGGTCCTTGAAGGCCCGAACGCCGTTGCCAAGAACCGCGAAGTCATGGGTGCCACCGACCCGGCCAAGGCCGCAGCCGGCACGATCCGCAAGGACTTCGCTGAATCCATCGAGGCGAACTCGGTCCACGGCTCCGACAGCCTCGAAAATGCTGCGAATGAAATCAAATTCTTCTTTGCCGACACGGAAATCGTGGGCTAGAAGCTTCGCCTGAATGCTGGTGACGTGAAGCGCCGGGCCCGAAAGGGTCCGGCGTTTTCAGTTTCAGCCAGCGTGAAGGAAGTCAGAGCGCCTCGATCGCCGTCGCGCAAGGCGAGGCCGGTTGGTCGGCACGCTGCAAGGCATTGACGACGCGCTGCTTGTCGCCGGGCTGGATGTCGATTTCGGCGGCGATGGACTTGATCAGCGAGTTCGCCTGCTCCTGGGTGAGCGCGCCGCTTTCCACCGCCGTGTCGACAACCTTGCAGGCACCCACATAGGCGCCGCCGACGCCGCCCAAAAGCGCGCCGCCCAGCGTGCCGGCCAAGCCGCCAAGAAAAAACACAAACAAAAATGCCAGAAAACGCCCCATGGCCGTCACTCCTCTTTGAAGCACAAGCTTCGCAGTCGATTGTGGCAGCATCGTGTGGCTTCCAACTGTGACGGAAGGCACAACCGTGCGGGACTGCGTCGGGGTGCCACGGCAGAGCATCTTGTAGAAGAGCAGAATCGTCAGTAATTTCTGTCATGACAGAAATAAGTGTCAGGTGCGCCCATGACGATGCCTCCGGTCCTCGAAAAAGTGGTTCTTCACTGGGGTGAAATGGGAGCGCGCTGGGGTGTTAATCGCTCCGTCGCTCAGATCCACGCGCTGCTCTGGGTCACCGGACGCGCGATGACCGCCGAGGAAATCTCCGACACGCTGGGCATCGCCCGCTCGAATGCGTCCACCTCCCTCGAGGAACTCCAGTCCTTCCGCCTCGTCACGCTGGTCCACGTCATCGGCGACCGCCGCAACTATTATGAAGTGAAAGGGGATACCTGGGACATCGTCCAGTCCATCGTCGACGAACGCAAGAAGCGCGAGATCGATCCCACGCTTTTGGTCCTGCGCGACGCGCGGGCGATGGCGGAAAGCGATGCGTCGACGCCCCCGGAGATCCGCGAGCGCATCGAGGAGATGCTGGGCTTCATCGAACGCATGACAGGCTGGTACGAGCAGATGCGCCGCGTCCCGAGACCCACGCTGCAACGGCTGATACGGCTGGGAGCAGGCGTCGTGAGGTTTATCAGCAAGAAGGCGAGCTAGCCATGAAACGCGCCATCGCAGGCTGGATGTGGCAAGGCCCCCGCGCCATCGCCGAGGACTTCTCCGAGGGACATAATGACACGATCCAGCGCATCATCGGCGCGCGGGCCTGGCTGTCCTTGCCGGAACCCGTGCGCGCGCGCTTCGAGCGCACGACCCCCGCCGCCTATGAGGGCGACACGGACACGGCGCTGAGCCTCGTCGGGCGTATTTTTGCATGGGCCATGCTCGCCTTCGGCGCACCGATCCCGGTGCTCTCGGGCAAGCGCAGGGCCACAGTCTACGTGAATGTCAGGGATGGCGGCATGTCATGGACGCGCCTCTATCGCGGGCCCGCCGGCCTGGCATTTCGCGTGCGCTCGATCAAGCGGCTGTCGGAAGATGGCCGCTTGTTCGAGTGCTGCGCAGGCGGATGGACGATGCTGCTTGATGTCTTCGCCGACCAGGGCAGCCTCGTCTTCCGCTCGCGCAGGTTTTTCTGGCGCGGCGGCCCGGTGAGCATCGCCATTCCTGAATGGATGACGCCGGGCACAGCCGAAGTCCGCCACACCGAACTGGGGCAGGGCCGTTTCCGCTTCACACTGAGTTTCGATCATCCGTGGTTTGGCCGCACTGTCTGGCAGGACGGCGTCTTCCACGATCCGCAGGAATAACGCTAATGACCACCACCATGCTCGTGCTGCTGACACTCCAGACACTGCTGGGCGCACTCGACAATGTCCTTCATCACGAGATCACCGAGCGCCTGCCGTCCAAACCCTCGGCCCGCCGGGAGCTGGCCCTGCACAGCGGCCGGGAATTCATCTACGGCGTGCTGTTCCTGGTCTTCGCCTGGATCGAGCCGTCCGGCATCGCGGCAATGGCAGTGCTGGCGCTCCTCGCCGTCGAGATCGTGATCACGATCGCTGACTTCCTCGAAGAGGACCGCACGCGCAAGCTCCCGCCCTTCGAGCGTGTCCTGCACACCGTGCTCGCGATCATCTACGGCGCGTTCGTTGCAACAGTCGTTCCGTGGCTCGTCTGGATGAGCGCATTCCCGACCAGCCTGACGCCGGTCGATCACGGGCTCATCTCCTGGTTTTTCACGGTGGCATCGATTGGCGTCTTTGGTTTCGCCATCCGGAACTTCCTCGCCGTGCGCGCTCTGGGTCGCCACAAAGTGGTGGCACAGCACGTGCCGCCGAGCGGGCGCACCGTGCTGGTGACGGGAGGAACCGGATTCATTGGCAGTCTCCTCGTGCAGCGCCTCGTCGCCCGCGGCGACCGCGTGTTTGCCCTCTCCCGCGACCCCAGGCAGGCGCGTGTGGTGCTCGGGGACAGTGTAAAGCACATCGAAACCCTGGCCGAACTGCCGGCCGAGACGCGCATCGACGCCGTCGTGAACCTCGCAGGCGCGCCGATCATCGGGTTGCCGTGGACACCGGGCCGTCGCCGCGCCATCCGCAACTCACGCATCAGCCTCACACGAGCCATCGTGCAGTGGATGGGGACGCTAGACAAGGCACCAGCAGTCCTCGTCAGCGGCTCCGCCATCGGCTTGTATGGCGACAGGTCAGACGACGTCCTGACGGAAGCAAAGGCCGCCGGCAACGGTTTCGCTGCCGACTTGTGCCGGGACTGGGAGACTGAAGCCTTCCGCGCCCGCAAGCTGGGCACGCGCGTCGTCTGCCTGCGTACGGGTCTCGTGCTCGACACGGCTGGCGGCGCCTTGCCGATGATGGCGCTACCGGCGCGGTTCGGCCTGGGCGCCGTTTTTGGTAATGGACAGCAGTGGATGAGCTGGATCACGCGCACCGACCTCGTGCGCATGATCATCACCGCCATGGATTCCACACGCTGGGAAGGGGCGATCAACGCCGTCGCGCCGGAACCGCTGCGCCATGGGAACTTCCAGCGCGCCATGGCGCGCGCCCTCCGCCGTCCGCTCTATCTGGGCGTGCCAGCCTGGGTGCTGAAGCGCGCCATGGGAGAAATGTCGACGATTTTCCTCCATTCCCAGCGTGTCGTGCCCCAGCGCGCCCAGGAACTCGGCTTCAGCTTCGATGTGCACTGGGCGGCGGATGCGCTGAACCTGCTTCTGTCACCACAGCCAAAAGCGTCAAATCTGCAGCCGCACCCATTGCAATCAGGTGCCCCGATGACCGAAATTGCGCCCAACGCAACAAACCCCTCGGGAGTAGCAAATGTCGCTGACGGTCATCGGAGCCCCTCTGTCACCCTTCGTTCGCAAGGTAAGGGTGGTGCTCGCGGAGAAGCAGCTTGAGTACAAGCTCGATCCGGTCTCGCCTTTTGCACCGCCCGCGGACTTCGAGAAGATCTCGCCACTGAAGCGCATTCCGGTCCTTCGCGATGACAGCGAAGGTCCGGACGCCATGATCCCCGATTCATCCGCCATCTGCGCCTATCTGGAAAAGAAGTTCCCGACGCCTGCGCTCTATCCGTCGGCTCCCTTCGCCTATGCCCGTGCGCTCTGGTTCGAGGAATACGCCGACTCTGATTTCGTCACGACAACCGGCCTCGGCATGTTCAGGCCCGTGGTGGTCAATGCGCTCATGAAGAAGGCGCCGGACTTTGCCGTGGCGAAGGATA
>JBILMZ010000027.1:0-21680 GCA_044375275.1 Micropepsaceae bacterium | reverse complement strand
GTCCAGGCGCGTAAACGCGATATCCGGATTGGCCGTCTTCGACAGGGCATCCAGAAGAAGCGGCATCAGCGTCGTCAGCTTCTCTCGCGCCCGCTCGCTGCGTGTTGCACGGATCCTGCCGTGGTGCCATCCGCGGATTGTTGCGGACATGGCTTCCGGTTGGGAGAAACCCATCTTCCTGAGCGTGCCAACTGTTTCCGGGTCGTCATCGACACCCGTAAAGACCAGGCTGCCCGCAGGCTTGGACAGGGAGGGCTGGCTTTCGAACAGTCTTGCATAATGCGCCTGGACCAGCGTCAGGGTCTTCTGCAGCACGCCGGATAGCGCCCCTTCATCCGACAGGCCCAGGAAATGAGCCACGTTCTCGAGGCCCTGCCGGGTCTTCGGCATTGAATGCGTCTGTTCATCCTCGATCATCTGCAAGCGATGTTCGAGCGTCCGGAGGAACCGATAGGCTTCCTTGAGCTCGTCGCAGGTAAGTGCCGCAATCACGCCACGCTCGGCGAGGGCATCGAGTGCATCGACCGTCCTGGGATGACGCAGGTCAGTAATCCGCCCCCCGAGGATGAGCTGCTGTGTCTGCGCGAAGAACTCGATCTCGCGGATGCCACCACGCCCCAGCTTGATATTGTGTCCGGGTATGGCGATGTCACCGAAGCCGCCATGGGCATGAATCTGGCGCTTGATGGAGTGGATGTCTTCAATGGCAGCGAAGTCGAGATACTTGCGCCAGATGAATGGCTGCAGATGCTTCACGAAGGACGCACCTTCCGCCCGGTCTCCCGCACAGACGCGCGCCTTGATCATGGCGGCACGCTCCCAGTTCTGCCCCATGGACTCGTAGTACCCCTCGGCCGCACGGGTCGAAACGGCGATCTGTGTCGATCCCGCATCCGGCCGCAGCCGCAGGTCGCAGCGAAACACATATCCGTCCTGTGTCGCTTCCTGCATCAGCGAGACAGTGGCCTGCGTTATCCGAACCGCCACCTCCTGCGGAGAATAACGATCGGTAACAGGCAGGAGTTCTGCGTTGAAGTAGCAGCTGAAGTCTATGTCACTGGAATAGTTGAGTTCGAAGGCGCCGTACTTTCCCATTGCAAGAAAGAAAAGTCCCGACGCTTCAGGAGCCGCCTGATCGCAATCCTTCAGACGACCGCGACCCACGGCATCGTGAAACGCATGCGCCAGGGCCGCGCAGAGCGTCTTGTCAGCAAGTGTCGTCAGCGCATGCGTGACTTCATCAAGTCCCCACACGCCGCCAGCGTCGGCGAGCGCAATGACAAGCGAACTCCTGCGCTTCACTTCACGCAGGCAGGACATCATCTCCCCGCGGGGCAGATCTCTTGTGCCGTCGAGCCGCAGGAACTCCCGCTCGAGAAGGGACTCAGGAGACTGGTTCCAGGCCGACGCAAGCCATTCACGCTCGCGCTCCATCATCTGGCTGAGAAAGGGGCTATTCGATGAAACGCCAAGAACAAGCGCGCGTGCCATCTCCGGAACTGAGGAACTCCCCACATGTTCCAGAGTCCGGGCCGCCAGTGACGGATCATGGACGACAGGGCAGGCCTTGATGCGGGAGGCGAACGCGGTGCTCATGGCCGAGTTTTGGCCGGATCACGACGCCATTGCAATGCCGTCAGCCGCGATCTTCGGTGCCTGCCTGAACGAAGCAGAGCGAGTTGAACCAGGGGTCATCAGCGTAGAACGACTTTTCACCCCAGGGACGCTTGTAAATGGCGCCACCCGGGCGGTCGTGAACGAGTTCAAGCGAAAGACACTTGAGCTTCTTGGCACGCTTGTGAACCGCATCAAGATTGGGCACTGCGAAACAGACGGAACGTGCGCAGGGATGAGAAGGCCCGGAAGCAGACACATCCGAGATCTGGAGCACGGTCTGGCCGCAGTCGAAATGAACGCGAGAGCCGGGAAGTTTCTTTCCCTTCATGCCAAGAAGTTCTTCGTAGACCGCCCGGGCGCGCTCGAGATGATTCACCTCAAGTGTCACCCGGAACAGGAGCGGCGGTACCGCCGCTGCCGCTGCCTTCGATACGGCCTTTTCAGGCTTCTTCGCTCCGGTCTTTGCCTTGGAAGTCATGTCCCTGCCCTGCGTTCGAATCCCTGCATGCGCCTCAGCACATCAACCGGGATGATATCACTTCACTGATTAAGACAATTGCAAAATTCACGCCCGCAGGCTTATTGTTCATGCATTGTTCCTGCGACGTGGCATGCAGGCCACCGATTGCCGCCCCAATCAAGCCGTCCGCACCAGGCGCGACTGCAAAGCCCCATGGCATTCCTGACGGGTTGAGGCTAATCATTCCCGGCATTTCCAAGAAAACCGGGACACCTGGCACATGTCATCGAAGCAGAAGACCGATCTCGATAGCGGCAGTTTTGTCTGGGAAGACCCGCTCCTCCTGAATGACGAATTGACCGAGGAGGAACGCCTGATCGCGCGCTCCGCGCACGACTATGCGCAGGACAGGCTGATGTCGCGGGTCCTCGAGGCCAACAGGAAGGAAATCTTTCACACCGAGATCATGCGCGAAATGGGTGACATGGGACTGCTGGGCATCACGATCCCGGAAGCCTATGGCGGCGCAGGACTGGGCTACGTCGCCTATGGCTTGGCCGCACGCGAAGTCGAACGGGTGGATTCAGGCTATCGCTCCGCCATGAGCGTGCAGTCCAGCCTCGTCATGCACCCCATCTACGCGTTCGGATCGGAAGACCAGAAGAAGCGTTTCCTGCCGCAGCTCGCAACTGGCAGGATGGTGGGATGTTTCGGCCTGACTGAACCGGACCACGGCAGCGATCCGGGCTCGATGATCACCCGCGCGAAGGCCGTGCCGGGTGGCTTCATGCTGAGGGGATCAAAGAACTGGATCACCAACTCCCCTATAGCCGATATCGCGGTCGTGTGGGCCAAGTGCGACGATGAGGAGATCCGCGGCTTCATCGTTGAACGTGCCTTCAAGGGTTTCAGCACCCCCAAGATCGAGGGAAAGTTCTCCCTGCGCGCGTCCATCACCGGACAGATCGTTCTGGAAGACGTCTTCGTGCCCGCTGAAAACCAGCTGCCCAACGTGAAAGGCCTCAGGGGGCCATTCTCCTGCCTGAACAGGGCACGATACGGCATTGCCTGGGGCGTGATGGGCGCCGCAGAGTTCTGCTGGCATAGGGCCCGGCAGTACACGCTGGACCGCAAGCAGTTCGGAAGGCCCCTGGCAGCAACTCAACTGATCCAGAAAAAGCTTGCAGATATGCAGACCGAAATCACGCTCGGGACAGCTGCAGTTCTGCAACTCGGTCGCCTGATCGAAAAGGGTAAAGCGGCGCCGCCGGCGGTCTCAATGCTCAAGCGAAACAACTGCGGCAAGGCGCTCGACATCGCCAGAACCGCTCGCGACATGCATGGCGGCAACGGGATTTCTGACGAGTATCATGTCATCCGGCACGTGATGAACCTCGAAACGGTCAACACATACGAGGGCACGCACGACGTCCACGCCCTCATCCTCGGGCGCGCCCAAACAGGAATTCAGGCCTTCAGCTGAAACGATCTGCAGCTACTTCCTCTTTTTCCGCTCGTCGTCATCCTCGTCAATGCCTTCCAGCGTGCCGACGCCGGCTCCGTCGTCAGAATCGCTTGAGCTATCGGGGAGGGTGAGCGCGCCCCGGATCAGCAGCCAAAGCACGATGACAAGCACCGCAACCGCTCCAAGCAGGAAGAGTGGACTGCCCACGGAAGTTGGCGCCAGATCCGCGCGGGCAGCGGTCGATGCCAGAAGCAAGCCCGACAGGAGGGCTACAAATCGAATTGAATTGAGTGTCATGATGCTTGCCTATCCTCCAGCACACTTGTTGAACCAGGGCGTTTGCGAACCGCCACTGAATTTGCCCTCCGCCACGAAGACTGTGCCGTCAGACATGACGGCATTCCATGTTTTCTGGCGCAAGCCGTCTACCTTGATGATGGCCGTCACCTGCCCGCCGGCGGCATTCTGCACCCACTGAACGAAGCCACCCTCCAGTTCGACAATGTCGCTGAGCGGCGTGACCCGGTCCAGCCGCGGATCCCGGGCCAGCAACTGCTCGGTGGGCGCCCCGACTGCAGGGACGGTGTAGATCATGTGAGGGTTCTCGCGGCTGAAATCAGCCGCACAATCCAGTGCCCATTTGCCCTGGAGTCCCAGCTTCGTGATCACCGCAGCACCCTTGGCGCCCGTGGGACTCAAGGCGTCACCACACGTGGCCAGACCCACTGCGATGATGGCCAGTGCAGGAAGGACGCTCCAGGGACGATGCATCACGGCTCTGCCGCCGTTGGAACCTGAGGCTGCACGGCAGCAGAGGAAACTGCAGTGCCTGAAGCCGCTTGAGCCGCGCGGATACGCAGGTTCAGCTCATGGGCAAGCTGCAGCCGTTCATCCACGGAGAGCTTGCGCGCAACTTCGATGATCTGCCCCAGGGGACGCTCGCGATACATGCGCGAAATCAGAACCCCGCCCGACCCGAACCCGAACACGATGAACCCGACAAGGCACATGCCGAAGAGAATTTGCAGCCCCTCCGCCGTTCCCGAAGCAATGATCGAAAAGATCTGCACCACCATGTCAGGATGCATCGCATAGGTAACCGTGGTGTTGGCGACAACAAAGAACGCCGCGGCAATGCCGATGGCTCCAAACACATGGGATCGCGTGTGCCGGTTGATCTGGATGCCGGCAAAGACCGACGCAAAGGCGCTGATCGGAAGAATGATGATCAGCGCCGCCACAGTCTGCACGCCAGAGAGTTCCTCGATGCTGAGATTGAGCGAGGTTGGATCAGGATAGGCGCCGATGATGGTCATGTGCGAAAGGCCGGCAAGTGCCGATACAAACTGGTTCCAGGCAAACAGGATCGCGCCCGCTACAATGCCTGTCACGAACCACGGCGAGGAATCATGCAGCACCGGCTCGTCTGATCCGCGCATGCGCAGGAGTTGCTGCTTGCATCCGCGATGAATGAACGGAAACGCTGCAAAGCTCATGCCGATGAAGTAGTCGCGCAGCTTCGGATCAAGGAAGTCGAAGGTGCGGATGATCGGTGCACCAACCTGGACCAGCAGGAACACGACGGTAACCGCAAGCGCCAGCGCCCCCAGCTCATGACGCGATGCCGGAAGCTTTATCCCGCTGGACGCGGATGCGGTTTCGTTACTCATGCTGTTACCTTGAAGCAGATGACTTTCTGGACGCAAGGGAACAAATCCCCTGTTCCCGAACTGCTTATCACCATTCGCCGCATGCGGAAACTCGCCAGTCCTGATCGGCTTGCAGGGCCGGGATGCGGAGCAGGTCCTCTGTTGCACAAATGTTTAACTGAATGCCCGACAATGGCGAATGCGAATCAGTTGAGCCTGTCCGGCGTGCGACCCGCCGGACCCGAATTGAGGGGAATGCCATGCGCCGCCCATCGCTGACCATCATGCTTGCGCTGGTTTCCGTGACCGCCTGCGCCTACCCGCAGTACGTCAACGACGACTACCGGTATGTTCCCCTGACGAGCTTTGCCTTCGAAAACCGGTCGTTCAGGATCTTCGACAAGCCCAGCGCCGGCAAGATGATCATCACGCCAAGCCTGTCGACCGCCATGAGCGACGTCATGATCCGCAACGCAACCTTTGGCGAGTACAACAACACGACCGAAAAGCAGACGCTCGAACGTGCCGTTGAAGCCTATCTCTCTTCACTGGGCCGCAAGTGCGCGCTGACCGGCGCGAGCCTCATGTATGATCCGCAATGGGAATTCACTTACGATTGCGAGATCAGGTACACCGAAATCCCTTAACCCGGAAAATCAGGCAAGAACCCAAGGGACCTAATTCGTCTCGCACTTGTTGAGCCAGGGCGTGGGATGTCCATCCTGTCCCTTGCCCTTCGAGATGAATGACTGTCCGTCTGTGGTCGACATGGACCACACGCGCATCCTGTTGCCCTCGAGCTTGCTGACGATCGTGAGCATGACCTCGCCTTCGGCAATCACCCAGACGAGCTCGCGCGTCTTGAGCCACTGAACGTCCAGCAGTTCGGTAATCCTGTCTTCGTCGGGCGGAGACACCCGACGCTCCGTCGGCTGCCCGGCATCCGGCGCCGCGTAGACCAGATAGGGATTGTCCGCACTGGCCGGTCGATTGCAGCTTTGTGCCCACCTTCCATCAAGACCCAGGCCCTCGATCACGGTTGAATCGATGGTCTTGGCCGTCACGGCAGGCGCCGCCAGGACGAACAGCAACATGGACAACAGTTTTGTGCGCACGCGAAAATCCCTGCTTCACCGGTCAGATGGTTTAATCACAACCGCTGTCCCCGAAAAAGGGGCTACTTCAATCGTGCCAGAACCGGGCCCTTCAAAGACCTGCCCGGCAGATCACCCGAAAGCAGGACAGGGTAAGGATTGAAAGCCTCCCCGCTCCACCACCTGCGTGACGAATTCTGCATCTGGATCTCGAAATGCAGATGCGGCACCGGCGCATTTCCGCTCTCGCCAACATAGGCGATGACCTGCCCCTGCCTGACCTTCATGCCCGCACGGACCCCATCGGCATACCGGTCCAGATGCGCATAATAGAAGATATGCTGCCCGTCCTCGTCTTGCTGGTACAGGGTAACGCCACCCCGATCACTCTGGTGCAGGCGCATAATCCGCCCGGCCGTGGCCGCAATCACGGGCGTCCCTTTGGGTGCCATGATATCGATCCCCTTGTGGGTCCGGCCACCATCTCGCGGCACACCCCAGGTGTCCTTGAGCCCCTTTCGCGACACACCACTGACAGGCAGGATGATGTCTCTCTGGTGCGCCGGCTCCTCGCGCGGCCATGCCCCGAGCCGGATCACCTGCGTGGACTCATGCTCCTCTGCCCGATCCTGCAACAGGAACGAACACGTCGTCAGGGTCAGCAGGAACACGGCAGTCGCGGCCGCGACTTTCAACTCAGGCGTCATGCGGAGAGTGGTAACATCCCGCCCGCCGCGGGCAAACCAAGCTGCCGGTGAATCAGGCCGCTCGCATCGCGCAGAAGTCGCTGACAGCGCCGGGTAACCTACGGACACGATCAAGCGCGCCCACCTTTCAACCAGGATAATGCATACGGCGCAGATCGTATGAATTCCAAGACACTCTACCTGTGCGCGGTTGACCACATCGCCTGTGGAAAGCGAGCCTGCGGAATGCCTGGCCCGATGCATTAAGGCATCATCATGAGAGGCGATTCGTTGGTGGGATATTCGGGGGTAACAGATCCTGAGGACTCGCGCGCGCGTTGCAGTCATCAGAGTTGCGAGTGGAGAGTGCAGGAATGGCAAAAAGGCCGGATCGATTGTCTGTTCCCTACAGGACAGCCATCCTCGTCCTTGGAATGCACCGAAGCGGGTCATCCGCCCTCGCCCGCATCATCAGCTTCCTCGGCGCCGCACTCCCCCGCCATCTGGTACCAGCCAGCGAATCCAATCCCCGTGGCCACTGGGAATCTGCTCGCCTTGTCGCCCTGCATGAGCAGCTGCTCGCCTCCATCGACACAACCTGGGACGACTGGCGCGCACCGCCCCTGCGATGGCGCGACAATGACACGGCGTCAAAGTTCGGCGGCAAGATCCAGCAGGCCATCGATGAGGAGTTCGGCAATGCCCCGCTCATCGTCCTCAAGGACCCGCGGATGTGCCGGACGCTGCCCTACTGGATGTCCGTCCTTGAAAAGACAGGCATCCGCTCGGCACCCGTCATCATCGTCCGCAATCCGCTGGAAGTCGCAGAGTCACTGCGCGAGCGCGACGGCATCTCCTTCGAAAAGGCGATGCTGCTGTGGCTGCGCCACTATCTCGACGCCGAGTACGAGACACGGCACCTGGCCCGCAATATTGTGTCCCTTGATGTCCTGCTGGAAGACTGGCGCAGCCTCTTCGCGCAAACCTCCGGTCGCCTGGGCATTCAGTGGCCCCGGTCGGTCTCGGACGCCAGCCAGGACGTGCGTGAATTCCTCGATCTGGAACTGCACAACCATCGCGCCACGATGGCGGAGCTCGAAGCGCACACGGAAGTGCCCTCCTGGGTGAAATCCGCCTACCGCGCGCTGACGACACTTTGCGACGAGCCGAAGGCGGCAGACCCGAAGCGGGAACTCGACCGCGTTCGCCAGAACTTCTCGGAGAGTGCAAAGCTTTTCGGTGTCGTCGCCTACGCCCAGACCGACGCGCTCAAGCAGGCTGACCTCGATGTCGCCGAAGCGAGACAGCGCGCGGATGGCGCTGACATGCTCCGCGCCGAACTCTCACAGGAACGGGCAGCACACGCGGATCTAGCGCGCAAGCACCAAAGCCTGGTGCAGCGCGCGCGGACACTCGAAACCGAATTGTCGACAGTCTCGGAGCGTGCAACACGGGCAGAACATGCTTCCGCCGGGTTTGAAAGTGCCCTCAATCAACTTCAGCATGACACGGCAGATCTTCAAACAGCGTCCGCGCAGAACCTGCGGCGTGCCGAAGCCGCAGAAAAACACGCCTCGAACCTGATCCGGGACATAGCCGAACTCGAGCGAAACCGGAACGAGATGTCTCAAACCCTCAAGCGCATGACCACGGACGCATCGGACCTGCGAACCATGGCCGAAAGCGTATCCAAGCGCACAGAGTGGATCGAAACCGAACTCCGCAAGCAGGGAGGCCAAGGCGGAAAGACCAAGGCAGACGTCGAGGAAGCGCGGACCAAGATCATGTCACTGTCGGGCGAGCTGCAAGGCGCGCTGTCCAACTCCATGTCCCTGTCGCGCGAACTCGCTGCAGCAAAGGAGCAGATCCACAAGCACGAAAAGCAGGCCATCCAGATCGCCGCTGACGCCAAGCGCTATCAGGATGCGCTCAAGGTGGCCCAGGACAAGCTCAAGGAACTGGAAGCCGACGAAAGGGCCGCCCAGTCCGAGATCGCCGAACTGCGCGCCGAACTCGCGGAGTCATGGGCCCTCAGTGGCGGCCGCATGGGCGAGAACCAGCCTGCGCCGTCAGAACCAGTGGTGTTGATCGAGCAGACCGAACTCACGGACGTTCAGGCGCGGGCCCAGCGGATCGAGGAAGACCTTCGCTTCGAACGCATGCATGTCCAGCAACTTGAACGCCGCCTCAACAGCTGGACAGGACTGGCCAGTGCAGCACTCCGCAAGATTACCCGGCTGGGCGGGAAGTCGCCGTCCCGGCGACCGGCTTCGCCACGGCGCCTGAATTCAACCACTGCAGCTTCGCGCACCTGACGATCGGCCGAAACGCAACCTCAGCCCGCAAGCGCGGTCGAGGCACGCGTATCCAGCTCAACAACGGCAGCGGACGTCAACACAACCCGCACGCGTGTGCCGCCCCCCAGCGCTGTATGTAATGACAGTCGGCTGTCAAGCTTTTCAAGGCATCTCTTCACGAGGTGCAGGCCAATCCCCAGCCCGTCGTGAGGCCTCGAGAAGGCACTTTCCGCATGTCCGAACAGTTCAGCCAGGCGCGGAGTGGCCCCGGCATCAATTCCGCAGCCTTGGTCCTCGATTTCGATCACGACATCCGAACCCTCGATCCACGCCGAGCAGCTCACACGGCTTCCTGCCGGGCTGAATTTCACGGCATTGGACAACAGGTTGTAGATCACCTGCTTCAGCAGGCGTGCATCACTGACGATATGCGTGACCTCCGGTGCCACCGCCACCCTGATGTCATGCTCCTTGTAGAGTGTCAGTGCACGAACGAGGACTAAAGCTGAATCAAAAGCCTCGACCAGCGGAAAATTTTCCCGATTGAGTTCCACAAGATCACTGTCGAGCCGTGCCACCTCAATGACGTTATTGATGACCGCGAGAAGGTTGTGGCTGCTCTTAACAACAATATCCGCATGCTCGACATAGGCCCTTTGCTGGACTGGTCCCAGAACTTCGTTCGAGAGCATCTCAGTAAAACCGATGATGGCATTGAGCGGCGTCCGAAGCTCATGGCTCATATTGGCGACGAAGTTTGTTTTTGCGCGCTCGGCGAGCAACCGCTCTTCCTGAGCCCTCTGCTCGGCGGCGCGCGCCTTCCTGACGGCCGTCACGTCGCGCAGCGTATAAATGTCAAGATAGGTCGCCCCGGTTCCGGCTGCGTCATCCATCACGTCAAATCGCGAACGGCGAACCGACATCTCAATGAGATAGCCTCCGTCCGGCCCGTCCAATCTGATATCGCAAGTCCGGCCCTGCCCCTCAACGCTGTCACCTGAAGGAACGGTGGCATCAAACTCTGGAAGAAAACTCTCCACAGAGTGGCCCGTCAGAGCGCGTTGGGGCACGTTGAGAAGCCGCGCAGCCTGCTCGTTGCAGAGTTCGACTTTGCCGGTATCGCGTACCACGACAATCCCATCAGAACTGTCCTCAACGATGTGCGTGATCATCATCTGCCGCATGGTGCTGGTCGAGCGTTCGCGCAAAAGCGTTCGTGATCGGGTAGCAAGCTCCAACAATCCTACCCAAGCTATGCAAGCCGCCGTGACAACAATACCACCAATCGGATCGACAAGTACCCCCGCGACCTGGAATGTCACTGCGCTAATGGCAAGAAGTCCGGCAATAGCCATCACGGCCGGAAGTGCGACGGTACGCGCGCCCCATTGCATTTGCCACGGCCTGAGAAACATCAATGTCGCGATGACAAGCAAAGCGTTGCCCAGCAGGCCCGTATCCACCAGCATGCGATCCTGCAAGATGCTCTCTGAAATGATCGCTTGAAGATCCGCGCCAGCGATGACGCCTTGTACCGGGACAGAAACACGATCTCCCAATTCGACAGCCGTCGCTCCTACGATGACTCGTTTGCCGGCTACATTCTTCGAATCAAATCGACCTTTGAGTACATCCACGTAGGAGAGGCGAGGAATGGTCCTGACATCAATGGAATGATCGATCGTGAAGAGCCAATTTGCTGCAAATTCCCTTTGGGCAACAAGCGCCGCGAAGCTGGGTCTTGGTGACCCGTCCGGACCGAATACTGAAAGGCTTGCTTCGCGAGCGACACCCGTCACATTCAGAATGTTTGCATTGCCTATGAGCGCATGCGTTGCAAACGCCGGGAGTGGCAAGGTTTCGAGAAGGGAGCCGTTCGTCGCTCCCGTTGGCTGAACCACAGATGCTAACACGACGTTACCCGCAGCCCGCTCAATCGATGATGCCAGCGCTTTGTCTTCCAAAGGTACGGAGGCAGACGAAAAGTCGATGTCGAATGCTACAACCTCTGCGCCCGCATGACGCAGTCGCTCCAGAACAACAGCGTGATGACTGCGAGGCCAAGGCCACGATTCAAGTTCACGCAGGCTTCTGGCGTCGATATGCAGCACAAGCACGTCCCCTGACGCGGAACGTGAAAAGACCTTGAACCAGGTATCCCGGAGGGCCAACGACAGGGGCGACAGCACTCCAGTGGTCAGGATTGCGAACGCAATCACGCAAATGACAAGCCCGCTGACACGCGTCCGAAGCCAGCCTGATAAAATATCCGTGTACGCAGCCATATCGCCTCATCGCGAGGTGCCTCTACACCCAACGCCTGCCGCGCATGGCTGTAGCGTGATATCAGGCACCTACGCCTACATTCCCGTATCCACCGCTAACGTCACGAAAAGGGACATGGTAAAAAAAGTCTTGCACTCAGGCCTCAAAGTCACGGAGGCACTTGAGGGGCGACGAACCATGAACAGGGGTACCAACCGAATACGTCCTCACCCTTTCCTGAAACTTGTTTGGCAAAACGCTTTCAAAGGGCCAACTTCTGACGTAACTGACCGGGAACGTTGGGTCCATCTGCGGTTTTGCGAGATCATGCTTGCGTCTTTCGACTTCGGCTCCCCCGACCTCGCCTCTCGCCACCGGGTCTTTGCAGCACATTGGCCGATCATGTCGATCATTCCGACGTCAAGGATTGCGGATGCCACCGAGCACCGCGATTGTCTGTCCCTGGTTTCCTGGTATGACGACAGCCTCCCACGGGTGATTGCGTCCAAAGCCGGCGTTCCAGGAATGAGTGGTTGATTGCTCATCACATGGCCAACCCGAGGCGCTCTGGTCCGAAATAGCCGCGACCCTCTGATCGCGGACTTCGCCAATGCAGATCATGAAAACGCAAGACGCGCGCCAAGCCACCGGTTCCGGCAAGTCAGTCGAAAGCCGGAACTCTGAACCAACTACATCAGGGAAGAAACCAGCCGCGCCGAACTCGCCGATGCCATAAACAATACAGCTGGCGTCATGCTTGCAGTTTTGGCTGGAAAGCAGGACCGCGTGACAGTGGTCAACCAGACACCCTGATCAACAGTCGTATTTTTCAGCAGATCCGGCATTTCTCTGCTCGCACTTGAAGGCTCGCTGTCCGGCTTCAGCACTTATGCCTTGACCACTAAAGCAGAAGCCTGGACGTGCAAACCCGTGGCAGCACAGGACGGCTTCCTGCTTCGCAGCCTTAGCCGCGGCGCCCCCTGCGGCCGCCGCCATTGCCACCGCGATCCCCGCGGTCATTGCCGAAGTCACCGTCATCATCGCGGCCGTTATCGTCGCCGTTACCGCCGCCGTTGCCGCCGCCGTTGCCGCCGCCGTTGCCGCCGTGATCACCGCGGTCACCACCTCCAGCCGGGTTGTCGGGGCTTTCGTCCGAAGGCGAGTCCGGGACATCGACCGGCACGACGGGTGATGGCACAGCTGATCTCGGCAATCTTGGAACCTCAGCGCTTGCTTCGCCCCCTCCTGTCTTCGCCGTTAATGCGGCCTCGGAATTCTCTCTGTCTTTGCCGTATTGACGGTCACTCCCGCCTCCGTCCAAGCGAGCGCGAGAAGACGTAACGGACGTCTGCACGACACCCGAGGCAAGCCCCTCCGAAACTGCACGAATATTGAGATCGACCTGCCCAATCGAAGTCGCCACAACAACTTTGTCCGATTGGTTCGAGTCCAAAACTTCGCGTTCACCGCGCTCCTCGGCCTGCTCCAACAGGCCCGGCGCTGCGGACGGCAAGCCCTCGCGGCTCTCCCGAGATTCGATCACATTGACACGCCCCGAGGTGCCATCCGCATGAGACACCAGGCCTGCATGCCCCGGACGGATGTATTCAACACTGCTTCCGTCGGGGCTCGCTACCTCGACCAGGCCTTCCGTCACGTCCACGCGTGCCGAGTCGCTTCCCACTGACACGACAAAAGTCGTTCCCTTCACAATTGCCGCAAGATATGGCGTATCTACCTGAAAATGGGGCGCAGCCTCTTTCCCGATCTGATAGAGAGCCGAACCGAGCGACTGGATGACTTGGGTGTTTCCAGCCTTGGTTTCGTCCGGCAATTGTACGCGGCTAAGGGGACCGATGATGATGGTATCCCGGTCATGAGCAAGCACGGCGCTACCATTGGGTCCAGTCTGAAGCCATCCATTCTTTGGAAGAGCGTCATTGGGACGGACTGCCACAGGAACAAGCCCGGCACCGCCGGCAGTGACCTGGCCGGTAGATTGAACAAGCCGCCACTTGTCACCGGCCTGCGCCCCTGCAGGAAGCGCTCCGGCCGTCAACAATGAAAACAGCACAACCCTCGCGAAACTTTGGAATGTCTGCCCTGCGATCATCTACGTCGCGCTCCGTCACCCAACATTGAAGAACGCCCACAATCGGCCGCACTGAACTAATGATGAGAAAAGAAACGTGGTTTAGAGGCCCAAGCCATACCCGGCGTCGGATACAGATCACGAATAACCTTTAGGGACCGACAACTGGTTAAGCGCGTCTTAACCGTAACGCATGCACGTTCCCCTTTGGAAATTGATGGAGCCATGAGCTGCGCCGCCTCAGCTGCCGAACCTATCTTGTCGTGGCCACGCTGACGCTGACACTGGTCAGCGCAATCGGACACGCGCGCGCTGATACCAAGGAAACCGGACGGATAGAAGACCGCCTGCCGGAGAGCAGTAAGCCCGCACAAGCGCCGCAGACACCCTTTGCAGCGGATAGCTACGCCCCAGCCACCGGGATACAACCGTTCACGCTTTCCCACGTGGAAATCCGGGGAGGCACTATCTTCAGCGCCGAGCAATTGAAGCCGGTCGTGGCTCCTTTCGTTGGAACCAAGGTCGGTGAAAGCGACTTGGAAAAGCTGACAAGTGTCATCACCCAACTCTATCGCGAACGGGGATATTTCCTTTCCCGGGCCATCATCCCGCCACAAGAAATCAAGGGCGGCGTGCTGCAGTTGGAATTGATTGAAGCCTTTGTGAGTGACGTGGATGCTTCCGGCATGAATAGTGACGATGCGCGCTCCCAGTTTTCCCAAACACTGACCGAGCGCCCGCTAAGGCTCAACACATTCGAGCGCGAGTCGCTGCTTCTGTCTGACCGCTACGGGTTCACGATCAAATCCTCCCAGCTCTTGCCAGATCCAGAAGACCATGCGCGCTTCCGGTTGCACTTGCAGGTTGCACTAAAACCCGTATCCCTGCGGCTCTACACAGACAATCGCGGCACGACCGCTGCCGGTCCGCAACAAGCCTATGCATCCGTATCGCTCAATTCGGTGTTCAGTAACGCCGATCGACTGACAGGCTCGTTGTTCTTTACACCAGAAGACACCACAGAACTCTCTTTCGCGACCGCGAGTTATTCACGTTCTGTGCTCGGCGGAAATCTTTGGTTGGACGTCGACGCTTCGATTTCCCAAACGCAGGACAATACTGACCCATTCACACCAAAGTCTTCGTACGCTTCAGAACGCCTGTCGGGAAAGATCTCGGTTCCCTTGTTTCGGTCGCGTGCGGAATCAGTGTGGCTGGGCATGTCCCTGGAGCGGAGACACAACATCCAGGACTTTGCCAATGACGCACCACGCGACGAAACACTGGTCATGCTGAGAGGCAGCCTCTCCCTCACGGAGGTGAGCGGGCACTCAAGAGCTGATCTCAACATCGAAGGCAGTGTCGGACTTGACGCCTTGGACGCCTCCCGGAAAACAGATGTCAACCTCAGCCTCGATGATGCCAGACCGCAGTTTGCAAAATTGAGGCTCAACGCATTCGCCTCTACACCACT
Organism: Micropepsaceae bacterium; assembly: GCA_044375275.1. GTDB lineage: Bacteria > Pseudomonadota > Alphaproteobacteria > Micropepsales > Micropepsaceae > SZUA-430. Next base: position 6,581 of record JBILMZ010000027.1, on the reverse strand, counting down.
TTGGTCGGATATCAGACTTCAGATCCAGGCATCAGGTCAGTTTGCAGATGGCGCTTTGCCGGACAGCGAGGAAATCGGATTTGGTGGCGCGCGCCTCGGTCGCGCATTCGACTATTCGTCACTCAGCGGAGACACGGGCTGGGCCGCCGGTGTGGAGCTAAGATACACCACCTCCCTGAACTTTGGACCCCTCGAAACGGTTCAGGCTTTTGTATTTGCCGATCTTGGCGAAGTCTTGAACCTCGGAGGAAACCCATCCGGTACCGGTGATGCCAGCCTCGCGTCCGCGGGTTCGGGACTCAAGTTGATGTTGGGAAATGGTCTGGTTGCCAGCGTGGAAGCAGCAAGATCCATCGGCGGAAGCCCGCCCTCGCAACAGGGATCCACCCGCTTCTTCTTCTCGCTCTCCTGGGCAATGTAGGGTCAGCCATCCGGCTTCGGCGCTACATCTAGATGCGCTTCCACTTGCGGGCTTCCAGTGAGGCTTTGGCGGCCGTAAACATCGGGACACCGACATTTCAAGCCGTGCTGTGCAGTTGCTTAGAAAGTCGGGCTCGCCCATGCTTCCCTCCAACGATTCCCCTCATCGCCTGCCAATGGACAGTTTTGGTCGACTGGAGATCCCCATGCACCACCACAGAACTGCCCCCCGCATCCGGCTGGCAACGCTGTTACTTGCCCTGGTGTTAACCGGCAGCTCAGCATTCGCGCAGATGATCTCTCCCACTGCACCTCCCGGAGCCAATACCCCGTCGCCTTCCGTCAGCTCACCGAGCCTGCCCACCGACTGCACGCCCGGCCCGAATGGCCAGCCGGCAAGCTGCCTGAACAATCCTCCTCCATCACCGGTCCCCGCACCGCCAACCGTTGACTATGTCGCCGGCGGCTCAGGGCCACCGGGAGCCGGAACCGAACTGAAAGTCCTGAGCCATTTCCAGCGCGGCACCATGCAGCTCGACACGAAAAAGGCCTTCGGCTTTGTGCTGTTGCCGAAATCTGCAATCACGGATCGCGAACAGCAGACGCAGAAGCAGTTCTGCGACATCATGCTGGCGTCCCTCGATTACGTGTCCCCTGAATCGGCGTCGAGCCAGCAGGTGCTCGCAACCTACTGGCCGATCATCGCCGGCATCCCGACGGATGACATCACCGCAGCCTTCCAGGCGCGAAACTGCAATACCCTGATTGCCTGGTATGACTACAGCCTCGGAAGGGCCATCGCATCAAAGGCCGGCGTGTTGGGCATGAGCGGGCCGCTGCTCATCACCTGGCCTTCGCAGAGCGCCCTTATCCAAAATCCCCGAGATCCGCTGATCGTCGACTTTGCCAATGCCGACTATGAGAACGCCAGCCGTGCGCTCGCGCACTGGTTCAGGCAGGTCAGCCGGAACCCCGGCGCGTGGACGAACTACATTCGCGAAGGCACCATTCGTGCGGAACTGGCCGACGCGATCAACGAGACTGCAGGCGTCATGCTTGCCGTTCTCGCGGGCAAATGGGACAGCGTGACTGTCGTCAACGGCACACCCTGAGCCCCAAAGACAGGCCACCACATGTCCCCGGACGTCCGACCCATACAGCGCGAGCATATCCCCGGCTGGCGGGCTGCAGTCGAGGCCGTAGCCGCCGAGCGCATCTACCTCGGGCGCATCACGCTGCCGCCTCACAGCGAAGAAACCGCATTTCCGCTCCTCCACATCGCGAATGGCTGGCCAATGTTTGTCGTCCTGTCCGGAAACGCCGTTGTGGGATGGGCAGACGTGACCCCTGTCGACATTCCCGAGTGCAGTCACCGCGGCATCCTGGGCATGGGCCTCCTTGCGCCATTCAGGGGGCAAGGGCTTGGAGAGCGCCTGTTGCAAGCATGCATCGCGCAGGCGCCACGCGCGGGACTGTCAAAGATTGAATTGACGGTTTTCTCGGCCAACGCGAGGGCCATTGCCCTTTACAGCAAGGCTGGCTTCACGGAAGTCGGCTTCATCCGTGATTATCGTCGTGTTGACGGCACCACTTACGATGCCGTGTTGATGGAGCGGTTGGTGTAACCCGACACCAACCGCGCCATTCGTCAGCTTTGAGCCTTGGGCTCCGGCGCTACCACGCGGATGTTCAGTTCGCGCAGCTGCTTTGGCGTCACGTCCGAAGGCGCGCCCATCATCAGGTCTTCCGCGCGCTGGTTCATGGGGAACATCGTGACCTCGCGCAGGTTTTCCTCGCCAGCGATCAGCATCACGATGCGGTCAACACCCGGCGCCGTTCCACCGTGCGGCGGTGCGCCGAAGCGGAAGGCATTCAGCATGCCGCCGAACTTCTGCTCCACGACCTCTGCCGGATAGCCGGCAATGTCGAACGCCTTGATCATGATGTCCGGACGGTGGTTGCGGATCGCACCCGAGGACAGCTCGATGCCATTGCACACGATGTCGTACTGGAACGCCGTGATGCCAAGGATCGTCTTGTCGTCCTTCGGATCGAGCTTGAGGAACGCGTCGTGATCGAAGTTCGGCATCGAGAACGGGTTGTGGCTGAAGTCGATCTTCTTGTCTTCCTCGTTGAACTCGTACATCGGGAAGTCGACGATCCAGCAGAAGTGGAAGTCGTAGTACGGCGAGGCCTTGAGGCCCAGTTCGTTGCCAATGCGAATGCGCGCGGCACCCGCAAGCTTTGCCGCCGCATCAGCCTTTCCGGCCGAGAAGAACAGCGCGTCACCCGCCTTGACCGCGGCCTTCGTGGCCAACCGATTGAGGACGGGCTCGGGAATGAACTTGGCAATCGGCCCCTTGCCGACAAGCTTGCCACCTTCGCTCTCGAACGTGATGTAGCCGAGACCCGGCGCTTTCATTTCGCTGCGCGCCCAGTCATTCAGCTTGTCGAAGAACGAGCGAGGCTGTGAAGCAGCGCCCGGTGCCGGAATGGCGCGAACCACGCCACCCTGGGCCACGACACCCTTGAATGCCTTGAACTCAACCGTGGCGTCGGCGAACTCCTCGCTGACGTCAGCGATGATGATCGGGTTGCGCAGGTCGGGCTTGTCGGAGCCGTACTTGAGCATGGACTCCGCATACGGGATACGCGGGAAAGGTCCCGGGTTGATCGTGCGACCGTTCGAGAATTCCTGGAACACGCCGTTGAGCACCGGTTCAACCGCCGCAAACACGTCTTCTTGCGTGACGAAGCTCATTTCAAGATCGAGCTGGTAGAACTCACCAGGCGAACGGTCGGCACGCGCATCTTCATCGCGGAAGCAGGGCGCGATCTGGAAGTAGCGGTCGAAGCCCGCCACCATGATCAACTGCTTGAACTGTTGCGGTGCCTGCGGCAGCGCGTAGAACTTTCCCGGGTGGAGACGCGACGGCACGAGGAAGTCACGCGCGCCTTCCGGCGACGAGGCCGTCAGGATCGGCGTCTGGAACTCGGTGAAACCCTGGTCGATCATGCGGCGACGCAGGCTCGAGATCACGTTCGAACGCAGCAGGATGTTCTTGTGGATGCGGTCACGGCGCAGGTCGAGAAAGCGGTACTTGAGGCGGATGTCCTCCGGATAGTCCTGCTCGCCAAACACCGGCAACGGAAGTTCGCCCGCTTCGGACTGAACCGCCACTTCGTCGATGCGGATTTCGATCTCGCCGGTCGGCAGATCCTTGTTTACCGTGTCGCCTGGCCTTGCCACCACGCGGCCTGTAAAGGTCGCCACGAACTCCGCGCGTAAACCATCGACGGCCGTGAAAGCCGGACTGTCGGGTTCGACCACGCACTGTGTCAGGCCGTAATTGTCCCGCAGGTCGATGAAGATCAGACCGCCATGATCGCGGCGGCGATGAACCCAGCCGGAGATTCGGACACGGCTGCCTACATGGCTGGCGCGCAATTCGCCGCAGGTGTGGGTGCGGTAGCGATGCATGGAAGTTCCTTGAGTTTCTCAGAAAATGGCTGTTTAAGCGGGCCCCTTGTGGCTGTGTGGTCACAACCTGTCAAGACCGCGCAACATGGGCTATAGCACCGCAAATGGGAAGTCTCGTCACCACGAATGAAGCGCTTGCGGCCGCCTGCGAAAGATTTGCAGGTGCCCCGTATATCGCCATCGACACCGAGTTCATGCGGGACACGACCTACTGGCCAAAACTGTGCCTGTTGCAGGCCGCAATTCCGGGCTTTGCCGTCGCCATAGACCCCCTGGCCCCCGGCCTGGACATGAAGCTCTTCTATGACTTTCTGGCGGGCTCGCCGAGCATCAAGGTCTTTCATGCCGCACGCCAGGACATCGAGATCTTCTACCACCAGGCAGGCATGATCCCCGCGCCGTTGTTCGACACCCAGGTAGCCGCCATGGTCTGCGGATTCGGCGATGCAGCAGCCTACGAGACTCTGGTGCGCGAACTGGTCAGCGTTCAGATCGACAAGTCATCCCGGTTTACGGACTGGGCCCGCCGCCCCCTCACGGACCGGCAGGTGGACTACGCCCTGTCCGACGTCACCCACCTGTGCCGCGTTTACGAAACACTGAACCGCCAACTCGAAAAGAGCGGCCGCTCGGAGTGGCTCGAAGAAGAGTTGGGCATTCTGCGTTCACCGGAAACCTACGAACTCAAGCCGGAGGAATCCTGGCGCCGCCTGAAGCTGCGCGGAGGCAACCGCCGGTTCATGGCCGTTGTCGTCGAAGTGGCTGCATGGCGCGAGCGCCTCGCCCAGGAGCGCAACGTCCCGCGCAGCCGAATCTTGAAAGACGATGCGTTGTTTGAAATTGCGACCCAGGCACCGGCAACAGCCGACGATCTGGAAAACCTGCGGGGCATCCCCCGGGGCTTCTCGACGTCAAGAGGAGCCGCGGGCCTGCTGGATGCCGTCAAGGCGGGGCTCGCCCTGCCAGCATCGGCGGTCCCCGAAATTGAACGCAGCGCGCAAGTCTCGGTGCCTCCCGTCCTGGGCGACATGATGCGTGTCCTCCTGAAAATCCTGTGCGAACAGCACGGCGTCGCCCAGAAGCTGATCGCCTCGTCATCTGACCTCGATCACATCGCAGCCGATGACAATGCCGACGTTCCCGCGTTGCAGGGATGGCGTCGGGAGATTTTCGGAAACGCCGCACTGGAACTCAAGCACGGACGGATCGCCCTGACCATCAGGAACCGCAAGCCCACCGTCGTCGCCGTCGAACGCACCTGACGCGCCGCGGCCTGGCTTGCCGAACAAGGCGAGCCGTCCTAGTTTCGGATTGTCCAGTCCGCAACGCCAGAAGGACGATGCCGCATGAGCCTCTTTCGCACGATCGCCATTGTGTTGGCATCGCTGATCGCCGTTGCAGGCATGGCGTACTACTGGCTGATCGTCGAAAGCCACATGCCGCCGACCGGCAGCTACGCGATCGACATCGCCCAGGTCAGATCGCTTGCGGACAGCATCGAAGGCACCGGTCCCGCAGAGATCCGCGTCGAGACCGTCGGCACGATCACCTTCCCGAAGACAGCCGTCGTCGCGGGCGATGGCTGGGAAGGAACGGCCCTGCCGGTTTCAGCCTTCCAGCTGGTCTATGCCGACAAGACCATCCTGCTCGACACGGGTTTTGACGAAGCCACGATGAAAGCGGGCGATGCCGCAGTATCCGGATATGACAGCGCCGCATACCAGCGCATCGTATCGGCCATGAACAAGGCGGCGCTCATCCTGATCACGCATGAACACTGGGATCACGCGGCCGGCCTGTTTGCCCAGCCCAATCTCGAACAGCTTTTGCCCGTGACGAAACTCAACGCAGAGCAGGTCGAACACGCAGACCGTCTCGCGCCAGCCGTCTTTCCCGAAGCGCTCCGCCAGGCTTACAAGCCAGTCTCATTCGAGAAGTATCTTGCGGTAGCACCCGGCGTCGTCCTGATCAGGGCTGCGGGGCATACACCAGGAAGCCAGATCATCTATGTCAGGCGCACCGATGGCCGCGAATATCTCTTCATCGGCGACGTCGCCTGGCACAAGCGAAACATTGACCTCGTTCGCGAGCGTGCACGGCTTGTAACCTGGTGGTTCCTGCGTGAAGACCGCGATGCCGTCATGCTGCAGCTGGCAGAGCTGAACCGACTTCAGCGCGAAGAGCCCGGCATTTTAATCATGCCAGGCCACGACCCAGCAGTGTTGGCTGGCGCAATTGAGGCAGGCCATCTGTTAGAGGAATTCAAATGACCCCTCGGGGTTAGCCCGGCTCTCGAAACCTGACACGCGCGCCTGCAGCGGCACTGGCAGCGTCAGTACACAAGAGAGATTTCAGGGCAGCCATCGACGCGTCGATATACGCCTCAGCCAGTACAGGCTTCATGCCACGCTCGCCGAACAATGTCCGGTCCAGTACGACATGGTACAGCGGCGCCGACATCAGCTTTTGAACGACTTCTACATCCATGGACACGCATTCACCGATCGAAATCGAGTGCGCAATCAGCTTTCTGGCCGCAGTGGTCGCCGGGATTGAGAGATTGCGCCCAAAGGCTTCCGACAGCTCCGTCGAATGACCACCTTCGCGAATGAGGAGCCTGAACGCCTCGATGCTGCGGGGCGAGGACATCAGCTTCTTGTAGCCTTCTCCCGTCTGGTCG
>JBILMZ010000190.1:0-6844 GCA_044375275.1 Micropepsaceae bacterium | reverse complement strand
GCTGTTCATGCTTCAGGTCTACGACCGGGTCATGACCTCACAAAGCAAGGATACGCTCCTCTTCCTCACCTTGCTGTCTGTTGGCGTGCTGCTGTTCCAGTCGCTGGTAGAAGTCGTCCGATCCGACCTCTTGGTCCGCGCCAGCTCCCAACTCGATAACGAACTCAGGGATCACACGTTCGGCATTTCGATGGAAAAAGAGCCGACGGAAACTTCAAGCGCTCACGGTCTGCGCGATCTTGAATCGATCCGTTCCTTCCTCGCCAGCCCGGCGCTCATCGCCCTGTTTGATGCCCCCTGGACGCCAATCTTCCTTTTCATCGTGTTCCTGCTGCACCCTGCACTGGGTTGCCTGGCACTGGCTGGCGTGCTTGTCATCATAGGCCTCGCCTATCTCAGCGAGGTTGCTACCGGCAAACCCCTGAACGAGGCTGCCCAGGCCCATCGCGACTCGGAATTCTTCGTCACCACCCTTCACAACAATGCCGAGTCCGCGCGCTCCATGGGCATGGTGAAGAACGTACAGCGTCGCTGGGAAGAGCATCACGAGGCGAGCCTTGCCTGGCAGGTTCTGGCCAGCGACCGGGCATCGCGTCTGAGCGCGGCTGCAAAATTTGCGCGCCAGTTGCTGCAGATACTCTCGCTTGCGCTTGGCGCCTACCTGGCACTGGAAGGCGAGATTTCGGCAGGCGCCATTGTGGCAACGTCCATCATCATGGGTCGCGCGCTCGCTCCGATTGAAGCGTCAATCGGCCAGTGGAAGCGCTTCGTGCAGGTGCGGCAGGCCTATGCCAGGCTTTCATCTGTGCTGAAGAACATCAAGGATGCGCCGCGAACGGAACTTCCGCATACGGTTGGAAAGTTTTCTCTCGAGGACGTCTGGATGAAGTTTCCGGGCGCGAAGGAGCCTGCACTCAGAAGTGTTTCCTTTGACCTGACTCCTGGCGATGTACTGGGGATCATCGGCGCAACCGGTTCAGGAAAGACAACGCTCGCCCGCCTGATGATTGGCGCCGTCAAGCCATCGGCAGGCAATGTGAAGCTGGACGGGGTTGAGGTGTCCGACTGGGCATCTTCGGACCTCGGCCCGCAGATCGGCTACCTCGCCCAAGACGTCGAGCTCATGGAGGGTACCGTTGCCGAAAACATCTCGCGCTACGGTTCGCATGACTCTGCCGCCATCATCGACGCGGCCAAGATCGCGAGCGCGCATGACTTCATTCTGACGTTGCCGCAGGCCTATGACACGATCATCGGCGAGCGCGGCAAACTCCTTTCGGGCGGGCAGCGACAGCGCGTCGCTCTGGCGAGAGCCGTGTATGGAAACTCGCGCGTGGTCGTGCTCGACGAACCCAATGCCAATCTCGATGCTGCCGGTGAAGCCGACCTCCGTCGTGCAGTTGAGATTCTCAAGCAGCAAAAACGAACGGTCATCATCATCACGCACCGTCCGGGGATCCTGCCAGCCGTCGACAAGCTTGTCGTCATGAAGGCCGGGCAGGTTGTTTCCTTCGGGCTTCGTGATGAAGTCCTGGCATCACTCAACAAGGCTGCGTCGGATGCGCGAACCTCGCAGCCTGGCGCTTCCGCTCCTTCAAACGTGACACCTCTCGAGGCTCGCCATGCAGCAAGCAAAACACAGTCCTAGGCGGCCGAACTGGCCGAACAAGGTTCCCAGCCTTCCGACCAACACGAAGCGGGCCATGATCCTCGGGTTCGCGATCATCGGTCTTACGGTCGGTGGTTTCGGCGCATGGAGCGTCACGGCCCCGATCGCAAGCGCGGTGGTTGCCGACGGACAGGTTGTGGTGGCGTCCAAGCGCAAGCAGATCCAGCATCCGACCGGCGGAGCCATTCGAAAGATCGTGGTCGAAGACGGGCAGAAAGTTCGTGAAGGTGATGTGCTTGTGGAGCTCGAGGATGCCGATGCGCTTGAGCGCTATACGCGCGGTCGGGATTCCTACTTCCTTGCGCTTGCCACCGAAGCCCGCATGCAGGCTGAAATCACGGAGTTGCCCGAACCCCAGTTCTCGCAGGTTCTGGTGGATGCCTCAGCAAAGATACCGGCAGTCCAGAACTTGCTTGATGGACAGAAGCAGCTTTACACGGCTCGTCAACTTGAACTGCATGGACAGCTGTCGATGATCCAGCAGCAGCATGACCAGCTGAAGAACGAGCTGAATGCGCTGGAGTCGGATCGCCGCACGGCGCGTCAGCAGATTGAACTTTCCGAGAAAGAGCTCAGCGTCGTCGACGACCTGTACAAGAAGGGTTACACCACGCGATCCCGCGTGTTCTCGCTGAATCGTGACATTTCCCAGCTCAGCGGCAGTGTTGAACGAACGACGGCGATGATTGCACGATCGCGCAGTTCGCTCATCGAATCCGAGCTGAAGCTGCTGCAGGCCAAGAACCAGATCAAATCGACGGTGCAGTCCGAGCTGCGTGAAGTCCAGGCCCGGATCCCGAACCTGCGCGAACAGTATCGTGCGGCAGAACAGGCCTATGAGCGCATGACCATCCGTGCGCCGGTTGACGGCTTTGTTCTTGCTCCCCGCCTGACCACCATCGGCTCGGTCGTTCGGCCCGGCGATACCATCCTGGAGATCGTTCCTCGCGATGATCGCCTCATGGTCGAAGTCCGGGTCCGCCCCAGCGATGTGGATTCCGTGGCAATCGGCTTGCCGACCGAAGTACGCTTCACGGGCTTGAGCCAAAAGGATCTTCCGATGCTTTATGGGCGCGTCGCCTATATTTCGGCGGACTCGCTTCAGGACCCTCGTACCAGCGCTACCTATTTTGTGGCCCATGTGGACGTTCCCGACAGCGAGCTGCACCGCCTTGGCAAGCAGTCCGTCCAACCGGGCATGCCGGCGGCTGTCATGATCAAGACGGGAGAAAGAACTGCGCTGGCCTACCTCACGCAACCGCTGCGCGACAGCATCAATCGCGCCTGGCGTGAATGAGCGGGTATGAGAGGGAACCAGACAGGGTGCGGCAGCCTCAAACTGCCGCCACCACGGCCAGTGTCTACTTCCTGAGTTGCCGAAGATGTGCGTCCAGAATGCACGACGCGTAAAGGCGTGACAGAAGCGACTGCTCCTGCCTGGGATCAGGCTTGGCCTGTGCCAGAAGGGACATGTAGCTCTCCTTCGTCGACTGCGTGAGCGATGGCAGATTTCGCTGCAGTTCTGCCGGGCACGCTCCCCAATATGCCAGGCTGTCGATGGCCTCCGTCTCCGCCGCACTGCGACCGTCAACCGAGGTGCTGCCGTTGATCACATGGGCCCGGGTCACGTCCGTCTCCTCAATGACGCAAAAACGACGGAGGCTTTCAAACTGCGGGCGAGCACCAGCGCGCTCGGCTTCGGAAGGTGTTGCGCTGGTCCCATAGGAGTCGTCGTCGGGGAGCCTTGCCATGTTCAGTTCGCGTTTGAAGCAAACGGTTGCTGCTTCTGCCTTGGACTTGCATCCTGCGGCATCGGCGCTGTCCTTTTCGAGGATGCACAGGATCGTCGCCCCCCTGGTCCGACCATAGGTCTCCAGAACACGCTCCCTGAAGAATGCCCACTTGTCCGCCGTATCCTCGACTGCAGCGCTCACTGCCCTGGAGAAATTTCCATTCATTGCGCCGCGCGGCGTGGTGCCTGTTCCGCCAGCGCCTCGACCGATCGGCCCACGGGTCTTTCCCAGGTCTTCGCGCAGGATGCGCATCTTCCCCAGAACAGGCGGAAGATCGCCGTACCCGCATCCGACTGTCACACCGAGGAGGCGCAGGTCTCCCGGGCATCCGCTGATCAGGCCTTGAGGAAACTCTTCCTTGAGCCGCGGGTCCAGCCATCGCGCGCGCCCCGACTGCCCCAACCCTGGCGGATTCTTGCCCGTGACGCGTCCGGCGGCTGGACGGTCGACCCAGTTGGAATGTGCATAGAAGTCCTGCGCTGCGTGAAATGCCAAGCCCAGGTGAGCGAGAACCTTACACTTCACGGAGTGTGTGTCTGCCGTGAAGTTGCAGTTCAGGCCCATGGCCTCCGGCGCGCCCTTGTAGAGACCGCCGGCGAGCGCCACTGCATGTTCGATATTCGAGATCATGAAGTCCCGGCATGACGACAGCGCCTTCTGTGCCTGCTCGCGTGACTGCGCGTACTCGCCGTCCGTCTCCAGAAAGTCCCCGGCGTCGCAATGAGCAGAGGCCTGATTAACCAAGCCGCGATCCGGATCATCGGGGATACCGACTGCGCCGGCATGGTCGCCGTCACCTGCGAGCTCCCTCAGCGTAAGGGGTTCCAAGTCGCGCACAGCGGCTCGCGTGATCTTTTCGTGCTCCGAACCAAGGTTGTTGTTCCCGGGATCCACCCCAAAAGCAAACGCGCCGCCGGGCACGATCAGCAGGCCTGATATCAGCAGTGGGATGAAGCGCTTCATGGGTACCCGTCCGGTTTTGCGGATGCATAGCAAACAACCAGCCCGCCTTCCAGTCGCGCCCTATTTGAGGTCCAGGGGAGTTACCGCTTCGAGGCCAGCAGGGTCCTGATGCGTCAAAACCTCTGCGTCAGGAAAGGCATTCCGGATTTCTGCCTCAACTTCGTCGCTGATGCGATGAGCCTCTGCCAGCGTCATGTCCGGGGGCAATTCGAGATGCATCTGGATGAAGGCGTTGTGGCCCGCGCGGCGCGTCCGCAAGTCGTGCAGGCTGATCACTTCCTTGTGCGCCTTCACGATGTCCTTGATCCGGTTCCTGTCGGCTTCATCGAACTCGGTGTCCATGAGCTCGTAGTATGACCCGCTCAGGATCTTGAATGCGCCCCAACCGATCGCCGCGGAAATGGCAAGACTGATAAGGGGGTCAGCATAGACCCACCCCCAGGCGCCAGTCAGCAACAAGGCGACGATAACGCCAGCGTTTGTTGCGATATCGGTTGCGTAGTGCAACTGGTCGGCACCGATCGCCAGGGATCTCGTCCTTGCAATCACGTAGCGCTGATAAAGTACCAGTGACACCGTCAATGCGATGGATACAGCCATCACGCCCAAGCCGATGTTGGTTTGCTCAATCAACCTTGGAGTGACCAACCTGTCGAGCGTCTCAAAAAAGAGAAAGGCCGCCGATCCCGCGATGAATGCTGCTTGCCCCAGGCCTGCCAACGCTTCTGCCTTGCCGTGACCGAAACGATGTTCTTCATCCGCTGGCGTAAGGGCGTGCCTGACGGCGATCAGGTTCAGTCCAGACGCCATCAGGTCGAGCGTTGAATCCACCAGTGACGCGAGCATGGAAATGGAGCCTGTGACGGCCCATGCCCAGAGCTTCAGGACAATGAGCGTTCCAGCGACGCCAACTGCCGCGTATGTCGCTCGACGTTTCAGTCTTGCCGCTTCGTCCGGCCCCTTCAACGTCGCGTCCGTTCTTGTTGACGTCACGGAAACAGCCGCTCTGTGTGCCATGCGGACTCCTGCGCAGTGCGGCGATACACGAGCCGATCGTGGAGACGAAACGGACGGTCACGCCAGAATTCGATTTCGACCGGCGCCAGGCGAAATCCAGACCAGTGAGGTGGCCGGGGCACGCGGCCAAGCGCATACCTCGCGGCGAACACCGCGATCTCCTTTTCGAGTTCGAACCGACCTTTCAGCGCGCGTGACTGGCGTGAGGCCCAGGCACCGATCTGGCTGTCCTTGGGTCTCGACGCAAAATAGTCGTCGGCTTCCTGTGACGACACTTCGCTGATCGCGCCGCGGACGCGCACCTGACGACGCAGTGACTTCCAGTGGAAGCACAGCGCCGCCTTTCGGGCGCCGAGCAGTTCCCGTCCCTTCGCACTTTCATAGTTCGTGTAGAACACGAAGCCGCTTTCATCGAACCCCTTCAGGAGCACCATGCGCACGTTCGGCAATCCGTCAGGATCGACTGTCGCCAGCGCCACGGCGTTGGGATCATTTGGCTCCTGCCTTGTGGCCAGTGCCAACCATTCGCCAAACTGCGCAAACGGGTCTTTCCCGCCTTCAATTCCGGACGAGCCGTCTTCAATACTCTTGTCATTTTGCATGCGATTGGCGCTGCGCTGTGTCTTGTTCAGGTAGTATACAGGCTGATGTTTGCGTGCGCACGTGCTGTTCGCCTTGCGCACGGGTTCGTCCAGAAGCCTTTTGCGGGATCAATTATGCGCCATTTTTTCGCATTGGCAGCCTTCACCCTGCTGACCGCCTGCGCCACCAATGTCGTCGCTGAGAAAGCGTCACTATTTGACCAGGGCGTCGCGGCGTATGACGCGGGTGACCACGCTACAGCCTACCGGATCTGGGATGAGCTGGCGCGGGACAATGACCTTGCGGCCATGCGCAACGTGGCCCAACTCCTGCGTCAGGGCAAAGGCGTCGCGAAGGATACGAAACGAGCCTTCAAGCTGTACATGGATGCTGCCGAGAAGGGCCTCGTCACAGCGATGGCCAATGTCGGCGACATGTACCTGAGCGGTGAAGGCGTTGAGAAGAATGCCGAAGCCGCAGCTGCCTGGTACGCACGCGCCGCGACTGCAGGCCTGTCCCTCGCGCAATGGAAACTGGCCGAGATGTACGAAAGCGGGAACGGCATTCCGCGCGATCCCGACCGGGCGCGTTCCCTGCTGGAGCGCGCAGCCCGCAACGGCTACGCACCGGCACAGGCGAAGCTGAAGGCGATGGGTGTTACGTTGAACGAGTATGGTGAAGTGCTACCGCCGCCAGCACCGGAAAACACTGACGCCGCCCACCAGGACGGCGGCAAGCCGGGCCTGTTTGATCGAATCGTCGGCAGCAGCACAGCGTCTCCGAAGCCGATTACGCCTCAGCCTTCAGCCCGGGGCATGTC
>JBILMZ010000026.1:0-21798 GCA_044375275.1 Micropepsaceae bacterium | reverse complement strand
CTCCATGTTGTTCCCCTCGGCGGTTCGCTGAAGCTGGGCCCGTTCGAACTCGAATTCATCGACATCACGCATTCGATCCCGGAACCCAACTGCATCGTCATTCGCACGCCGCTGGGCACGGTTCTCCACACGGGGGACTGGAAGATTGACCCCAACCCGGTCGTTGGCCGCAAGACGGACATCGCTGCCCTGAAGAAACTGGGGGACGAAGGCGTTTTGGCGACGGTCTGCGATTCAACGAATGTCTTTGTCCCGGGCCGCTCCGGTTCCGAGGCGCAGGTCGGAAAGGACCTCGAGAAGGTCATCGCCGGTTGCCGCGGCCGCGTCGCGGTGAGCGCCTTTGCATCAAATGTGGCGCGCATGCAGTCAGTCATAATGGCAGCCACGGCAGCCAAGCGCCATGTGGCGCTCGTTGGCCGCTCCATGCACAAGATTTCGAATGCCGCAATCGAGACGGGTTACCTGAAGGACATTCCCACGCTGATCGATGAAGAGTCGGCAGCAAACCTGCCGGCACATCGTGTGCTTTACCTCTGCACGGGCAGCCAGGGGGAACCGCGTGCAGCACTTACGCGCATAGCCGCCGGTGACCACCCGAACGTGAAGCTCGGGCCCGGAGACACGGTCATTTTCTCCTCACGGATCATACCGGGGAACGAGCGTCTCATCCACGAAATGCAGAATGTCTTTGCGATGCGTGGCGTGGAGGTGATCTCCGCGGAGGACCACGACGTCCACGTGTCGGGCCATCCCGCGCGCGAAGAACTGGCGGACATGTATGGCTGGCTCCGTCCCCAGATCGCAGTGCCCGTGCACGGCGAGGAGCGCCACCTGATGGAACACGTCAGGCTGGCGAAGAGCCTTCAGGTGCCGGAAGCGATCCATGCCCCGAACGGCTCCATCGTCAGGCTGGCTCCTGGTCCCGCCACGATCATTGATGAAGCCCCCCATGGCCGCCTCCACCTTGATGGCGCGATCATGGTGACAGGAAACGACGCGGCCATGAAGGAGCGTCGCGGCGCATCATATGCTGGCGTCGTGGCGGTGACCGTCGCTCTGGACGGACGCAACCGGCCCCAGGGCGAACCCGCCGTCATGTGCGTTGGCTTGCCAGAAGCGGTCGTTGACCGCGCAAGGGACGCAGCCGCTTCGGCCCTCGAAACCGTGCGCCGTGGAGACGACGACAGCAGGACGGCAGAAGACATCCGCCGTTACGTGCGGCGCGACCTGAGCGAGTTCTGGCGCAAAAAACCGCTCGTGAAGGTGGAAATCATCCGTATTTGACCCGCGAGACAGGGATGGGTCCGGCACGACGTCATTTTTCAATTGCTTAGCTTCCCACGGACCTACAAAGTTTGTCCAAAGACAAACAGCGATGGCACCGGAGACGAAATGGCAAACGGTCTGGATGTAGCAGTGATCGGCGCGGGCCTCGGCGGCTTGTGCGCGGGCATCAAGCTCAAGGAAGCGGGCTTCAATGACATCGTGATCCTGGAGAAAGGTGATCGGGTCGGCGGGACTTGGCGCGACAACTCTTACCCGGGATGCTGCTGCGATGTACCGGTGTCGGTTTACCAGTACTCTTTCGCGCCAAGCCTGAACTGGAGTCACATTTTTCCGCGCCATGATGAAATTCAGAAGTACACAGAGGATCTCGCTGATAACTTTGGACTTCGGCCACATCTGCAGATGAACGATGAAACCCGAACTGCAGTCTGGGATGAAAGCAGGTCCTCATGGAAAATCACCACCGCCTCGGGGAAGACATATGAATCGCGCGCCGTTGTCGCTGCTCTCGGGCAACTGAACCGCCCGAAACTGCCGGACATCGAAGGCCGCGACACATTCAAGGGAGCCTCATTTCACTCGGCACGGTGGGACCATGGTGTAAGTCTCAAGGGAAAGCGCGTGGCAATCATAGGATCTGCGGCTAGCGCCGTGCAGATCATTCCGGAAGTCGCAAAAGAGGGCGCGCAGCTTACCGTTTTCCAGCGCACGCCGAACTGGGTCATTCCTCGACTTGACCGACCGATAACTGACGAAGAAAAGGCCCTGATGATGACCGCGCCGCAGCTGGCGGCGATGGGGCGGGACCTGGCTTTTCTGAATGCGGACACGTTCCTGTGGCAAGCGTTCAGCTGGACCAAGGAGGGCAGGGATGCATACACCCGGATCGCGCTCAATCATCTGGCCGAGCAGGTGCCGGATGCAGCCATGCGTCAGAAGCTGACGCCGGACTATCCCATCGGCTGCAAGAGAGTCCTCATCGCTGACGACTTCTATCCGGCGCTTATGCGTCCGAACGTAACCCTTGTGACAGAGGGGATCTCCCGCATCACGCCGGCTGGTGTTGATACCAGGGACGGACAATCGCTCGCGTTCGACGTGATCGTGTACGCAACCGGATTTGAAACGACTGGCTGGCAATGGTCGCTCGATGTGATCGGCCGGGGTGGTCGTCATCTTCGCGATGAGTGGGCAAGTACACCCCAGGCCTACAAGGGTCTCAACGTTTCGCACTTCCCCAACATGTTCATTCTGTACGGACCCAACACCAACCTGGGACACAATTCGATAACATCGATGCTGGAACATCAGGTGGGCTACACGGTCAAGGCGCTCTCCGGACTGAGGGACCAGCAGCGTACATCAATGGACATCACCGCCGCGGCTCAGGAAGGTTTCAACCGGGACCTGCAAGAGGCGCTGGCCAAGACGACGTGGGCCGACCCCAGGTGCCACTCGTGGTACAAGAACGACAGCGGGCATATCACACAGAATTGGTCTTCGAATGTCCGTGATTTCGGGACGCTTACTGAAAGCGTCGCCTGGCAGGACTATGATCTGAAATAACAGTGTCTCGAAAGGATCGCCGCCCATGTGGAAAGTCTTGAAGTGGATTGCGTATCTCGCATTGGCGGTTGTAGCGGCAGGCGCCGGCATCTACTTCACGGGCAACACGATAAACGTGATCGTCTGGCTGTCGGGTCCGCCCAAGAACTGGGACCTCGCAAGAAAGGCGCCTGATCCGGACTACGCACAAGCGTCGTCATGGGCCGCATGGCCCGGTCGCGAAGGACCCGCAGGCTATGTGCCGACAGGCGTGTCAAAAGCTGAAGGTGCCCAGGCGGTGGACGTCTTCTTCATCCATCCGACCGGGTACATGAATGGGGCTGACTGGAACTCTCCGCTCAACGCGCAGAGCCGAACCGAAGAGAATACCACCTGGATGATGGCCAACCAGGCGAGTGCATTTAACGGCACCGCGAACGTCTACGCGCCACGCTATCGGGAGGCATCCATTTTTCGATATTTGGGAGCACCGGAAGACATCGCAACCAAAGCGATGGATTTTGCCTTCG
Source organism: Micropepsaceae bacterium (assembly GCA_044375275.1). GTDB lineage: Bacteria > Pseudomonadota > Alphaproteobacteria > Micropepsales > Micropepsaceae > SZUA-430. The sequence goes on along the minus strand of JBILMZ010000026.1, from coordinate 18,436 downwards.
CAGACGTCGTCCGTGCATTCGAGTACTACATGGCGAACGAGAACAAGGGAAAACCGTTCATCATCGCCAGTCACAGCCAGGGTTCCCAGCACGCATTCCGTCTGCTGCAGGAAAAGATTGACGGCACGAACCTGCAGTCCTCGATGGTGGCTGCCTATGCCATCGGCACGCGGATAACAAATCCGGAAGCGGCAAGCCTCAAGTCCATCAAGGTCTGCGATACAGCCGACCAGACGGGTTGCCTGGTCCACTGGGCGGCAATGGGCGAAGGCGGAACGCCACCGCCGGACATGAGCGATTTGGTATGCGTGAACCCGCTTTCCTGGAAGAGGGACGGCGGCCGGGCACCCGCAACACTGCACAAGGGTGGCGTCCCGATCAGCGGAACATTTTCCGTGCGCATGTTCGGAGACGACTCTCCGCAGGGCATTGAATTCAAGCCCCTGGAAGCGCCGCAGCCGGGTCTGACTTGGGCCGAGTGCCGCAACGGGTTCCTTTATGTTGCAGACCAGTCAGGTGGCGTTTTCAATCGGTTCATCCTGCCCGGCAAGAACTACCACGGTCTCGACTATCCACTGTTCCACATGGACATCAGGATGAACGTGGCAGAGCGCGTGTCCGCATACCTGAAGCGCGGAGTGACAGACGGCCCCGCTCCGGCAACTCAGGAGTAGTTCGGCGCCCGCTTCTGCATCTGGGACATGATCGCCTCGACCTGATTGGGCTTTCCGATGATGGAGTCCTGTTCCCGGGACTCCGCCATGAGCGCCTCTGCATCACTCAGCTGGGGAAGCGCGTTCATCAGCCGCTTCGCCGCCTTGATGGCATCCGGGCTCTTCAGCGTGATCTCGCGGGCCAGCGCAAACGCATCGTCCCGCGGTGTTAAGGACAGCTTCGTCGCAAGGCCCAGCTGAAGGGCTTCCTCGCCCGTGAACACGCGCCCCGTATAGGTAAGCTCGCGCAACACATCATCGCGTACAAGGTTCCGGAGGATGGCCGTACCAGCCATGTCAGGAACCAGGCCCCACTTGATCTCCATGACCGAGAGCTTGGTGTCCGGGGCGACGATGCGAATGTCTGCGCCCAGCGTCAGCTGGAAACCGCCGCCCAGAGCGACTCCATGAACAGCCGCAATCACGGGCACCGGCACTTCCCGCCAGACCCACACGGCGTATTGCGGGTTGTTGGAGATTCCATGCGTGCGCGCGAGCAGGCGACCCTCCGGACGGGTTTCCTTTCCCGCAGCAGCGGTCCGGGCAAAGTTGCCGGTATCCAGACCGGCGCAGAAGGCACGCCCTTCGCCCGACAACACGACAACCCGGACTGACTTGTCCTCTTTCATCCGCATGCCGGCGGCGATGATCCCCGCGAACATCTCGTCATCCAGCGCGTTCATCTTGTCGGCGCGATTGAACCGGACGTCAGCGATGCCGTCCTTGATCTCGATAGTGACGCGGTCATTCATGCCATGTGTCCTCTGCGGGTTCAGGCCTCAGGATTCAGGAGTTTGAGCGCTTGTGCAAGGTCCGAGTCCCGGTGCTAATCTACGCAATCAAGGAAAGAGGCTGCCATGATCAAGGTCCATCACCTTAACAATTCACGCTCACACCGCATTCTCTGGATGCTTGAGGAGCTAGGGCTCCCCTACGAAATCGTACCCTACAAGCGTGACCCGGTGACCCGGGCGGCCCCTCCGGAGCTGAAGCGGGTCCATCCGCTGGGAAAATCTCCGGTTATCACGCACGGGGACCGCGTTGTCGCGGAGTCGGGGGCCATCATCGAGTATCTCGCAAAGGTTCCAGGCAAGGGCAGGCTGTGGCCTGCCGATGGCAGCCCCAATTGGGTCGAGCATGCGCACTGGATGCACTTCGCGGAAGGCTCAGCCATGCTGCCCCTCATGCTGGCACTGTATACCAGCCGCCTGGGGCAGGCCGCCGCGCCGCTCCTCCCGCGCATCGAGAGCGAACTCGCGAACCATTTTGACTACATGGAAGGCGCCCTCGCTGATCGGAAGTTCTTTGCAGGGAGCGATTTCACGGCCGCCGACGTCCAGATGTCCTTCGTGCTGGAAGCCGCCGACGGCTCAGGGCGGCTGGAAGCCTATCCGCGGCTCAAGGACCTGATCTCGCGCTATCGGGAAAGACCAGCCTACAAGAGAGCGATCGAAAAGGGCGGACCCTTGGAACTGACCCGCCGCTGACCTATATCCCCTGTCTGGAACGGATCCAAAAGGATTGCAGAATGGACATTGGCATCGCAGCCGCTGACCGTCAGGCCATTGCCGACGCAGTTTCCCGGGTATTGGCCGACACCTATACGCTCTATCTCAAGACCCACAACTATCACTGGAACGTCACGGGGCCGCAGTTCAACGACCTGCACGCGATGTTCATGACCCAGTATACGGAGTTGTGGACTGCCGTGGACCTGATCGCCGAGCGCGTTCGCTCGCTTGGTCACTTTGCGCCTGGGTCATACAAGGCCTTTGCAAAACTGACCTCCATCAAGGAAGAGGAAGGCGTTCCTCCTGCTTCCCAGATGCTCGAGAACCTGCTGAAGGGTCACGAAACAGTCGCGAGGACATGTCGCGAAGCCTTTCCCGCAGCGGAAAAGGCCAGCGACCAGCCCACGATGGATCTGCTGACACAGCGCATGCAGGTGCACGAGAAAACGGCGTGGATGCTACGCAGCATTCTCGGGCGTTGATGACGTTTAGTTTGCTACGCGATGCGACCTGATCAACGTCAGGCCGCTTCGCAGGGCTGAGGCAGTAGCTGCTTCGGCACTGAAGCCATCGGTCTTCCGCCGGGCCGACATCACGATCATCCCGCTTTCATCCTTCGCCGCCGTGATCGTCTGGCAATTGCCGGAGTACCCACGGCCGTCACACACCTGCCAGGCTTCTGCGCCGTCTACCGCAACACTCCCCGCACGCGCGATCCAGCCTGCCGCGACAAGGTCCGGCGTGTCCGAGGAAAGCACCTGCGCCTGTCCCTTGAATGAAGTTCGTGCGAACAGCGTCAGTGCGGAAGACGGAGCTGCTGTCAGGCTGGCAATGACCGCGGAAGAGCCTGGCTCGTACGATGAGAAGATCTGCTCGAAGGCCGGGCTGAACCTTGAATAGGAAGTGGTATCCGTTACGCACATGACGGAGTGCATGCTGCCCGGAACGAAGTGCACTTCCATTTTGCCGGTTCCATCAACGGTCTGCCCGTTCTCCTGGGATTTGCCGGAGAACACGACATTGTGAATCCGGCGACCGTCCTTGTCACGGTTTCCCGTCGACGACACACTGAAGGACTGGTCACCCGACGACTTGAGGGCAGATACCCAAAATTCCTTGTTCAACTGGCCATCCACGACCGTGTTGAGTTCAGCCTGTGAAGCTGAGCGCGTCGCTGGCATGTCGAGAAACATGCCCAGACAAGCGGCACCGTCATCGTTGGTGCTCTTGCTCGTACCCAACACGAAGGTAATCGTATCCGTATTGGTTGGAGCCGCGGCTTCCCATCCATCCGGAACGTTCAGGGCAAACCGGCCCTTGGCGTCACGATAGTCTGCCGCATGACTGGTGCTCGAGAACGCGAGGCACGAGGCTGCTGCAACGACGAGAGAGAGCGTTCTGTACATCCAGGTATCCTTTCGTTCTGGCCACGAAGCCAGTGGTTCAGGACATCAGCATGTACCGGATTTGCCGAATGAGCAAACGGGATCACTATCAGGCTGCATTTCCTCTGCGCTACATCCAGAAATGGAAGCGTCACGATCAGTAGATCACGACACTGCGGATCGACTCCCCCTTGATCATGAGATCGAATCCCTCGTTGATGCGCTCCAGCGGCATCCGATGCGTAATCAGGTCGTCGATATTGATCTTCTTGTCCATGTACCAGTCGACGATCCGGGGAACGTCAGTGCGTCCACGGGCGCCACCGAATGCAGATCCCTGCCACACACGTCCTGTCACCAGCTGGAACGGACGCGTGGAAATTTCCTGCCCCGCACCGGCAACGCCGATGATGGTCGACTTGCCCCACCCCTTGTGACAGCACTCGAGCGCCTGCCGCATGAGCGTTGTGTTGCCCACGCATTCAAAGCTGTGATCGGCGCCGCCCTTGGTCAGCTCAACGATGTGTCCCACGAGGTCGCCCTTGACTGTTTTGGGATTGACGAAGTGGGTCATGCCGAAACGTCGTCCAAGGTTCTCGCGCGCAGGATTGACATCGACGCCCACGATCATGTCCGCGCCTGCAAGCTTGGCGCCCTGGATGACGTTCAGTCCGATACCGCCAAGTCCGAACACAACGACATTGGCGCCCGGTTCCACCTTGGCGGTAAAAACAACGGCGCCGATGCCCGTCGTCACCCCGCAGCCGATGTAGCAGATCGTATCGAACGGCGCGTCCTTCCGCACCTTTGCCAGTGCGATTTCCGGCAGGACGGTGAAGTTGGAAAACGTGGAGCAACCCATGTAGTGCAGCACCGGCTTGCCGTTGAGCCGAAAGCGGCTGGTGCCGTCAGGCATGACGCCTTTGCCCTGCGTTGCGCGAATTTTCTGGCAGAGATTTGTCTTGCGGCTCAGGCAATACTCGCACTCGCGGCACTCAGGCGTATAGAGCGGGATTACATGGTCACCCGGCTGGACGCTTGTGACGCCAGGACCCACATCCCGGACGATGCCCGCGCCCTCGTGCCCCAGAATGGCCGGAAACATTCCTTCAGGATCGTCTCCCGACAACGTGAACTTGTCCGTGTGGCAGATCCCCGTCGCCTTCAGCTCGACGAGTGCTTCCCCGGCTCGCGGCCCATCCAGCTCGACGGTTTCGATCGTCAACGGCTTGCCCGCAGCATGGGCAACAGCAGCACGCGTTTGCATTCAGACTTCCTCCACCCTCACAGCAGCCAGACAACGGCGCCGAGTACAACCACGGCGATCCACGCCGTTTCAATAGCCATGAGCCCGATGGGACGCCAGCCTACCTGCACCAGCTTCTTGAAGGACGTCTTCATGCCAAGGGCGGCAATCGCGGTTACGAGGCACCAGCGCGAGACATCGTTCAGCAGCGCCACGCCCTGCTGGGGTATCAGGCCAACCGAATTGATGCACACGAGGGCGATGAACCCGAGGAGAAAGGTTGGCACGAGCTGGACGGTGCGCGGGCCAGCCGAACCTTCGCGGCGGGACATGATGACCACGAGCACGATCACGACCGGCAGCAGCATCGCAACCCGCAGCATTTTCACGTAGGTCGCCACGTCTCCGGTTTCCGGCGAAATCATGTACCCAGCGCCGACGACCTGCGCGACGTCGTGGATCGTACCGCCGAGGAACAGTCCCGCATGCTGATGGTCAAGCCCCAGTGCCGTGACACCCATCGGATAGACAATCATCGCAATGGTGGACAGCGCGGTCACTGTTACGACAGTAAGGATCGTGTCCCTTTCCGTGTCACTGTTTTTGGGCAGGACCGATGCGATCGCGAGCGCGGCAGCCACCCCGCAGATGGCGACGGCACCGCCGGAAAGGATGCCGAAAGTCGTTGTTTGTCGGAGAGCCCGCGCCAGCAACACACCGATGAGGATCGTCGTGGAAACGCCGAGGATCACCATGAGCACCGGGCCCGTACCCAGTTGCGCAATCTGGTCGAAGGTGATGCGCGCGCCCAGCAGCGCCACGCCAAGCCGCAGGATGTTGCGCGAGGCGAATTCGATTCCGGCCACGCATCGGCCTTCCTCGTGCAGGAAGTGGAAGGCCATGCCGATCAGCAGGGCAAACAGCATGACCGGCGCACCGTAATGATCCGACAGGAATGTGGACGCGAGCCCGATGGTCAGGGCTGCGAGCGTCCCCGGATAAGCTGCATGGACCAGGGCGGCCTGGGGCAGCCACAGGAGGGAGCGGGGAGGCGCAGTGGGCTCCGACCGAACGATGCCTTCCATCGAGTCGAGATATTCCAGCTGCTCGAGTGCTGTTTTCTGGGGTTGCTGAACCATGCGTCAAACCTATGAGTTTCCTTTGACACACGCCAAATCAAAATGGGACATGGCGAGCGTCAAATCCGGGAAAGTCGCCATGCCAGCATACGTCCTGCCCATCGTCCTCTTGAGCATTTCCAACGTGTTCATGACGTTCGCCTGGTACGGCCATCTCAAGTTCAAGCATTGGCCCCTCTGGAGCGTGGTGCTGGTGAGCTGGGGCATTGCCTTCATCGAGTACTGTTTTGCGGTGCCGGCAAACCGCTACGGCCACGCTGTCTATTCCGCGGCCGAACTCAAGACCATGCAGGAAGTCATCACCCTGATCGTCTTCGTCGCATTTTCGGTCCTCTACCTGGGCGAGAGTATCCGGTGGAACCACCTCGCAGGGTTTGCATGCATCGCCGCCGGCGCCTTCTTCGTGTTCCACAAGTGGTAAATTTGCACACGCACCAGAGGTAAACTCTCCCCAACAGGTGATTCGGGGACCTGCCGAACAGACCGTGGAGGAGCAGCCAATGAAGGGGCTGAACACAGGCGTGCTTATGTTCGCAGTGCTGGTGCTGGGCGCCTGCTCTTCGCTCAGCGCACAACACAACGTGCCGCTAGAAACCGCCGTTCACGGCCCGGCCTATCGCATCACCACGATCCCGGACGCCACGTCACCGGAACTCTTCGTGGCTCTCGCGTTTTCAGGCGGCGGCAAACGCTCGTCGGCGTTCGGGTATGGCGTCCTGACCGGATTGCGCAAGATCAGCGTCGACTATGGTCCCGGCCCGCGCAACCTGACCTCAGAGATCGATGTGGTCACCGGCGTTTCGGGCGGAAGCTTCACGGCCTCCGCATTTGCCGTCCAGCGCGACGCGGTCTTTGACGCCTATGTCGACGAGTTCCTGAAATACGATCTCAACGCCGACATATTCGGCATCTACCTTTTGCCGTGGCACTGGGACTGGGTGTTCAACCCGGACTGGGGATCCAATGACGAGATGGCACGCATCTACGACGAGCTTCTCTTCAAGGGAAAGAACTACGCCGACCTCGCGCGTCTCGGTCGCCCCTTCCTTGGTGTTCAGGCAACTGACTTCGCCAACGAGGCCCCCTTCATCTTCAGCCAGGACACGTTCGACTGGATCTGTTCGGACATTTCGACAATGCCGGTGGCGCGTGCTGTTGCCGCGTCCAACGGCTTTCCGATCCTGTTTTCTCCCATCAGCTTGAAAAACTATTCACACGACGACACGCAGTCATGCCGTCGGCCGGTGTGGGTCGATGAGTACCTGAGGATTGAGGACCAGTTCTCGCGCCGCCGGCATCTCGCCGAACAGGCAACAACCTACATGGAGAAACGCGCGAGCTCCTACGTCCACCTGCTGGATGGCGGCGTTTCGGACAACCTGGCTCTGCGCGGGCTGGTGCAGCTGATGGCGCCAGCGACGGAAAACGCCGCCGCGGAGCCGGAACGCCTCAAGCGCGTCCAGCATGTTCTCATCGTAAGCGTGGACGGACAGGCGGAACCCGACCGCCAGTTGAGCGACGTGCCCTATCTCGACAGCATTTTCCGGATCCTGGGGGCGGTCACCTCGACTGTCATCGATCGCTATGGTTTTGAAACACTCATCCATGCGCGGGAAATGACGCAGCGTCTGGCGGGAGGTATCGCGCGCAGGGACTGCCCGGCCGGGTCCGACGGAAAGCCCTTGCCCTGCCGAAGCGTGACCCCGCACTTCGCGCATGTGTCACTGGCCGACCTGGCTGACGGAGAGGCCCGCTCGCGCCTTGCTGCAATCCCCACAGGCTTGACCATCGGGGATGAAGACGTCGATGCGCTGGTGCAGGCTGGTCACGACGCGGTGTTGTGCGATGCCGACATGCGCCGCTTCTTCTCGAGCCAGCCCGGCATCGTCCTTCCGCCCATGCCCCAGACCTGCAGGCCTGCTGCGGGTGGCAGGACGGCTTCACTCAAGCCCACGTACATCCATCCCTGACGCAAAAGGAAAATGCCACCGCGGGGCAACGGTGGCATCCTCTCTCGAAGGAACTAGCGGGCGAATACGCGGACCACTGCCTTCGGACCAAAATTTCGACCAGCCGTCTGGTAGACCAGGTTCAGGAACCGGATGTCTCGGCGGTTGCCACGCAGGTCCAGGGCGCGGGTGCATTCACCGGGGCGCAGGAAGTGGCGAACCTGCAGATCCTGGTGTCCACCGTTGCGGAAGACCACGTCGATGTCCTGCATCCTGACGGCACGGTGGGAAACGCAGATCTTCACCTGGCTGAACCTTTGGTTGCCCTGGGCAAAGATCCTGTCGCGTTCCGAGAAGTGGTTCACTTCGCGTGCTCCGAGGAACTGCCAGCTGTGACCGCCGCCGAAACCGACGTGATGCGGGTGAGAATAGGGCGAGTAGGCGGCAGCAGGGGCGGCCAGACCAGCAGCAACAAGGAGGCTGGCGAGTGCGAGCTTGATGTTCATGGTAGTTCTCCGTCTGGAAAGTCCGTTGCGCGTTTCGCGCTTGGGATCGTTGATCACGGGAGGGAGAATGCACCCTTGAAGATGAAGGCTGCCGGAACGCTTCGTTCAGCGCGTGTTCATCGGTTCGACAAAAAATCGCAGAAAAAAGCGCCACCGGATCTCTCCGGCGGCGCTGTTGACTTCAATCAGCTGTGATCGCGGTTACATTCAGCCCTCGGCTTTCTCGGGATGAGCGAGGTAGCGCAGGATCGGTGAGAGAACGATAAGCCCGACACCGATGCCGATCCCCCACATGCCGATGAGTTCGAACACCTGGACATAGGTTGCCAGCGCCTTCTCCGGATCCAGCACCTGGCCTGCCACGGTTTCAGTCGCCGTCATCTGAGCGACCATGCCGCCGACATATTGCGCCCAGGCAGATGCCAGGAACCAGGTGGCCATGATCGTGGAACCAACGGCAAGCGGCGCAAGCCTGGTCATCTGCGAGAGACCGACCGGAGAAAGGAAGAGTTCACCGGTGGTATGGAGCAAGTAAGTCAGCACGAGGAAGACCAGAGGGACCTTGAAGTTTCCGTCGGCAAACTGCGTGCCCCAGACAAGAACGAGGAACCCAAGTCCCGCCTGCAGCAGGGCAAGGCCAAACTTCAGCGCAGGGTTCGGATCAAGATTCACTCGCCCCAGTGCAGCCCAGATGAAAGAAAACAGGGGCGCCAGTATCAGAATGAAGCCGGCATTGAACGACTGTGTCTGCGCCGCCGACAGCGTCACGCCGCCCATCGTCAGTTCCGTGTTCCGCTCTGCGAACTGGTTCAGTGACGAACCTGCCTGCTCGAACAGCGTCCAGAACACGGTCGAGGCCGCGATCAGGATCAGCGCAAGGATAAGGCGCTGCGCTTCGACGAAGGTGCAGCGCGTGAACATGTAGAACAGCAGGTAGAGCAGCACCAGGACCGAGCCGGCCCCGAGCATCATGCCAACCCACTCATTGCGCTGGACGACCAGCCAGACGAGGCCAACGCCTGCGATACCGAGCAGGTAGACGGCCCACTCGACGTTGATCGGGCCAAGGGCCGGACGCTTCAGGTACTCGGGATTTGGCGGCTCGCCCTTGCCTTCAAGCCACGGCTTGCCCAAGCCGAACACGATGAGACCCAGCAGCATGCCAAGTCCGGCCGCGCCGAACCCTGCCCACCAGCCATAGGTCGTTCCGAGATAGCCGCACAGCAGCGAGGCCCAGAAGGCACCCAGGTTGATGCCGTAGTAGTAGAGCGTGAAGCCGGCGTCGCGACGCGGATCGGATTTTTCGTAGAGTTGTCCCACGATCGTCGAGATGTTGGCCTTGAGGAATCCGACACCCATGATGATGAGCGACAGCGCCAGGAAGAAGATGTCCTTGAAGATCGGATTGGCGTGGCGAACCGAGAGCTCATATTCCCCCTTCGGCAGCACGGCCGGGAGGGACGCGCCTTCCGGCAGCTCCTTGATTTCAAATCCGCCTTCCTGGCTGGCGCCGAAGGCGTAGGGCTGGCCGTCCACGATGATCTTTGCATCACGTGCCTCCATGCGTCCCCTGACCTGGAAGTTGTACTCCTGGCCCTTGTAGGTAAGCACTTGCTGGGCGGGCGGACCTTCGATCCCCATCGTCAGGTGGCCCGCCACGAGCAATATGGCGCCAAAGGCAATGGCCTTGCGCGTCCCCAGCAATTGGTCAGCCAGAAGGCCGCCAATCAGCGGAAGAAGATAGACCAGCGAGGTGTAGGCGCCGTACTGCCCTTGGGCGACGGTGTCGTCGAACAGGAACTGCTGCGTCATGAAGAAAATCAGCAGGCCACGCATGCCGTAATACGAGAATCGCTCCCACATCTCGGCAAAAAAGAGAATGAACAGGCCCCTGGGGTGTCCCCGGGTCAATTGCCAAAGAACGGGTACCGCTGTGAACACGGTAATGAAAATGCCCGCCAGCCAAATGATGTCCATGAGTCTCTTCCCCGGGTGTGACGCCTGTAGTGCAGGCAAAAGACCACGCGGCCTTCGGATTCACAAGCGGGTCAGTGAAAAGGAAAGGGCTACTGTGGCCCGTTGCCCCGCTTCTTCCTTAACGAGGCAACGACGTTGCCGGGATCGCCGCGACTCTGGGAAATCTGGAACAAGACATCACCAATCGTTTTGAGAGCGACCAGAAGCGCGACCGCCCAGACAGGGCCACCCATCTCGGCGATCGCCCAGGCCGCAACGATTATTGTTATGTGCAGTGCAATGACGCGCGGATAGGGCTGGAAAAGCATGTCTTCCGACTTCTGTCCCTTGAAACCGTCCGTCAGTGCATAGTCCGCGCCGAGGGACACGAACTGCCATAAAATCAAGGCCAGGAGCGGCATTCCGAGCCCGCCGCGATAGTCGGAAAGGCCATTCATCACCACGCCGAATATCGCGATGACGAAGATGCCGTGGACGAAGGTGAACATGCCGTAGTGCATGGCAAAGAAGTTCGCCTGGGACATGCCGCCGGGAGGGGGGCTGGCGCGCTCGGCGATCCGCATGCGCACGAAATGCGCCACCCCGATCGCCACGTTCTCGAACCAGTAGAGCAGGATCACCTCAAAGACGTGCCAGTCGAACCACAGCACACCTGCCAGGGGAATGGCGTTGAAGAGCACGATCCCGATGAGTTGAATGTAAGCCGGCATGTTTCCCCGCCCGGTAGAATCCAAACATGCACTGTTTGAACGCCCGTTTCAATTTCCCCTTCACCGGAGGGGTAATGAAGGTCGCTTCGAGGCTTGCTGCATGAGGCCACGCCCTCTAGCCTGCAGTTCATCTCGCAACCGCACATGGACTGATTCCAATGCTCGGCCGCCTCAACCACGTCGCCATCGCTGTCCCCGATATCAAGGCTGCTGCTCAGGTGTATCGCAGCACCTTCGCCATGGGTGCCAAAGTGTCCGGCGAAGTCGCGCAGCCTGATCACGGCGTGACGACGGTCTTCATCGAACTCGACAACACGAAGATCGAACTGCTCGAACCGCTGGGTGAAAAATCACCCATCGCCAACTTCCTGAAGAAAAATCCGTCGGGCGGAATCCATCACGTCTGCTACGAGGTCGAGGACATCAACGCCGCCTGCGCGCAGATGGTTGCCGAGGGCGCAACGATCACGGGCGATGGCAAGCCGAAGATCGGGGCTCACGGGAAACCGGTGATTTTCCTGCATCCCAAGGACTTCAACGGCACGCTGATCGAGCTGGAGCAGGTCTGAAACATGGGTATCGCGGGCTCGCTGGTCACGATCGTTCTGCTCTGGTGGCTCGCCTTTTTCGTGCTCCTGCCGATCGGCATCAGGTCGCAGATCGAAGAGGGGGAGGTTGAGCCCGGAACGGTGGCGTCGGCGCCGACGCGACCGCTGCTGCTCTACAAGGCGCTCGGTGCGCTGGCGATCTCGATTGTCCTGTGGTTGACGATTTTTGCGATCATCGAGTTCCGCGTGATCACATTCAACGATCTCGTCGGGAAGCCCTGAACCCGGCAGACGCGGGGCGAACAGGGCAACAAAAAAGCGAGGTCGCGTTGGACCCGCGCCTCGCCTCACCAGTCAGGCCCGTCGGCAACAGTTAACCCGTGCCGCTTCCCGGTCTCCTCCCTTACCTGGATAGCCTCTTTCAGGAGGCAACCATTAACTTACACGAACCGGCAGCCGAAGTCAGCCAGCGACGGCGACAAATGGCGGGGAAGATTGCTGAAGATGCCTGATACGTTGCAGTTCTGCATGGGCAGCCAAGGCTACAATCACGCAGCGTGGTGTATGTGTGTCGCAACCACCTTGACAGCCCCCCCCATTCCAAATGTTCTAGTCCTGATATCTGCAGCACCCTGTGAGCCTGCAGCACCGAGTGGGGTAGTATGTTTCTGCGCCTGACAATTTCCTTGATGCTGCTGGTTGTTGCTGTCCCCACTGCGTGGGCAGCCGACACATGGCGAATTACGAAACCCGAATGGACGGAAGCGGACGAGAAGGGCTATTCCGACTTCGTCCAGCGCATCGGCGAAAGCAAGTGCGACACGCCCGATGACTGCATCAACTCAAACGCGAACCCGTATCGCGGCACGGACGGCAAGGGCATAAACTTCAACGCTGACTGTGCGGACCTCGTCTATATGCTTCGCGCCTACTATGCGTGGAAGAACGGCTTGCCCTTCACCTATGTGTCGGGCGTCTACACGCGCGGCGGCGGCGACTTCCGCTTCTCTCCCAAGGGCAACCGGGTGGCCGGACGCCGCAACATCACCGGCGGCGAGAGCGGTCGGTCGGTCATCTATGCAGTTCGCGACGCCGTCTCTTCCGCATCCTACCGGATCGGCCCGGACATCGACGAGAGCCCGCTGACCGATCTCTATCCGCCGAAGATCCAGCCAGGCTCCATTCGTCCAGGTACAGCCATCTACGACGTGAACGGTCATGTCGCCTTGGTCTACAAGGTGGGCGACGATGGTCGCATCTACTACATGGACGCCCATCCGGACTTCACGCTGACCCGTAGCGTGTTCGGGGCCCAGTTTGGTCGCGACCTGCCGTCCCTCGGCGCGGGCTTCAAGAACTTCCGTCCAATCCGGTTCGAGAAAGGGCGCATCACGATCGCGAAGAACAACCAGATCGCCGACTATTCTCCCGAGCAGTTTATCGGCAACGTGAACCCGGATCCGAAGGGCGACTGGCGCAAGGCGCGCTTTGCCTATAACGGCATCGAAATGGGATTCTATGAATACGCGCGTACCGCCATGGCCGGTGGCCACCTGTCTTTCAATCCGGTGGGAGAACTCAAGGCCACCATCAAGACACTGTGCAATGACCTCTACGATCGCGCCCGCTTCGTGGAGATCGCGATTGAAGCAGGTATCGACCGCAAGCCACCTCCTGAACGTCTTCCGCGCAACATCTACGGCACGGACGAAATGGAGTGGGAGATCTATTCGACGCCCTCGCGCGATGCCCGTCTCAAGACGGCGTTCCGCGCCTTCCGCGACGATCTCAAGCGCCTCACGGAAATGTGGCACGCTCGCGATGAGCGCATTTCCTACGAAGGCCTGAACCTGAAGCAGGACCTGCACGACGCCTTCGAGCAGGCAACGGCATCATGCACGATCTACTACAACAACTCCGCGGGCCGTCGCGTGAACCTCAGCTTCACCGATGCCATGCAGCGCTTGTTCGCGATGTCGTTCAGTCCCTATGATTGCGTCGAGCGACGCTGGGGGGCGAACTCCGAAGCCGAGCTGGCCAGTTGTCCGAACACCTCGTCCAAGAACCGCTGGTACAACGCCATGCAGCGACTGCGGAACCAGATCGACAGGACCTACGAAGTGCGGATGGATTTCACCGTGCGTGAACTCGAAAACAAGGCTCCCGGATCAGGCGCCGATCTTCCGCCGGACATCGATGTCAAGAAGGTCATCGACAACATCCCGTATCGCACGCCGATCACAACCATGGCTCCGCCAGGATACTAGGCCCATTGCCCCGCAGGGCTACCAGGTGACGCCCGCGCACCGCTGGCGTCGCCCGGATGAAGGTTCGAATTGACTCAAAAACCGACATCGGCAGACAACACGCGCGGCATCCTGGCGCTCCTGCTGTCACAAGGGCTGTTCGTCAGCAGCGACAGTTTCGTGAAGCTGGCCGGCGCCCTCATGCCCGCCACGCAGATCATGGCCTTGCGAGGCCTGATGGCGGTCACGCTGTCGGCCGCCGTCCTGGCACTCACGGTGGATCGCTCCAGGTGGAAGCTGGCAGCACAGCCGCTCGTGGCGGTGCGCGCAGGGCTGGAGGGATTGTCCGCCGCTCTCTTCATTGTCTCGCTGCCACACCTGACGCTGGGTGACATCACGGTCTTCATGCAGTTCACGCCGCTGTCCATCACGCTGCTTGCAGCGATTGTCCTGGGCGAGCGGGTAGGGTGGCGCCGCTGGATGGCCATCGGCGTGGGGTTCGTCGGCGTGGTGCTCGTCGCCCAGCCGAGCGGCGCGTCCTTCAGCGTCTACTCGATCACCGCGATCATGGTGGCACTGCTCATTTCTGTCCGCGATCTCGTGACCCGGCGACTCGACCCGGCGATCCCGACGCCAGCGATCACGCTGACCACGACGATCTCGGTCTGCGCCCTGGGCTTCCTCGGCTCACCCCTGCAGGACTGGCAGCCGGTTCAGACGCAGGCCTTGTGGCTGCTCGCCGGATCCGCCGTGCTGGTAACCGCAGCCAACATCTCCATCATACGGGCCTTCAGGGGCACGGACGTAACTGTCGTCTCGCCATTCAGGTATTTTGGGGTGCTGTGGGCGCTTTTGCTGGGATTTCTCATCTGGCGCGACACGCCCAACATGCTCGCCATGGCCGGCACGATGTTGATTGTCGGCAGCGGCCTTTACACTATGCACCGCGAATCCCTTCGCATGCGGCAGGGCCAATGAATCTCCGGATCGCCAATTTCAATGTCGAGAACCTGATCCTGCCGGATATCCGCTACTACGACCGGATGATCTTCACCCAGGAAGAATATGACGCCAAGGCCAACTGGATTGCCTCCGTCATCAATCGCGTGAAGCCCGACATCATTGGCGTCCAGGAGCTCTGGACCACCGAGGCACTCGAAGACGTGGTGTCGCGAAGCTTCCATTTCGCGAATGGCGCGCACATCGCAGCGCCTGGCGCCTCGGTCGACGAGAATGTGAAGGGCAGGTTGGCACAGCGCCCCCGCCTGGGTCTCGTCTCCCGCTTTCCGATATCCGACGCCCAGACTTTCGCCAATTTTCCCCTGTCCCTGAAACTCCAGATACCGCTCCGGGTGTCGAATGGCACGGTGCGCGAGGTACCGGTCGCGATCGACCAGTTCCAGCGTCCCGTGCTGAGGGCGCGCGTGCACGTCGACGGGTTGGACATCCTGGTATTCGTGGCGCATCTGAAGTCCAAGGGGCCGATCATCACCACCCCCGAGGACGGCGACGATCCCTTCACCTATGCGATCGGCCTGGCGCGGGCGACGATCCTGCGCGCCGCCGAGGCCACAGCCTTGCGTCACCTGATTCTCGAAGCGCTGTCGAAGACGCGCACGCCCGTGATCGTCCTGGCCGACCTGAACGACACGCCGGATGCAGCCAGCACCCAGATCGTCTGCGGAGAATCCCCGCACGTGAAGTCAGACTGGGAAGAGAAGAAAACGCTGTGGGACACGGTCCTCTATCCGACGTTTCGGATCGCGGCAGAGCGATCCTCCAGCGTCCACACGCACATCTACAATGGTGACCGCGACATCCTGGATCACATCCTCGTCTCCGAGGAGTTCTACTCGAGGAACCGCCACCGCATCGGCACCGTGGTCCGCCACAGCGTGGTGAATGACCATCTCAAGGACGATGGCGCTGCGCCAAAGCCGCGCGGGTCGTCCGATCACGGCATTCCGTGGGCTGAAATCAGCCTCAACGCCGGTGGCCGATACACAAAGGCTTGAATTGCGATAGAAGGGCCGAAAGGCCTATTTTTCCCGAAACCAGGGGCTTCCACCATGAAATCACGTATTGCCGCCATGGCCGTTCTGCTCGGCGCAGCTATTCTTTCCGCCTGTTCGGATTCGTCCACTCCACCCCCAGCCGCGGCGCCGAAGACCATGAAAGTCGAACCCCTCAAGTTCACGCAGCGAACCTTGCCCAACGGGTTGCGCGTCTATGCCATGCCGGATGCCAACACGGCCAACGTCGCCGTGCATGTCTGGTATGACGTCGGATCAAAGGACGACCCGGTCGGACGCTCGGGCTTCGCGCATTTGTTCGAGCACATCCTGTTCAAGGCCACGCGCAACATGCCGAACGAGACGCTGGACCGTCTCACCGAAGACGTCGGCGGCTTCAACAATGCTTCGACCTGGGACGATTTCACCAACTACTACGAAGTCGTGCCGGCCAACCAGCTGGAGCGCATCCTCTGGGCAGAGTCAGAGCGCATGGGCAGCCTCGTGGTCGATGAGACCACCTTCGCGTCGGAACGCGATGTGGTGAAGGAAGAGTTCCGCCAGCGCATCCTCGCATCGCCCTATGGCCGTCTGTTCGGTTTGTACATCCCGCAGACGACTTTCACCGTTCATCCCTATGGTCGCCCCGGAATCGGTTCGATCGAGGACCTCGACGCATCCACGGTCGATGACGTTCGTGCATTCCATGCGGCCTACTATCGCCCGGACAATGCCGTCCTTGTGGTGTCCGGGAATTTCGACCAGGCCCAGTTTGATGCGTGGGTGGATCGCTACTTCGCGCCCATCGCAACGCCCAAGCGCCCCATTCCGCGCGTGACGGCCGTTGAGCCCACCCGCACCGCGCCGAAGGAATTCACGTCCTACGAGCCAAACGTTCCCCTGCCGGGCATTGCCATCACCTATCCGGGCCTTGAAGGCCGCAACGCGGACTTCGCAGTGAAGAAGGTCCTGGATGCGATCCTCTCCAAGGGCGAAAGCTCCCGCCTGTATCAGTCCCTCGTGTACAAGCAGCAGATCGCGGCAGAGGTATTCACCAGCCTCGAAGCAACACGCGATCCCGGCGCCTACACGATTGGCGCCATCATCAGTGAAGGCAAGTCGGCCGACGAAGGCGTGAAGGCCGTCATGGCCGAGATCGCGAGCCTCAGGGACAAGCCCGTCGCGCCGGAAGAACTCGAGGAAGCAAAGAACGAACTCCTGTCGGAAGCCGTGCAGGAGCGTGAAACCGCGTTCGGACGTGCAGAGCTGCTGGCCGACTCCGTAATCCGCTTTGGCGACGCGGCGGCGGCTGACAAGATGCTCGCGGCAGTCCAGGCCGTGACGGCTGCGGACGTGCAGCGCGTGGCAAAGACCCTGTTCGACGACAGGCAGCGTGTCACCCTTCGCTACCTGTCGCAGGACGGAAAGCCGAAGGATGCAAAATCCGACGAGATCAAGTCGGCGAGCACGATCCAGGCGCAGAAGCTCGACATTCCGAAGTCGGAGATCAAGATCACCACGCTGGCGCCGGAAGCCGAGCGCGTGAAGCCACCAGCCGCGGGACCTGCAGTATCCGCGAAGTTTCCTGCACCAGCCGAAAAGACACTGGCCAACGGACTGCGGGTGATCGTGGTCTCCAAGCGTGACCTGCCGATCATCAACGCCCAGCTGCGTGTCATGTCGGGCAGTGCGGCGGACCCGGCCGGCAAGGCTGGAACAGCCGACATGGTCGCCAACGTGCTGACCAAGGGCACGAAGACACGCAGCGCCACCGATATCGCCCGCCAGATCGAATTGCTGGGCGCGACGATTGCGGCCGGTGCCGACGCCGATGGCGCGACACTGGACCTGTTGTCGTTGTCGAACCGCATTAACGACGCAATGACGATCGCAGCCGATGTTGCACGCAACCCGGCCTTCGCGGCCGAGGAGATCGAGCGCCAGCGCCAGCAGGAACTCGACGGCCTGTCGGTCAGCCTCAAGCAACCCGGTTCGCTCGCCCGCATGGCGATCACGCGGCTCCTGTTTGCCGACACGCCCTATGGCCGCGTTTCCTCGACCGCGAGCATTGAGGGCCTGACCCGTGACGCGATTGCGCAGTTCCATGCCGAGCACTGGCGCCCCGACAATGCGGTGCTGGTGCTTGCCGGTGACATCTCGGCGGAAGAAGGTTTCGCCCTTGCCGAGAAGTTCTATGGCGACTGGCCGAAGCCGGCACAGGCACTCGCCGGTGAACCCGACGTCGCAAGCGCACCTGCGGGTCGTCGCGTGGTCGTGGTTGATCTGCCCAAGACCGGACAGGCCGCTGTTCTTTACGGCATGCGAGGCGTCTCGCGCACCGACAAGGATTACTTCCCGTTGCTGGTGGCCAACTCCGTGTTCGGCGGCGGCTACTCGGCGCGCCTGAGTGCCGAGATCCGGATCAAGCGGGGACTGTCCTACGGCGCATCATCCGGATTCGGCCAGCGTTTGGGTGTGGCGCCGATCGTAGCCT
>JBILMZ010000189.1:0-6869 GCA_044375275.1 Micropepsaceae bacterium | reverse complement strand
GAGCGAGATGGCATCCCAGGGATTGGCCACCTGCTTGCCGGGCGCGAGGACTGCCGTGCCGTAGGTTTCAGCCGCCTTCGAGAAGAGCTCCGCAGGGCTGAAGTTGAACTGGGCCAAAGTCAGGAAGGTCAGCAGCGCCGCGCCGCCCAGCAGCAGGACGGCCTTGACGATCTGCACCCAGGTGGTTGCGATCATTCCGCCGAACAGGACATAGGCGAGCATCACGATGCCCACGATGATGACCGCCGTTTCGTAGGTGAGTCCGAACATGAGTGCGATCAGGTTTCCTGCGCCCACCATCTGGGCAATGAGATAGAACGTCACCACCGCCAAAGTTCCGATGGCGGCGGACACGCGCACGGGCGTCTGTTGAAGCCTGAAGCTGACAACATCCGCGAAGGTGTACTTGCCGAGGTTGCGCAAGGGCTCTGCAATGAGGAACAGCACGACCGGCCATCCCACGAGCCAGCCGGTCGAGTAGATCAGGCCATCAAAGCCGGACTGGGACACCAGGCCGGCAATGCCCAGAAAGCTCGCGGCGCTCATGTAGTCGCCGGCCAGGGCGAAGCCGTTCTGGCGACCGCTGATGGAGCGGCCAGCTGCAAAGTACTCCTCCGTCGTCTTCGTCTTGCGCGCCGCCCACCACGTGATGGCAAGCGTGGCTGCAATGAAGACGAAGAAGAAGGCGATCGCGGTGGCGTTGGGCTCTCCCAGCGATGTGGCTGGGACCTGCGGGGTGCTGTTCATTTCTGCTCCCCCTTCGTCAGGGCGGACAGTCGCTCGTCGAAGTGGCGATTGGCCCAGGACACGTAGATCCAGGTCGACAGCCAGGCGCCGACGATCACCAGCGCGCCCAGGATGATCCCGAGGCTGACGCCCGGTATCACCTGCTGCGCAATGGTCTCCTTGGCAAAGGCCACGGCGAAGATGAAACCGAAATAGAGAACGAACACGGCGAGGCTGAGGGCGATGGCAATCCGCCAGCGGGCGCGGGCCAGAGCCTGAATTTCCTGATGCATGGGGGGACCTGCGAAGTGCGTGAACACGTGAACGCTAGCACAGCCATGGCGGTGATGATGCAACCCGATTGCAACCAGCAGCCCACGAGATTCCGGACCGGCGCGGCGCGCAACACGGCTGGCGCGCTGACAGCTGAAGAAATTCGCCGCTGTTGATGCAGATCAAGGAGGTAGCTGACTTCAGGACGCTAAGGTGGGGGTGTCGGGACTTCTGTATCCAAGGGGCGGGACAACCGCCTTACCGGGCAATGAAAACCAGTGAGCCTTACACCTGCCTGAAGAAGATCCAGCTCTTTGAACCCTTGCCGGAGAAGAGCCTGATCCGTCTTGCCGAGATTGCCGGGCTCCAGCGATTTGCCGCCAACAGCTTCATCTTCGAGGAGGGAGAGTACCCTGCCTTCGTCTACGGTATCTCGGAGGGTGGTGTCGTCCTTCTCAATCGGGCGTCGGGATCAGACTCCGTCGTGGAGTTTCTGGGACCTGGCGACAGCCTGCTGCTGCCGCCGGTGCTGATGGGGACAGCTTACCTGGCGAGCGCGCGTACGACCTCCGCCATGTGCGCCGTGCTGCTTCCGGTCACGCGGTTCCTTGAGCTGGCTGCGCTCGATCCGGCGCTCTCGATGCAGTGCGCGCATTCTGTGTCCCGGAACTGGAACGTGCTGCTTGGTCAGGTCACCGAGATCAAGACACATGGTGCCACCCAACGGCTGGCTCACTTTCTGCTCGCGCAGGTCAGCGCGACCACTGGCGCCGCCGTTCTCACCCTGCCGGGCATGAAGAAGCAGGTTGCGACGCGGCTGGGCATCAAGCCTGAGACGTTCTCCCGTACCCTGCGAAAACTTCGCGAGCATGGTGTCGAGGCGAACGGCGATGTCATTCGCATCCGGGCCGTGGAGCGGCTGCGGGACCTGGTCAGTGCCGAGCCCTTTTGCATCGCCTAGCGGTTGAACAGCGAAGAAACATGCGACCTGCGACGCGAATTGTCCCGGCAACCATTGATTTCCGGGTTTTCAGGGCTGGAAAAGAAGTCAAAATCTGCTGCCGACACGCGCCCCGGCATTGCAGAGCGCAGCGGGACGCAATATTGTTGCTCCGCGTAAATTTCCCGCTTTTGCAACGATTTTCCAAGGAGCGAATGTGATTAGATCCCTGTTCTTGGCACTGATCGCCGTTGTCGGAATGGCCAGTACCAGCATTTCACAAGCTGCAGCGCCAGCTGAGGCATTCGGCACCCTTCCGGTGGTTCAAACGGTCCGGATGTCTCCAACCGGCAAGTACTTTGCCGTTGTCATGAACCTCAACGGTCAGCCGTCGGTCAGAACCTTCGATTCAGACACCATGCAGCAGATTGGCGGCATTGCTGCAGCCAAGCAGCAGGTGATCTCGGGCGTGAGATGGCATTCGGATGACCGGTTGATCCTGACAGTCGTGGAAGTCGTGTCGTTCGATCCCAATGTCGTTCGGGACACAAGCGAAACGGGCGGAGCGAACGTCTGCCGTTTCATGTCAGTGAGCCGGGATGGCAAGAATGTCGTTCAGATCAAACCACCAGGCGCCCTGAAAGATGCCGAACTCTCTTGCTCCTGGGTCGGTTGGGGCTCGGATCCCAATTCGGTTCTGATCCAGTCCACCGTTCTTGGAGGCTCGGGCCTGAGCAGCCGCAGCCAGTTCAAGGCTGACGTGAAGCCCGTCTCGGTGAACATCCTCACCGGAGAGGGCCGGGTACTCGACGAAGTGGGAACGCGCGGCACGTTTAGCTGGCGCGCCGATCGCACGGGAGCCGTCAGGCTGCGCTGGGACGCGGTCACAGGAAGCGAGATTCTCCATGCGCGCCTGCAGGGCTCGACAGACTGGCGTGAAGTTTATCGTCAGCCGCTCAGGGATTTTGAAGCTGAATCTTCTGGCGACAAGCGCGGCATTGTCCAGGTCCTTGGTTTTGCTGACGACCTGAACAAGTTGTACGTGCTTTATTGGCCGGGCGACCGGAGTGCCCTCGGCCTGATGGATCTGCGTACGTCGCAAATCTCCATGCTGCATAGCGATGCAAAATTTGACGTAGGCGGGGTGGTGTCGCTGGGAGAAGGTGCCGTAGGCGCATTCGTCGATCGCGATGTTCCAACACAGGTCTTCTTCGAAGGGCGGGCGAAAGCGGTCCATGCAACCATTCAGGCAAGCTATCCGGGCAACGTCGTCCGGATCGTACACGCCTCGGATGACTTCAAGCGCGTTGCATTCCTCGTCGATGGACCCATTGCGCCCGGAGGTGCCTTTCAGATTCTGGATACCGTGAAGAACGAAGCGTCCATGGTCAGCCGGCTCTACCCGACGCTGGATCTCGCGTCGACGGGCGAGCAGAAGTACATCACCTATGCGGCGCGCGACGGCATGAATATCGATGCCTATCTGACGCTCCCGCGGGGCACGTCGGGCAAGGGCTTGCCGGCGATCATCCTTCCGCATGGCGGACCCCAGGCACGCGACAGCGGAGGCTTTGACTGGCTGTCACAGTTCTTTGCCAGCCGCGGTTACGCCGTCCTGCAGCCGCAGTTCCGGGGTTCGGATGGTTTTGGCACCCAGTTCGCTCTTGCCGGAAGGCGGCAGTGGGGCCGGAAGATGCAGGATGACGTCAGCGATGGCGTCAAGCACCTCATTGCCAACGGCACGATCGATGCGAACAAGGTCTGCATCATGGGTTGGTCCTATGGTGGTTACGCTGCACTCGCTGGCGCTACACTGACACCTGAACTCTACCGTTGCGCCATTGCCGGTGCGGGTGTGAGTGATCTCGTGGAGATGCTGTTGTGGTCCCGCGAATATGCAGGTGGCAAGGAAGGCTCGATCCGTTACTGGCGCCTGCACATCGGCGATCCTAACGCCGACAAGGCCAACATCGATGCCGTTTCACCCGTGAAGCAGATAGCGAAGGTGCGCGCGCCAATCCTGCTCATTCATGGCGAACTGGACAATGTGGTTCCCATCAAGCAGAGCGAAATCATGGCCAATGCCCTGAAGAGCGCGGGCAAGCCCTATGAGTTTGCAAGATTGGCGAATGAGAACCACAACATCACGTTCCAGTCGACGCGCATCAAGACCCTTCAGGCGATGGACGCGTTCCTTGCGAAGCACAATCCGGCACGCTAGCAGACAGCCGGAAGCTGATTTGAGATGATTGATGGCCCCTGAAATGGGGCCATCGTCGTTTGGGGGCATCGATATGCCATCATCCACGCATGATCTTGCCATCATCGGCTTGGGAGCGGTCGGCGGCGGTGCGCTGCTGGCGGCGGCGCGCGCCGGCGTGCGTGTCATCGGCCTCGACCGTTATGCACCACCCCACGTGATGGGGTCGACCCATGGCGAAACCCGCATCGTGCGAGCCGCCATTGGCGAAGGGGCGCTCTACTCTCCGTTTGCACTCAGGAACTTCGAACTCCTCGACCAGTTGGCCGGTGAAACCGGGGACACGCTTCTCGATCGCTGCGGC
Organism: Micropepsaceae bacterium; assembly: GCA_044375275.1. Classification (GTDB taxonomy): domain Bacteria; phylum Pseudomonadota; class Alphaproteobacteria; order Micropepsales; family Micropepsaceae; genus SZUA-430. The sequence continues at coordinate 2,366 of JBILMZ010000189.1, read as the reverse complement.
CTCCTCGTGCTGGGAGGCACCCTGCCCCATGCCACGCATGTTCCGGCCGGCTTTGTGCAGACGACCATCGATGCGGCGCGCACCTTCGGGATCGCGCATGAACTCGTGCCTGCCGATGATGTCCGGAGACGCTTTCCCGCCTACGCCACGTTCGAAGGCGAGCGTGCGTATTACGAGCCCGGTGCCGGCATGGCGTACCCGGAGCGCGTGGTCGGCGCACAGATCACCCGCGCGCGTGCGCTGGGTGCCGAGGTTCACCTCAATACGGCGGCGCTCGCCATCCGGCAGAACGGCTCCGGCGTCGAGATCGAAACACCGGCCGGGACCATTCTTGCGGCGCGCGTCATCCTGAGCGCCGGGGCCTGGACGCCAAATTTCCTGCCAGTGCCGCTTGCCCGGCGCCTGACCGTCACGCGGCAATCACTGCACTGGTTCGCGCCACCCGCCGACGATGCGGCGTTCAGGTCGCGATCCATGCCGGTCTTCATCTGGAATGACCTCTACGGCTTTCCAATTGCCGACGGTCCCGGCGGGGTGAAGATCGCGACGGAGTCCCTCGATGCCGTCGTCGATCCCGACCATGTCGACAGGGCCGTGAGCGACGCGGACATTGCCATCGTGTCCCCGCGTGTCCGGGCGGCCTTCCCTCAGCTCGGAAGGCACCTGCGCGGTGCGACCTGCCTTTACACCGCCACGCCCGACTGCCACTTCCGGATCATCGATCATCCCGACATTGCGGGCGCGACAGTCGTGTCCGCCTGTTCGGGACACGGATTCAAGCACGCGGCGGCGCTGGGTGAAGCGGTAGCGCGCGGTGCGCTTTCGCTGACCGCGCTTTCCATTCCATCGTCGTGGCGCAGCTTGGGCTAAGCCTGCGCGATGCGGGCGGCCCCACTTGCTGACCTGCCATTCAATGGTGAGCGTTCCGACAGGCCCCTCTCCTGACCGGAGAACACGGAAGTCCGAATTCCCCCATTTGCGTTGCAGGCCTTCTTCCCTTTGTCTGGTGGCGGTATCGTTTTATTCTGCGAAACGACAACAAACTCATTCAGGGCAGCCCCCATGGCCTGGTTCAATAGACTGAGCGCGTTTTTCAAGTCGCTGTTCGGCAAGCCGAAGCCCAAGGCGCCATCGACCGCTGCAGTGCCCGCGAACGAACCCGAGGTCGCAGGCGAAGTCTGCGCGCTGAACATGTGGGTCGGCGAGATCAGCCAGAAGCGACAGCTGGACCTGCTGTTCAATTGCGGTGTTGGCGCCTGGAACGCCCGACGCGCGACAGGCGACAAGTTCTGGCCGGACCTCTCCGGCGCCCACCTGCATGACGACGCGCGCAAGGGGCGTACGATGGTGTGGGGCAAGCCCGCCGACCTCGCGGGCAAGGAGCGCGTCGTGCTTGCCGGGATCAATCTGGAGAGCGCCAATCTCGAGGCGGTGCAGTTTGTTTCCGGCGACGTGCTGAGCCAGGTCGCACAAGCGGATGCGGACGCCATGGAGTTTGGGGCAGACCTGCGCCGCGCAAACCTTGCGCGTTCAAAGCTGCGCAAAGCCCGGCTCACGCTCAGCAACCTGGAAGCCGCGAACCTGGAAGGCGCCGACCTGCGCGATTCAGACCTGCGAAGAGCCAACTTCACGCGCGCCGACCTGCGTAACGCGAACCTGCTGGACGCGAAGCTGGAAGGCGCGAATTTCGCCTGGGCGGACCTTTCGGGCGCGATCGTGAGTGCAAAGTCAATCGAGCGCGCAAACCTGTTCGGCGCGAAGCTCTCGCATACGTCAGTGCTGGGGTATCAGCCGACCGGGCTATTGTTCGGGCGGAACCTGATGGGGCGCAGTGTGAGGCTCGTGCCGACGCTGAAGTCGGCTTGGTCGTGATGCGCAGGAAGGCTATGTTGATAGTTGGCGGTGTGGCATCGAGGGCCACTTCGGTGCCTGGTTTCAGCTATGCGGACGTAAATTGGTGACTGGCGCCGTTTCTTGGCGGCCTCGCTCAGACAGGCAAGTACGCGTCTGTCTGACCAGTAACAAGAGCCGACGCGAACGCGCTTCATTTTCCGCGCAGCGTGTCCTTCACGCCGCCAAGGGCATGGAGCAACGGCTAATACCACCGACCGCGGCCATAGATGCCTCCGCCGGCAAACAGGACAACCAGAAGCACTATGATAAGCAGCGTGGTGGTACTCATTTGAAACTCCCTATTGTAGTGTGACGCTTCGCACGACCGGCTCATTGAGTGGAGCGCACGGCGAAGCTGCACGTAAACAACGAGTGGCGTTCAATAAAGTTCCAGTGGCCGGCGGCATTTCTGCGCGCGGTGCACCGAACAAACGTTGACGCTCCCTCATGCATTTTGAGGGAGCGATCCTACC
>JBILMZ010000188.1:0-6879 GCA_044375275.1 Micropepsaceae bacterium | reverse complement strand
AGCCAGAAACCCAGGAACGGCACACCGCATACGCGAGCGGTTTGCTCGATCCGGTCCCGCTCTTCGGCCCGCGCGAAGACGGCATCCACGACCACGTCCGCGCCTGCGTCCAGGCAAGTGCCTGCCAACCGGTACAGCATCTCATAGACCCACCCTGACACCTCAGGTGTGTAGGACGATGAGGGAAGCCGCTCACTCAGTTCAATGCCCGCCAAACGCTTGCGAATCTCGTCGCTGCGCAGATGCACGGCCCCCACACCCGCAAACGCCTGGCTGGCCAGACCGCGTGCAAGCGTCGACTTTCCTGTCCCTGAAAGTCCACCAATGACGATCAGCCGTGGCTCCGAGGGAAGAGCCGACGCTGCCGCGAGGTCAAGGTAGTGACAGGCAGCAGCGGCGCCGCCGGCACGCCGCGCCTCGGTCTTTGCCCGGATCTCTGCCCGCAGCGCCACATAAAGGGGCAACAGGGCGAGAGCCGCCATGTCGTCAGGCCAGCGCGCCGTGTCGCGCGCCATCATCCATGCGTTCAGTGCCCGGTTTGCAAGAAACCTCTCACCGCGCGCCAACAGGTCCATGAGCAGGAACGCGATGTCGTAGAGCGGCGGGATCTGCGCATAGAATGAACTGAACTCGATGCAGTCGAAGAGTGTCGGAACGTCACCGTCCAGGAACACGTTCCCCAGATGCAGGTCCCCATGGCACTGCCGCACATCACCATCCTGTCGCCGGAGCGCCGGGCCCAGCGCGGCAAGACGCGCATTCCGCCGGAGCAGCTGGTCTTTCAGGCGCTGCCCCTCGAAAACGGACTGAAGCGACAGCAGGTCCTGCTCATTCTCCCCGGCTATCCGTTGGACGGCTGCAGACCAGTCAACATCCGCTACGATCGCGGCACTGTCATGAAACCGGGCGACCCTGCGCGCGAGCACCTCGATCGTATCCGGCCCGAGCGCACCGGCAGCAAGGCGCTCCGACAGGAGGCTGCCCTCCGGAAAGCGCTTCATTTCCAGCAGCCATTCCACCGCGTCTCCCACCCCGTCCAGCGCGAAGCTCGAGCCCTGAGCGACAACGGGCACAAGGCCCAGGTAGAAGCCGGATGCCGTTCGCCGGTTGAGCACCAGTTCGCGCGCCAGCGTCGAGCGGCGCGCCTCAAGCGTGCTGAAGTCCAGATAGCCCAGACTGACAGGCTTCTTCATCTTGAACGCCCGGTCACCTGACAGGAACACGATCGCGGCGTGGGTCTCGATGACCGCGGGCGGCGCTCCCCAAGGCCCGCCACCACGCAACCAGGCGACAACGCTCTGCGATGTGGAAGCATCATCCATCTACCGGTTGCAACCTCACGTACCTTACGATGCTCCTGCGTGCGCCCGGGACCACCCGCTTGTCAACAACTGCCGACGCTTTGTTGCCCGCCCGGCGTGCCGCGTGTAAGACCGCGCCTCTGTCTCGCAGAATCGCGTCGCGCCAGACGCAGGCACGCTCAATTCCAATGGGGAAAAGAAAACCATGAATGACAAGCCCAAAGCCGCCGCAAAGACTGCGGCCAAGACCGCTGCAGCACCTCAGCCCGCCAAGGCCATGACCAACGCGAACGCCGCGCAGGCGCAACGCGCCGCCGCCCTGTCCAACATCGTGGCGCTGATGATCCGCGACCCGAAGTTCCGCGTCATGAAGATCGCCGACCTCGAGTGGCTTGTCATGCCGGCCATCCTCGCAGGCCAGTGGCAACTCGCGCAGGGAACAACACCTGCCGGCGAGAAGAAGGAGGGCGCACCTGCTCCCGGCCGCATGTTCCCGGTCGCTGCCGCGCTTTGGGCCCGCGTCTCCCCCGCCGTGGATGCGCGCCTCTCGTCGAACCTCGACAAGCCAATGATGCTCAAGCCGCAGGAATGGACGAGCGGTGACATCGTCTGGATCATCGCCGTCCCCGGCGAGGCGCAGTACCTGAAGAAGTTCCTGCAGCACCTGCAGACATCGATCTTCAAGGGCCGCACCGTGAAGATCCGCAGCGTCGCGAACGGCAAGCCCGCGATCCGCACGCTCGACGACCTGCTGGGCAAGGGCAAGTAGCTCAAAAAACCCGTGACAGTGCACTCATTTCCCGATGGAAAACGCGCAGGATCAGGGCGTGGCTTGAAACAAGTGCACTGTCACGGGTTGTTGTTCAGCCGCACCGACACATGCCGCCGTCCGCCCATCGGGCTTTCGACATAGACGATCACGGCTTCGTCATTGCGTGCCTTGGCTGCCTGAAGCGCGGCTTCCACGTCGGCGAGTGTCATGACGGACAGGCTGCCGACACCGGTGATGCGATCACCCGGACGCATACCGTTGCTGCCCTGGGAAGCGCTGGCATGCTCGACGAACACACCCGTCGCCGTGCGGCTCGGGACAAGCGGCAGCGGCGCATCGCGCAACGTGACACCCATCGCCTCGAAGGCAACCGAAGCCGGCGCGCTCGGCACCGGCGCAAGCTGCGCCTGTACCAGCGTGTCGCGACTGACAACCGTGATGCTGAACTCCATCTCGGCCTTGTCCCGCCAGATCGTGAAGACGGCCGTCTGGCCTGGCTGCAGCAGCGAGATCTTCCGCAGACAATCGAGATCGCTTTCCACCGCCGACCCGTCAACTTTCAGGATCACGTCGTTCCTCCGCAAGCCCGCCTTCTCGGCCGGACTGGCTCCAACAACATTCGTAACCAGCGCCCCCAATCGCCCCTTCAGGCCCAGCGCAACCGCATCGTCATCGCTCAAGCGGGCCAGGACAACGCCGAGCAGGCCGCGATTGAAGCGCCCGCTGCGCAACCCCTGCACCACAACCGAAACAGTCGACGATGGGATCGCAAATCCCAGCCCCTCGTTTCGCTCTCCCACACCGGTTTTCGGATCGATGGTGTTGTAGCTCGCCAGCGTGTTTACGCCGATCACTTCGCCCGCCATGTTGAAGGTCGGACCGCCGGAGTTTCCATGGTTGATGGCGGCATCAATCTGCAGATAGGCGGTGAACTGCGAGCCACCATCCACGCCATCCCGGCCCTTCGCCGACAGGATACCGGCCGTGACCGTCCCCGGCTTGAAATCCGGACTGCCGATGGCAATCACCCAGTCACCTACTTCCATCTTCTTGTCATCACCGAAATGCACATGCACCAGCGGCCGCTCCACGCTGACCTTGAGCAGCGCGACGTCCGTCGGCTTGTCCGTTCCAACGAGCACCGCCGGCGTCTTTGTGCCGTCGGCAAAGTGGACTTCGATCCTGTCAGCATTGTTGATGACATGGTCATTCGTGACGATGTACCCCTCGGCATCAATCACGAACCCCGAGCCAATGGCATTGTACTTCGGGTCTTTCGCCTTCGACATGATGGTGACAACGGCCGGCGACACCCGCTTCACGATCGCTGCAAACGGTCCCGAACGGTCTTGCGCCAGCGCATCGCCGAGCGCCGGATGCAGCTGCCGCGCTTGCTCGACAATCTCGTTCCGGAAGACATAAGTGCCCGCCACGACGGCAAGCACGATCACCACACCCAGCAAAACCCTGCGCATTCCATCACCCGGTCAGAAGCCGCGAATGCTGATGGATTTGCGCCGCCGCAGCAAGAAACCGATCACCCCACCCCCCACTTTGCAACCGACAAGCGAAGCCAACGCGCCAGCTTCCCTCTCACGATGTCCCGTTCGCTGGCGAAGCCAACTGAAATTTGAACACGAAGGCCACGAAGTGCACGAAGGTTTCTGCTGCCACCGGTTTTCGTGTGCTTCGTGGCCTTCGTGTTCAAATCCCTTTCTCCCCTCCGCAACGAAATTGAACCGCTGAAACCTCAGGCTTGACATCATTTAGATGATTAGCTAATTATAAAAACATGAGCAGCATCTTCAAAGCCCTCGCAGATCCGACGCGCCGCCGCGTGCTGGAACTCCTGCGAAAGAAGCCGATGACGGCTGGCGACCTGGCTGACCACTTCGACGTGTCGAAGCCCACCATGTCCGCCCACTTCAACGTGCTGCGCGAAGCAAACCTGATCAGCGCAGTGAAGGACGGCAAGTCCGTCACCTACCACATCAACCTCTCCGTGCTCGAAGACGCATGGATGGGTTTCGCAACCGCCTTGGGAATTGGTGTCGAAAGCAAGGGACCAACAGGGTCCACTAGAAGGAGTTCACGATCATGAGCACGGGAAAGATTTATGCGGGCCTCGCCATTGCGACCACGATCATTGCAGTCACGCTTGGCCTGAACTGGGCTGAGGCCGAAGGAATGGTGAGCGGCGACATGTCAGTCCGCGCCGCCATCATTCTGGCCGGCCTCGCGCTCGCCTGGTTCGGCAACGAGATCCCGAAGGCGATCATCCAGTCAGCAAGCGCGCGCACCGCACGACGCTTCTCAGGCTGGGCCTTCACCCTCGCAGGCCTCGCCTCCGCCGCCGGCGGCGCCCTGCTCCCCGTCGACATGGCCATCACCGCAGAGCTCGCCGTCACCGGCGGCGCCCTCGCCCTCGTCCTGATCTACTGCCTCACCACACGCCAGGACCCGCAAGCCACCATCTGACGGAACTGCCGATCAGAAATGAAACACGAAGTGCACGAAGTACACGAATTTGAGGCAAACCCGTCCGTTTCGTGACCTCCGTGCGCTTCGTGTTCAATCACTCGCCCACCAAATCCCCCGGCTTGCGTGAACTGCCGCCACAGGCCAGATTGCGGCCTCCTACGGTCCAGCAGGCAAGAACCCGGCAACATGCTTCCCCTGATTTCAGACGCGATGCGTCGCGCCATCCTTGCCATGCTCGCCGTCACGGCAATGATGGCCGGCGCATGGGTTGCGCCAGCCGCCGACAGCAAACCGGACACTCCCCTGTCGAGAGCCTTCACGGCGCAGGATGCCAAGGACTGGATCGGCGCCCGCACGCTCGTCGAGAAAGAGCAGCCCGTCGTGCGCGATCTCGTGCAGTGGCGCTACGTGTCGTCTTCCTCGTCGGGCGCGACATTTGACGAGATCAGCCAGTTCCTCGCCGGTCATGCCAACTGGCCAGGGCGCAGCGCCATCGCGCAGCGCGGCGAGGAAACGCTGCTGTCGGAAAACCTGGTGGCGACACGAGGCGCCGAGTGGTTCAAGGCGCGCGCGCCACGTACAAGCGCCGGCTGCCTCGCCTGGAGCCGTCAGCAGTTTACGCTGGGCCAAAAGGCCGAGGCCCTAGCGACGATCAAACGCTGCTGGCTCGCACTGACGCTGACCTACACCGACTATCAGGACTGGAAGACCTTCTCGTCCATGCCGCTGCCCGAGGCCGACCACCTGGTCCGCACAGACGCGCTATTGTGGGGACGCAATGTCACCGGCGCGCGGGAGATGCTGGCACTGCTCACGGACGATGCACGCACGATGGCCGCCGCACGCGTGGACATCCAGTCCGGAAAGCCCGTCGACATCGAAGACGCGATGGATGACGCCACGACGCCCGCCTGGGCCGCGAGCCTCGGCTTCGACCAGGCCGTCCAGCTCAGGAAATCCGGCAAGACGACGGATGCCTGGGACCTGCTGATGCAGGTCGACGCCAGCGGCGCGCTTCCCCTCGCGAACGCACAGGCCTGGTGGCCCGAGCACAACCTCTCGGCCCGCAACGCACTTGAGGCAAAGGAATACGAAATCGCCTACAAGCTCGCCGCGCGTTCCCGCGTGACGCCGGAAGCAAGCCTCTCCGCCTATCTCGACGCCGAGTTCCTCGCCGGCTGGATCGCGCTGCGCTTCCTGGAGGAAGAAAAGCAGGCGCTCACCCATTTCATCAACCTGGAAGGCGCCGCACGATCGCCGATCTCGCGCGCCCGGGCAGCCTACTGGAAGGCACGCGCCTTCAGCACCCTCGATGAAGAAGCCAAGGCGCAGCAGGCGCTCGCCATCGCCGCAGCTGAACCCGGCACATTCTACGGACGGCTGGCGCAGGAAATGCTGAAGGACCCGCGCCAGGTTTCCCCGGCGTCCCCGAAACCAACCTCCAGCCCGTCCACGGAGAACACGACGGAGCTGGCGCTGGCCGCTGAAGTGCTGATGGGCATCGGCGACACGCGCCGCGCCAACGCCTTCGCCAATGCCGCCATCGAGGTCTGCCAGACAACAGGCTGCGCCACGGCACTGAGCGCCCGTCTTGCAACCATCGGCAACACCTATGGTTCGCTGCGCAGCGCGAAGAAGGCGCAGACCCTGGGCGTGATCCGCACCGACCAGCTTTACCCGCTCATCGACCTGCCACCGGCCTGCGCGAGTGCCGGCGTGTCACGCGCCCTCGTCCACGCGCTCACGCGGCAGGAAAGCGAATTCGACCCGACCGCCACAAGTTCTGCCAATGCGCGCGGCCTGATGCAGTTGCTGCCCGCCACCGCACAGGATGCAGCCAGGCGTTATGGCGTGACCTACACAGGCGCCAATGATCTCTACCAGCCGCAAACCAACCTCGCGCTCGGCTGCTATCACGTGAAGGACCTGCTCGACGGCCTGGCCGGTTCCTATGTCCTCACGATCGCCAGCTACAACGCAGGAAAAGCCCGCGTGACCAGCTGGACCGCCACGCGCGGCGACCCGCGCGACCCGAAAGTGGACGTCATCGACTGGATCGAGTCGATCCCCTTCGACGAGACCCGCAACTACGTCATGCGCGTGCTCGAGAACGACATGGCCTACACCAACCGCCTCGGCGAACCGCTGCAAGCCCGAGAGCTGAACCTAACCCTCCGCCGCCAACCTCCATAACTTCACCACCGGTTTCTTCCCCCGCTTCAGCGGGAAGTTTGCAGAATTATCGATCTGTGATTCAGTTTTTGGGTATCCAGGAGATGATTCGATGGCGGCCAAAACAACGTCTCAACTGAGTTTTGCCGATGG
>JBILMZ010000187.1:0-6891 GCA_044375275.1 Micropepsaceae bacterium | reverse complement strand
GGTGAAGCGTGAAGCCTTACCAGATGCGGACGCGGTCTTCCGGCTTCAGGTAGAGCTTGTCGCCCGGCTGCACGCCGAAGGCGGAGTACCATTCGTCGACGTTGCGCACGACGCCGTTGCAGCGGTACTCGGCCGGCGAGTGGACGTCGCTGGTCACCTGATTGCGGAGTGCTGCTTCGCGGATGTTCGAGCGCCACACCTGGCACCAGCCAAGGAAGAAGCGCTGCTCCGGCGTGAAGCCATCGATCACCGGCGCGGGCTTGCCCTTCAGCGAGAGCTTGTAAGCGTGCAGGCCGACGGCCACGCCGCCCAGGTCGCCGATGTTTTCGCCCGACGTGAAGTCGCCGTTGACCTTGACGCCTGGCAGCGGTTCGAACTGCGCATACTGCGCGGCCAGGGCCTTCACCTTGGTCGCGAAGCGCTGTTCGTCTTCCGGCTTCCACCAGGTGCGCAGGATGCCATTCTCATCCGACTTGGCGCCCTGGTCATCGTAGCCGTGGCCCATTTCGTGACCGATGACGCCGCCGATCGCACCGTAGTTCACGGCTGCGTCTGCGTTCGTGTCGAAGAACGGTGCCTGCAGGATTGCGGCCGGGAACACGATCTCGTTCCAGACCGGATTGTAGTAGGCGTTCACCGTCTGCGGGGCCATGCCCCATTCGTCCTTGTCGGTCCGCTGGTTGATGCGTGCGACCTGCCGGCTGTAGTCCCAGAGGTTCGCGCGCTTGCGGTTGCCATAGGCGTCGCCGGCCTTGACCTCGAGGCTCGAGTAGTCGCGCCAGCGATCAGGGTAGCCGATCTTCACGCGCACGTTCTGCGCCTTGCGCATGGCGATCTGGCGCGTTTCGGGCGACATCCATTCCAGGGTCTGGATACGCTCGCGATAGGCCTGCAGCAGGTTGTCGACGAGCTTCTTCATCTCGGCCTTGGCTTGCGGCGTGAAGTGCTTCTTCACGTAAAGCTGGCCGACGGCTTCACCCATCGGTGCCAGGAACGTCTGGCCGGAGAGGGCGATCGTTGCGCGCTTCCAGCGGTCGCGCTTCTGCGGCTGGCCGGTCAAGGCCTTTCCGTTGAAGGCGAATGACGCATCGTCGAACGCCGTCGGCATGATGTCGGCCTGTGCGTTCACGTAGTGGAACGCCTGGTAGGCGCGCAGCGTTTCGATCGGTGTGCCGCGGAAGAGCCTGGCAAGGGCCGCGACGGCGTCAGGTGCGCCGACGATGAAGTGGTCCTGGTTTGACAGGCCGCCTGCGGCCAGCACGTCGTCCCAAGGAAACTCCGGTGCGAAGGCCTTCAGGGCCGCGCGGTTCTTTGCATTGTAGTTGGCATCGCGGTCGCGCAGCTTTTCGATTGGCCACTGCAGCTCGGCAATCCGGGTTTCGAACGCCATGACGGCTTCGGCTGCGGCGGGTGCGTTCGGGTACTTCACCATGCCCAGCATCTGGCCGACGTAGGCCTTGTAGGCGGCGCGCGTCTCGGCGAACTTCGCGTCCGGCTTCAGGTAGTAGTCGCGATCAGGCATGCCGAGGCCCGCCTGTACGACGTTCATCGCATAGCGGTCGGGGTTCTTTTCATCGAGGCCGATGTAGAGGCCGATCGGCGAGTTGGCTGGCATGCCGGGCTGACCGACCAGGCGCGCAAATTCCTCATGCGTCTTCAGGGCCGTGATGGCGGCGAGGTCGGCCTCGAAAGGCGCGAGGCCCAGCTGGTCGATCTTTCCGGTGTCGAGATAGGAGTTGTAGTAGTCGGCGACCTTCTGTTCGACCGAACCGGCGCGGTTGCTTCCGCGTGCCACGGCTTCGACGAGGTTCCTGACATCCTCTTCGGACTTCGCGGCCAGCATGTTGAAAGAGCCCCAGCGCGAACGGTCGGCCGGGATCGGGTTGTTCTTCATCCAGCTGCCGCCGACATGGCGGAAGAAGTCGTCGCCGGGCTTCACGGACTTGTCCATGCCCGAGAGGTCGAAGCCCCAGGTGCCGATCGTTGCCCCGCCTGCACCTGTTGCGCCGGCGTTCAGTCCCATGGCGAGATATCCCGCGGTGGCTGTTGCGCCTGCAAATAGCGCGACTGCCAGTGTTCTTTTCAGTGTCATTCTCAGAGAGCCCCTTGAGGTAGGAAGGCGGCCAAAGTGTTCCTGCGCGGCGCCTTACGCAACTCGCGATCTCGCGAGGTCCTGTCACAAACGCGAGAGCAACACCCTTAATCCCGGACTTTTCGCGACGATTGGGCGCAATGTCCGGCAGGGGGCGATGGGGGGATGAGCCGGGAGGCTGGTTGGAGGTCTGCCGTTTTTCTGGTCTTCTGTGGGCGATTCAGAAGAGATAGCTGCCGACGGGCGACATCGTCCGGACAGGCGGGTTCAAGGGGCAGGAGCTGACTTATGGGGCGCATCTTAGGGCTTGTACTTGTTGCCGTGCTGGTTTTGGCGGCTGGCGGGGGCTTTTACTGGTTTGGCGCGCGCGAGGGCTGGTTCGGGAACGAGCGCGACGCGGGCGTGATCCAGGGCCAGCGGATCCCGGCGGAGGTCGTCAGCGCGCGCACCCGGCAGATCACGGCGGCGGCGCCTGCGGGCGGCAATGCCCAGATCCTCTTTGGCGATCTCCATGTCCACACCACTTTCTCGGCCGATGCGTTCCAGTTCTCTCTGCCGATCATGGGCGGGACAGGTGTTTATCCGGTGGCGGATGCCTGCGACTTTGCCCGCTATTGCTCGGCGCTTGATTTCTGGTCGATCACGGACCACGCAGAAACGGTGACACCACTGCGCTGGAAGCGGACGAAGGATTCGATCCGCGCCTGCCAGAAAGTGTCCGGCGATGGCCCCAACCCGGACCTCATTTCCTTTCTCGGCTATGAATGGACGCAGGTCGGGCGCCTGCCGTCGGATCATTATGGCCACAAGAACGTGGTGTTCAAGGATCTCGATGACGACAAGGTGTCGGCACGCGCCATTGGTGCGGGTGGCCTTGCGTCCACCACGCTGCGGGGAAGCCTCGGCCTGTCGCCTGCGGTGCCGCTGCTGGACTTCAAGAACCGGCAGACCTATTTCGACTTCAACAAGTTCATGCGCCTGACGCAGGGCGTGCCCGAGTGTGATGCGAAGACGCCGTCCAATGAGCTGCCCAATTCCTGCTATGAGGCTGCGGAGACGCCGGGCGACCTGGCGCGCAAGCTCTATGACGAGCAGAAGCTTCAACCCCTCATCATTCCGCATGGCAGCTCATGGGGCTTCTACACGCCACCGGGCGTAAACTGGGACAAGGCGCTGCTCAAGAAGGAACGACCTGAAGTCTTCAAGCTGATCGAGATCTTCTCGGGCCACGGAAACTCGGAAGAGTATCGCACATGGAAGGATGTCGTTCTCTCGGCGGATGGAGCAACGGCCAAGTGCCCGGCGCCGTCGGGTAACTTCACGCCCAGCTGCTGGCAGGCGGGCGAGATCATTCGCGAACGATGCCTCAAGGCGGGTGAGGCCATGGCTGACTGTGACAAGCGAGCAGCCCGGGCGCGTGACGACTACGCCAACATGGGTGTTGCCGGCCATCTGGCCATCGGAGGCGAGACGCCGGAAGAGTGGCTTGACGCGGGACAATGCACGGATTGCTTTATGCCGGCGTTCAATCACCGGCCGTCGAACTCGGTGCAGGCGGGCCTTGCGGCTTCCAGCTTCGAGGATGGTGCCGCGCAGGCGACGCGTTTCCAGTGGGGTTTCATCGGTTCGTCGGACAATCACCGCGCCCGTCCGGGCACCGGCTACAAGGCTGTTGACCGGCGCCGCAATACGGAAGCCGGCGGTGCGATTGACGAGTTCTGGCGCTCGCGTCTGCTGCCTGACCAGGGCAAAGTAGAACCGGTCTCGCGCCGAATGCCCCGCGAAGAGCTCAACATGATGACGGGCTTCCAGCTGACGGAGTTCGAGCGGCAGTCCTCATTCTGGCTTGCCGGCGGCCTTGCTGCGGTTCACGTCAATGAGCGCTCGCGCGATGCGGTCTGGGATTCGCTCCAGCGGCGCGAGGTCTACGCGACATCGGGCCCGCGCATCCTGCTGTGGTTCAATGCCGTTGATGACCAGGGCAACAAGATCCCGATGGGCAGCCGCGCGGCAACGGACAAGCCGCCAACGTTCGAGGTGAAGGCCGTGGGTGCGTTCAAGCAGAAGCCCGGGTGCCCTGACTTCGCTAAGGCGGGCCTGGACGAGAAGCGCATCAAGGATATCTGTTCAGGTGAGTGCTACAACCCGTCTGACGAACGCCGCATGATTACGCGCATCGAGGTCGTCAAGATCCGGCCGCAAGCGTCGAAGGGTGAGGATGTTGGCCAGCTGATCGAGGACCGCTACCTCGTTCACACCTGCAAGCCCAATCAGGATGGCTGTACCTTCAGGTTCATGGATCCCGATTATGCCAATGGCAAGCGGGACACGATCTACTACGTGAAGGCGATCCAGGAAGCAGAGCCTGCCATCAATGCCCAACCAGTCAAGTGTGAGCGCGATGGCAATGGCAAGTGCATCAAGGCCACGCTGTGCTACGGCGACTACCGCTCGGGCGAGGATGGCTGCACCGCGCCGGCCGAGCATCGCGCGTGGTCATCGCCGATCTATCTTGACTACCGGCAGAACTCCGCAGCGGTTGAACCTGCTGTGACGCCGGCTGTCGCGCCGACGGAAGTTCCGGCGCATGGAGGTTAAGCTGCCGGGCCAGGTGTCGGCCCGTTTGCTTCTGGCGGGTGCGGGGCTGGGCCTCGCAGCCGCCATGTGGTCAGCACTGGGCGTCGGCTCGTCGATCGAGCGATACGGGGATGCCATAGCTGTCGTTGACGGCGCCCCGATTGCGCGTACGGTTTACGACACGGCCATTGAGGGGCTGGCGTCCGCCAAGCGCAATCCGCTGACCGAAGCCGAGAAGCGGGAAGCGCTCGAGCGCATCATTGACGAAGAGTTGCTGCTTCAGCGCGCGCTTGAACTGGGCCTGGGCGAAAGCGATCCGCCATCGCGCAAGGCGCTCGTCAATGCGATGCTGCAGTTCTCCATCGCCGAGGCCAGCAAGCGCGTGCCGACGGATGCGGAGCTGGCACGGTTCTATGCCGAGCGGCCGAAGCTGATTGCACCCCAGCCACTGCTGACGGTGCGGGGTGTATCCTTTCCGCTGACGGACGAGGCGCGCGCGGCTGCTTTCAAGGCGAGCCTGGACAAGGGTGTCGCGTTCGAGGTTGCGATAAAGCAGGCTGGTGCCGAAGGATTGCTCCTGCCCAATGGTCCGGTCATTCCCGCGAAGATCGCGGAGTATGCCGGTGGCACTTTCAGGGACACGGCGCTGTCGATGCAGAAGGGCGAGACTGTTGGCCCGCTCGCGATCGCCAACCGCATTGTCTTTGTGCATCTGGTAGACCGGACCGAAACGCCGCCGCCGCCACTTGAGGCTGTGCGGGACGTCGTTGCAGAAGAATGGCAGAAGCGCGAAGCCGAGAAGGCATTCGCGGCCTATGTGGATGCCCTGCGACGCAAGGCAAGCATCTCCTATGACGCACGTGCGCCCAAGGATGATGGCAGCAGATGATGCGCCGCAGCCTCCTGGCGCTTGTATTGCTGATGCTGGCGTGGGTGGATGCGTCGGCTCATACGCGCAGCCAGAGCTTCTCATCGTGGACCGTGCGGGGAAACGAGCTGGACGGCGTCTACCAGGTCGATGCCTATCGCGTTACCCAACTCAGCGAGCGGCCTGAGGATCTGGCCGGGCTCCTGACGGCGCACCTCGATGGGCGGATCCGCGTGGAGCAGGCCGGCGTCGCATGCAAGCGGACTTCGTTTCGCCCCCTGTCGGCGCCACGCGGTGACATGCGTGTTGAGGTGCGTTTCACCTGTTCAAGACCGATCGCCGAGGCGGATGCCAGCCTGTTCATCGGCGGGTTCTTCGATGTTTCCATCAGTCATATCCATTATGCGCGTCTCGGGTATCCGGATGGCCGGATGGATGAGGTGGTACTGACGCAGGGGCAGCAATCCGTCATCGCGGGTGCAAGCGGTGCGTCTCCCCAGAGCAGTTTCTTCAGCCTTCTTGTCCTTGGCTTCGAGCATGTGCTCAGCGGGGTGGATCATATCGCGTTCCTCGTTGCGCTCATGATGCTCGCGGGCGGATTGCGACAGACCATCTTGTCAGTGACCGGCTTTACCGTCGGTCACTCGATCACACTCGCGCTTGTTGCGATTGGCATCCTGCGGCCGGACATGGTGGCGATCGAGGCGCTGATCGGGTTCACGGTTGCGTGGGCCGCCGGCGATGCGCTTGCGCGCGTCCGGGGGCTGCCACCCGTGCTGGGGCTTGCTGGTGCGGTGGCGATCCTGCTGTTCGGCCTCGCGGGTCAGGCTCTGGGTCTGGTCCAGCTTCCGATCCTTGTCCTTGTGGGGCTCGCGCTGTTTGCCGGTTGCATGTCGTTCTCCCGGGGACTTGATCGCGGACGTGTCGCGCCGGCGGTCGCCGTCCTGTTCGGACTGGCTCATGGCGCCGGATTCGCAGGCCCCCTCCTTGATCTCAAGATCGAGGCGGACAGTCTTTTCTGGACGCTGCTTGCGTTCAACCTGGGCGTCGAAGCGGGTCAGCTTGTTGCGGTCGGGATCGTTACGCTTGTCCTGGTGGCCCTGCGCCGCAGCCAGCTGAAGCCGCCTGAATTCGGCTACGACGTGCTGGCCTCCCTCCTGTTTGCGCTGGGAACGTTCTGGTTCGTGTCGCGCTCGTTCGCCTGACCCCAGGTTCCCTCATTCCTGATTGTGCGCCTGATTACCTCGCAGGTTATTGTCCCGATGATCCGGTTCGTGGAGAATGGCCGGAATGCGGGGTGCATCATGTCCGTCTCAACGCTCGAAAACCGGGTTTCCTTTTCCGACCTGCTCAA
>JBILMZ010000025.1:0-22054 GCA_044375275.1 Micropepsaceae bacterium | reverse complement strand
TGAAGTCCTCGGTCACGCGGCCATCGAAGATGAGGCCCTTTGCCGGTTCGTACGGGTCAACGAACTTCGCGGCGTCGCCGAGCTTGTAGAAGCCTTCCTCGTCAAAGGCGGCCTCGGTCAGGTCCGGGCGGTTGAGGTAGCCCGGCGTCACGGTCGAACCCTTCACGCGCACCTCCAGCTTCTGGCCATTCGGCACGAGCTTCAGCGTCACGCCGGGCAGCGGCAGGCCGATCAGGCCCACGCGCTCGGTGATCCAGTGCACGACGGTGATGCCCTGCGTTTCCGTCGCGCCATACATCGTTGTCAGCGCGATGCGGTTGCCGGTGGCCTTGATCGCGAGCGCCTGCATGCGGTCGTAGAGATCATCCGACAGCGTCGCGCCGCCATAGCCCATGAAGCGCAGCTTGGCGAAGAAGCTGTCACGCAGCGCATCGTCGCGCTCCATTGCGTCCGCGAGCATCGAGAACGCGATGGGCGCGGAGCCGAACACGAGTGGCGAGATTTCGCGCAGGTTGCGGATCGTCTCGTCGAACATGCCGGGGATCGGCTTGCCGGCATCGAGATAGATCGTGCCACCGCTGTTCAGGTTGCCATTGAAACCGATATTGCCGGCGGAGATGTGGTTCCACGGCATCCATTCGAGGCTCTCGGGGATTTCGTTCGGATCCCTCTCTTCCGCGCGCAGCGACTCCTGCCCTGCCATCACGGCGCACATCATGCCGTGGGTCTGGATCACGCCTTTCGGCATGCCCGTGGAGCCCGAAGTGAATAGATACTTCGCCACGGTTTTGTGGTCGATGGCGTCCATGGAGGCCTGCACGGCCGGACCGACATTGACCTGGCACAGATCGGCAAAAGCTGTTGATGGCAGGTCGGGTGCCGGGACGACCGTCACGACTTCGATGCCGGTGAGGTCGAGTGCGCGGATGGCCTTGGCGTAGGTGGCGCCGCTGTCGACGAAGATCATCTTCGGCTTCGTCAGGGCTGCCACGTGGCGCAGCTTGCCGTGGTCCTGGCTGAATAGCGAGTAGGCCACCGAGACGGGTGCGACGGGCACGCGCGCCTTGAGGGCGCCGAGCATCATGGTCGCGTGCTCGATTGAATTGCCGGACAGGATCAGCAGTGGCGTGTCCGGCCCCATGTTGCGGTCAAGCAAAGACTGCGCGATCGCGCTCGCGCGCTGGTTCATCTCGCCATAGGTGATGAACCTCCACGGCCCCTGCTGCGTGCGCTGCGCGAGCAGGTTGCGGGTGGGATGTTCCTGCGCGCGCTGTTCGAGGAGGTGCGCAATCGAGCGGTGCATGGGCCCCAGGTCATAGAGCGACCTGATGATGTACGAGCCGTCGCCCCTGCGCTGCGAGTAGATCTTTGGGGGCAACTGCGGCAACGGCTTGAAAGGGGGAAGGTTCTTTGTCGCTGCACTCATCTGTCTGTTTCCATTCCCGTATTTTTGAAATAGCTGTTCTTCGTCAATGCGGTATCGCCTGCCTGCTGTCAAATCGGGATCGAACCGTCCCACCGAAAAAAGGAAACGTCCCATGTCCGGCGTCGAAGACATTTATCGCAGCGAATTCCGGGCGCGGGTAATGGCCGGGCGGCCGCGCAGCCTGCTCGAAGTCGGCTGCGGAAGCGGCACATTCCTGCGCTCGGTCCGGGACGACATATTGCGCCTCGTTGGCGTCGACCCGGATGGCGAAGCGGTCGATGCGCTGTCGCTTGAAGGTTTCGAGGTCACGCTGTCGGGGGCGGAAAGCCTGCCCTTTCGTGACCAGGAGTTCGATGTGGTCGTGTTCTCGTTCGTTCCGCATCATTGCCGGGACTGGAATGCAGCCCTCAAGGAAGCGATGCGCGTGGCGCGCCACTCGGTCGAGATCCTCGACGTGTGGTTCGATGACACCGTGCCCGACCAGCGCGTGGCGCACTCCTTCGACCGGTGGTGCAAGGAGATCGACCGGCGCGGTGGCATGGTGCATAATGACGTGATGCCGGCGGGTGCGCTGCTTGAGCCCGCGATTGGCATGCCGGGACTGACCTATGACTATGTGTGCCGTCGCCTCAGTTCGGCGTGGGACATCGATGAGGTCGAAGGCACGGGCCGCCGCTATCTCGCCAAGGTGAGTGATGAACCCGCCCTCGCGCAAGGCCTCGAGCAGATCCTCAAGGATGCACGACGACACGGCATCAGCGAGGAAGGCTGCGTGCAGATGACGATCGAGATCAATCGTTGAGGCAGGATTGAAACACGAAGGACACGAAGCACACGAATGGCGTTTGCGTCCAACGTCTGAAACTCATCCCTGTCCTCTTTGACGGCGCAACGCGCCGCCAAAAATCCCTCCCGATACTGAAGAACGTGGCGCCGATTCTTCGTGCGCTTCGTGTCCTTCGTGTTCAATCCTGCTTCTTCACGCCCCTCGACGGGCGATGGCCATGACGTTGTCGGGGACGTTGAAGGTCGCGCCGGGGCGGGCGCTGACGCGGGTGTACCAGGCCTTGAGGTTCTGGTACTCGTCGGCAATGTCGACACCGATGAAACGGCCGAAGTCGAAGGTTGTCTGCATCACGATGTCGGCCATGGTGTAGCGGTTGGCTGCGATGAACGCGCGCGATGCGAGCTCTGTGTCGAATACGCGGCAGGCGCTGGCGAAGACCTTGCGGTTGGCCTCACCAAACTCGTTGAACTGCTTGCCGAAGCCCTGCGTCGCGACGGCGGCCGTGAAGGGATGGGTGTGAACCCAAACCTGACCGAGCGGCACCATCAGGCGCATCTCGGCGCGGCGCAGCCACATGTCGATGACCGCGCGTTCCTTCGGCGTACGGCCGAAGAGGTTGGGCTCCGGGTGCAGTTCCTCGAGATAGCGGCAGATCGAGATGCTCTCGGAGATGAAGGTGCCGTCGTCGAGCTCGAGCGTCGGGATCTGGCCCAGCGGATTGCGCGCGACGTGCTCGGGCGCCTTGTGCGCACGCTTGGTGATCGGCGTCGGCACGAGTTCAATGTCGGTGATCTTCTTCTCGTTGATGAGAAGCCTGACCCGGCGCGGATTTGGCGCCGGGTCAGTGTCGTCGTAGAGTTTCATCAAGTCAATTCACCCGCCGGGCCTTGCCGGCCCAGTACGGTTCGCGCAGTTCGCGGCGGAGGACTTTGCCGGACGGGTTGCGCGGCAGGATTTCTATGAAGTCGACCGTCTTCGGCAGCTTGTAGCCGGCGATGCGCGAGCGCGTGTAGGTGATGATCTCTTCGGCTGTCGCCGTGGTGCCGGGCTTGAGCACGACGATGGCCTTCACGGCCTCGCCCCACTTGTCGTCGGGGACGCCGATCACGGCGACGTCGGCGACGGCGGCGTGGCCGAACACGGCGTTCTCGACTTCGGCCGGGTAGATGTTCTCGCCGCCCGAGACGATCATGTCCTTCACGCGGTCATGGATGAACAGGAAACCGTCCTTGTCGAAGAAACCGGCATCGCCGGTGAAGAACCAGCCGTCCTTGACGGACTTCGCGGTCGCATCGGCCTTGTTCCAGTAGCCCTTCATGACCACCGCGCCCTTCATGACGATCTCGCCGACTTCGCCCTGCTTGACCTCATGGCCTTCCTCGTTCAGCACCTTGATGTCGATGCCGGGATAGGGTTTTCCGCAGGAGCGCAGGAGACCGCCCTGATGGTCTGCGGGCTGAAGCGCGGTTCCTGCGCCGACGGTTTCGGTCAGGCCGTAGAGCTGGAAGAAGCCGCAGCCCTTGAAAATTGCCTGGGCGGTCTTGAGCAGTTCCTCGGTGATCGGAGAGGCGCCATAGAACATGCGCTTCACGCAGGAGATGTCCGTCGTCTTGATCCGCGGATGCTGCACGAGCATGAGGATCACTGCCGGCACGAGAAACACGTTACGTATGCGGAACTTCTCGATCATGTCGAAGACCGCGTCGGGCGTAACGGTCTTGACGACCACGCCGAAGCTTCCCTGCGCCAGCGTCGTCAGGCCCATGTTCACGCCGGCCACATGGAAGTTCGGCATGGCGACGAGGTTCGGGTCACCGATACCGAAGTCTGCCCACTGCGCGTCCTGGCTGGCCTTGAAGAAGGCGATGTAGTTTCCGTGCGTGAGCTGGACGCCCTTGGGGTGGCCCGTCGTACCGGACGTATAGAGCTGGATCGCATCGTCGTCGGCCTTGATGGGCACCATCGGGTCGCGGTCGCTCTGGCTGTCGCGCCAGGCTTCATAGGCTGGCCAGCTGGCGTGGCCGCCGTCGATCGCGATCACGTGTTTCAGGCGCGGGCACTCGGCCTTGATCTTCTCGATGAGGGGCACGAACTCGGCGCCGACGAACATGACCTCGCAGCCGGCGTCATTCAGCACGTAGACAACTTCCGGACCTGCCAGGCGCCAGTTCACGCCGACCAGCACGGTGTTGGCCTTGCATGAACCCAGCTGTACTTCAAAGTAGCGGTCGGAGTTCATGCCCATGTAGCCGATGCGGGCGCCGGGCTTCTGCCCCAGCGCGATCAGGCCATTGGCGACGCGGCTGACATTGCGGTCGAACTCCGCAAACGTCGTCTCGCGGCCCTCGAACCAGAAGGCCGTCGAGTTGCCGCGCTGGCGTGCCTGCTGCCGCGTGATATCGGCGAGCGAATTCAGACCGTTGAAGTCGTACATCAAGTCCTCCCAGACGTTTTCGGATTTTGGTGCAATCTAGCGTGGCTTTCGGCAGAGGCAATGGCGATTGTGAAGCCCCGCGAACAAAGGCTAGTGTGCGGGAAATCAACCGGCAGCAACTGGAGAATCCGTCATGGCCCGCGTCCCGTACCCTGACCCCGCAACGCTGAGTGCAGATGCGAAGGAAGCACTCGGCAAGCTTGCGCCGCTGAACATCTTCCGAATGCTGGCCGGCGGGCAAGGCCTGCTCCCCGCGTTCCTGAAACTGGGGAACTACCTGCTGTTCCGGTCGAAGCTGGATCCGATCCTGCGCGAGGTTGCCATCATCCGCGTCGGCGTGCTGTCGAAGGCCAAGTATGAAGTCCACCAGCACGAGCGCATCGGTCGCGACCTCGGCATGAGCGAGGCCCTCATCGAGGCCATGCATGCAGGTCCGACGCATCCCGCGCTGGACGAAATGCAGAAGCTCGTCATGCTCTATACGGATGATGTGGTGTTGAACGTCCGGGCCGGCGATGCCACGTTCAAGCCGCTGAGCGCGAAGCTGTCGCTGCAGGAGATGCAGGAACTCACGGTCACGATCGGCTTCTACATGATGGTCAGCCGGTTTCTGGAGACCTACGATATCGACATTGAACCGGCTGGCACCAAAACGGTGCAGTTTCCTGACTCACAGAAGGCGAAGTGATGAGTGAAGAGCGGACCGTCTCCCTGCCGGCAGAGTCCGAGGGAAAGGCTCCGGGGCGTGGACGCCTGGCGGGCCGGCGCATCCTTGTTGTTGGCGGCGGTCAGGACACGCGTGGCCTCTCGGATCCGCCGGTCGGCAATGGACGTGCGATGTGCGTGCTGTTTTCCCGAGAGGGTGCACAGGTGGCCGTAGCCGACCGGATCCGGCAAAGCGCCGAGGAGACAGCACAGGCTTGCGAGAACAATCGCGCGCTTGTTGTCGAAGCCAATGTGGCCCAGCCGGATGACGTGGCTCGCATGGTGCAAGAGGCTCATGCCGGCATGAAGGGGATGGACGGCATTGTCTACAATGTCGGTGTGGGCGTGGGCGCACCATGGCTTGCGGGGACCACGGCAGAAGATTGGGACAGGGTCTTTGCGATCAACCTGCGCGGCGCGATGCTGACGCTCAAGGCCGCAATGCCCGTGATGACGCCAGGTTCTTCCATCGTCCTTGTCTCGTCCATTGCCTCGATCAAGCCGGGAAGCCGCCTGCCGGCCTATGATGCGTCGAAGGCTGCGCTGGGCGGGCTCATGCGGCACGCCGGGATCGAGGGCGAACGGCAGGGCATCCGGGTGAACATCGTGGCGCCCGGCCTGATGGATACCTCCATCGGACGCGCTGCGACGCAGGGACGACCCGGCCGCGCCAAGACGCCTGTGCCCCTCGGCCGCCAGGGCACCGGATGGGAGACGGCTTATGCTGCCCTCTTCCTTCTGAGCAACGAGGCGGCGTACATTACCGGTCAAACCATTGCCGTCGATGGCGGCCTGACAAGTCTGAGATAAGGGAGATGCTCGTGGACAAGCTCGAAACGTGGATCAAGGGCTCGAAGGACCTGCTGCCGGAAACCGTCACGCTGCGCCGCAAGATCCACGAACATCCGGAGCTTGGCCTGCATCTGCCCAAGACCGTGGCCGCCGTCCGCGAGGCGCTCACCGGGCTTGATGTCACCTACGAGGAAGGCCCCTCTTCTTCCGGCATGATCGTCACCCTCGCGGGACCGACCCAGGGACGCACGGTCCTGCTGCGCGGTGACATGGATGCGCTGCCCATGCCGGAAGATACCGACCTGCCTTTCAAGTCCAAGGAGCCGGGTCGCATGCATGCCTGCGGTCATGATGCGCACACGGCCATGCTGGCCGGCGCCGTGAAGCTGCTGCACAAGAACCGCTCGAAGCTTGCGGGAACCGTGAAGTTCATGTTCCAGCCCGGCGAGGAAGGACACTTCGGTGCGTTGCGCATGATCGAGGACGGGCTGATTGATCGTCATCCGAAACCGGATGGCGCCTTCGCCCTGCACATTACGCCCAATGTTCCCACCGGCATGTTCACTTCGCGCGAAGGCGCGTTCATGGCGTCGGCCGACGTGCTGAATGCGAAGATCATCGGGCGCGGCGGTCACGCCTCGACGCCACACCTGGCGCTCGACCCCATGCCGATCGCCTGCGAGATCGTGATGGCGCTTCAGGCCTTCGTCACGCGTCGCATCAATGCCTTCGACCCCATCATCCTGACCATCGCGCGCATTGCCGGCGGCACCACGAACAACGTCATTCCGGAAACGGTCGAGATCGAAGGCACGCTGCGGTCTGTCTCCGAAGGGGCGCGCAAGGCCGCAAAGGCCGGCATCATCCAGCTGATCGAGAAACTTGCCGATGCACATGGCGCCAAGGCGACCGCCAGCTTCCGCGAGGGCTATCCCGTCACCGTCAATGATGGGCGCATGGTGCACCTGGCCAAGGACGTGGCCCAGTCCATGTTCGGCGAGCGCGGTTTCGTTCCGGCGCCCGCCCCCGTGATGGGCGCCGAAGACTGGTCCTATGTGCTCCAGCGCATTCCCGGCTGCATGGTGTTCCTGGGTGTTGCGCCCGAGGGCTGCGACCACCACCACGCCGCGCCCTGCCACTCGAACCGCATGATGCTCGACGAGAATGCCATGGCCAACGGCATCGCGCTCTATGCGGCCGTCGCCGAGCGATTCCTCGAGCAGGGACTGCCGGCCAAGTAGGTGCAGATCGGGCGCAACTGACCCGGGAATTGGCGCAGAACCGCGCGAATTCCCCGTTTTATTATGTCCCCTTAATTTTCAGCGGGGGCGCCCCTTGCATTGTCACTGGCAAACTCCTATATGTGCCCTGTGACTGCTGCACATTTGTGAAGTGCGGATCCATACACGCTGGGGTTTCCCCCGCGCGCAGACCGGTTCCAGACCCACGACATTAAAGCTTTTCACGTCGTTCAGGCATATTGCCCGGGCGGAACCCATTTGCATTGCAAGGAAATATCCCATGGCTACCTACACAGGTGTCGTAAAGTTCTTCAACACAGCCAAAGGCTTTGGCTTCATCACGCCGAACGGCGGCGGCAAGGACGTATTCGTCCACGCTGTTGCGGTTGAGCAGGCTGGCATGCGCGCCCTCACGGAAGGTCAGACGGTTTCGTTTGACACCGAGCAGGACGCACGCGGCCCGAAGGCCGTCAATCTTCGCGCGGGCTGATTGGCCCGCAGAGGGTGGCTTTGCCACCTGATGCGACCAGCTGCTGAGTGAATTCCGGCGTCATGGCCTTCCCGGCCATGGCGCCGGTTTCTTTTTGTGCCCGCCAGACTTTGAAACGCCCCGCGCTTTCGTACTACGCTGCCTCCGCCTTGCGCCGTTCCAGCGCATGCCCATCTGCCGGAGGATTCCACTCATGTCACTCGCCAAGCCCGGATTTGCCTATCGCAAGGGTCTGACAGACCTTGGCAATGGGACCTTTGCCTATCTCCAGCCTGATGGATCATGGGGATGGTCGAATGCAGGCCTGATCACGGATGGCGACCAGTCCCTGCTTGTGGACACGCTCTTTGACCTCCACCTGACGCGGGACATGCTGGCGTCCATGCGCGATGCAGCTCCGAAGGCGGCGGCGCAGATCGGCACGCTCGTGAACACGCATCACAATGGCGACCACTGCTACGGCAATGAATGCGTGCACGGCGCGGAGATCATCGCCTCGGCCCATGCGGCAGAGGAAATGAAGCGCGAGCAGCCGACATTGCTTGCGGGTTTCCTGAAGGCGGCGCCTGGCCTTGGACTGACCGGTGAGTATCTCAAGCACTGTTTTGGCGCGTTCGACTTTGAAGGCATCACGCCCACGCTTCCGACGACGACGTTCTCGGGCCGGCTGCAGCGCAAGGTTGGCAACAAGAGCGTCGACCTCATCGAAGTGGGACCTGCGCATACGGGCGGCGATATCCTGGTGCATGTGCCGTCAGACCGGACCGTGTTCACGGGCGACATACTGTTCATTGAGGGGACACCCATCATGTGGGCCGGCCCAGTCGGCAACTGGATCGAGGCCTGCGACAGCATCATCGCGCTTGACTGCGAGACCATCGTGCCGGGTCATGGGCCTGTCACGGACAAGCGCGGCGTGAAGGCCGTGCAATCATATCTCGGCTACATCCGGGATGAGGCGCGCAAGCGTTTCGATGCGGGCTTGAGCGCGCGTGATGCGGCGCATGACATTGCGCTCGGCGACTATGACTCGTGGGGAGACGCGGAGCGGATCGCCGTCAATGTCGCGTCGCTCTATCGCGAGTTTGCGCACGACCACACCCCACCCAATCCAGCCGAACTCTTCGCGCTGATGGGCGAGATCTGGCAGCGCAGGCGCGGATGATAAGCCACTCTCTCTCCCCAAAAACGCGGCAGCGTTTTGGGGGAGTGTTCGCGCAGCGAACGAGGGGGGCGGCGCTTCGTGCTAAAGGAAATTCTCACGCGAAGACGCGAACGCGCGGAAAACTGCGTTTTCAAATACCAGCGCTGCCCCCCTCGGGTCAGCTTTGCTGACCCACTCCCCCAAAGCTTTGCTTTGGGGGAGATTTTAGAGGGCTTTGACGTACTGGATGAAGCCCTGGTTCTTTGCCACGCGGTCGTAGAGGTGGCGGGCGGTT
Source organism: Micropepsaceae bacterium (assembly GCA_044375275.1). Classification (GTDB taxonomy): domain Bacteria; phylum Pseudomonadota; class Alphaproteobacteria; order Micropepsales; family Micropepsaceae; genus SZUA-430. The sequence goes on along the minus strand of JBILMZ010000025.1, from coordinate 12,740 downwards.
TCGTTTGTGTCCTGGGTCAGCCAGTGGACGCGGGTGCCGCCGAAGCCTTTGACGACGTGATAGACGTGCTCGATCAGCGCGCGGCCCATGCCGGTTCCGCGCAGGTCGCTGTCGACGTAGAGATCCTGCAGGTAGCAAGAGGGGCCGTCGATCCAGGCCGACCGGTGCAGGATGATGTGCACGAGGCCGCGCGGCTGGCCGTCCTTCTCGGCGAGATAGCCGAACATGGGTTCGCCGGGATCCAGCAGGCGTTCAAAGGTCAGGTCGTATTGCGCGCCGGGAAGTTCTGTCTTGTAGAATTCGAGATAGAGCGTCCAGAGGCGGTCCCATTGCGACCTGTCGTTGCGGCTGAGAGGCCGCACCAGTATCGAACCCCAGGATTTTTCCACGTCGAGTGCCCGCGGATCCACGCCGTATACCGGCTCCATGCCTGACCTCCCTCTCGATTGATTGCGCGATTGTGCTATTGCAGATCATCGCCATTTCTACAACCCGGTATACCCCATGTCAGGCCTGATCCTCTACGAGCATCCGCTGTCTCCCTATGCGCAGAAGTGCAAGATCGCGCTCTACGAAAAGGGTGTCGACTTCGCGCTCAGAACACCCACGGCCATCGGCACGGGCCAGGTCGACAATGCTTTCCTTGCGGCGAGCCCGCGCGGCGAGGTCCCAGCCCTCGTGCATGGCGATTTCTCGGTGTTCGATTCTACGGTGATCCTTGAGTACATCGAGGACAGCTTCCCGACACCACCCATGCTGCCGAAGGATCCGAAGCTGCGCGCCAAGGCGCGCATGATCGAGGATGCGATGGACACGCTTTACGAACCCATCAACTGGGGGCTGGGCGAGCTGCGCTGGTTCAAGCGTGCCGAGGGTGAACGGGCACGCGTGATCGAGGCCCGCGCGGCCGGCCAGGCGCGCGACTTCTTTGCGTGGCTTGAACGGCAACTGGGTGACCAGACCTGGCTCTGCGGTGACAGCTTTGGCTGGGCCGACCTTTCCGTCATTCCCTATATCAACGGATCGGCGGGACTTGGCGTCGGACCATCCGCTTCGTCGAAGCTTGGCCAGTGGCAGGCCCGCGCCAATGCCCGCCCCTCCGTCGCAAAGACGGCCGAGGCGGCGGCGGAGTCCATCAAGGGCATGGTCATGGTCGGCGAAGCCGTCCGACAGCGCCTGTTCAAGCGCGAATACCGTGACCACCGCCTCGAGTGGATGATCCGCTCGGGCGGCCTCGACGTTGTGCTCGAGGGCATCAAGGCCGACACCATCCGCTTCTCCAACGAATTCAAGTGAGCCCCATGACCGAGATCATCTTCCATCACTACTGGACGTCGCCCTTCTCCGAGAAGATCCGCGTGATCTTCGGCATGAAGAAGCTAGCGTGGCGATCGGTGGAAATCCCCAGCATGATGCCGAAGCCGGACCTGATGCCGCTCACGGGTGGCTATCGCAAGACGCCCGTGATGCAGATCGGCGCGGACATCTATTGCGACACGCAGCTCATCATCCGCGAACTGGAGCGCCGCTTTCCGGAGACAAGGATCGTGCGCGATGGCGGGCTTTCCTACGGGCTCGGCTTCTGGACGGACAGGCCATTCTTCCAGGCCACTGTTCCGATCATCTTCGGTGAGATCGGCCCCATGGTGCCTGAAGAGTTCAAGAAGGACCGAGAGAAGATGTTCCCTGACCGGCCCTTCGACTACACGATGATGAAGGCGGCCAGCCCGATGTTCCGCGACCAGTGGCGCGCGCATGCAGCGATGATCAGTGACAGCCTGGCCAGCGGCAAACCCTTCCTTGGCGGCGACACACCCTCCGTCATTGATGCGCACTGCCACATGAACATCTGGTTCCTCAGCGGGCCGCTGTCGGCCATCGCTGACGGCCTGCTCAGGGAATTCCCGCTTGTGTCGGCGTGGTACGCGCGCGTGAAGGCGCTTGGACATGGCACCTACACGCCGATGGATTCCAAGGAGGCGCTTGCCATTGCGCGCACAGCCACACCGACGCCGGTGGGCCCTGCGGACGGGTTCGACCCCAATGGACGCAAGCCAGGTGACCGCGTCAGCGTGATGGCGGACGACTATGGCCGCGATCCGGTCGTTGGCGAAATCGTGTTCTCGAACGCGCATGAAATCGCCATTCGTCGCAGCGTGCCCGAGGTGGGTGACGTGGTCGTGCATTTTCCACGCGCCGGCTTTATGGTCATGCCAGCCTGAACGGAGACTTCCATGAACTCGCCTGAATCCATTGCCGTTGTTGCCGATACCGCCTGCGGGAAGCTTGAAGGCGCGCAGCGCGGTGGCGTTTGCGTGTTCAAGGGTATTCCGTTCGCCACGGCGCGCCGCTGGCATGCGCCCGAGCCCATGGCACCGTGGAGCGGCACACGCCCTGCCCGGCACTATGCCCACATGGCGCCGCAGAACCCGACACAGCTACAGGGCCTCCTTGGCACGGGCGGTGGCACGCAAGGCGAAGACTGCCTTCACCTGAACGTCTGGACGCCGGCGTGTGACAGCCGGAAGCGACCCGTGATGGTCTGGATTCATGGCGGCGCGTTCACGACCGGTGCGGGAAGCCTTGGCCTCTATCATGGGCAGCACCTGAGCGAGAGCGGCGACGTGGTGGTTGTCACGATCAACTATCGCCTGGGCAGTTTCGGATTCCTGCGTCTGGCGGACGTCACCGGTGGCAAGATTGGCGCGGGTGGCTCCGAAGGCCTGATGGACCAGATCGCGGCGCTGCGCTGGGTGCAGGACAACATCGCGGGCTTTGGCGGCGATCCCTCCAATGTGACGATCTTCGGAGAGAGTGCCGGCGGCATGTCGGTCGTCTCGCTCATGGCCAGCCCGCAGGCGCAGGGCCTGTTCCACAAGGCGATCTGCCAGAGTGGCGGCGGGCATTTCTCGCATACGCGCGATCATGCAAGCCGCATTGCCGAGGTGTTCATCCGGCACACGGGGCTTGGTGTTGCGGCGCTCGAAGATGCGCCGATTGAGGTGCTGCTGAAGGCACAGCTCACCCTCCTCAATGAAGTCGACAATCTGCAGGACCCGCACAAACTTGGAACCATGGCCTTCCAGCCCGTGGTTGATGGCAATGTTCTCCCTTCGGTTCCGATCGAAGCCATTCGCAACGGATCCGCGCGCGGCGTTCCGCTGATCGCGGGAACGACGCAGGAAGAGTGGAGGCTCTGGACGGCGCTCGACCCCAAGATCCAGGCGATGGATGAGGCTCGCCTGCAGCGCTGGGCGGAGCGCATGTTCGGCGAACATGGTCCCACTCTGATCGCGGCGAGCGGCGCAACTTTACCCTATGAGCGTTACGTGGAGATGCAGACGCTGCGGGCGTTTCGTGAGCCCACAGCCCGGCTGCTCGATGCGCAGTCGGCGGTTGCCCCTGTGTATGCGTACAGGTTTGACTGGAGATCGCCTGCGGTCGGCGGGGTGTTTGGCTCGTGCCATGCCATCGAACTCGGGTTCGTGTTTGGATCGCATAGCCTCAAGGGGCCCGACAATTTCTTCGGCAAGGGCGACGTCGCCGATGCGATCAACCGCAGCATGATGCAGGCGTGGGCGTCGTTTGCCCGCAGTGGGGCACCAGTGATCGACGGCAGTGCCTGGCCGCAGCGTAAATCCGATCAGCCAAAACACGTCGTGTTTGGCGGCGGGAATGAGGTCGCAAGTGCGGTTGAGGACTATACGCGCGAGACGGCCTGGCGTGACCTGCCGGATTCCCGCGTCGGCGTGTAGCCAGCGTCAGGCGGTGCCGGTCCGCACGTCATTGCGGTGCTGCAGCTTCGAGGCGAGGTCGCGACCGACCACGCGGTGGATGGCCATCGCCACTGACTCATCCGTGTCGACAAGCTTGCGCAGTTTTGCCATCTCGAAAACAAAGGCACGCGTGGGCTGCTCGACGATGACGGTTGCGGATGCCGGCTTGCCGGTGACGAACGCCATCTCGCCCACGAAGGCTCCGTTTGTCAGCTGAGCCACGATGTTGCCGCCGACATCAACGATGGCATGTCCATCGCAGATGAGTGTCAACGCAGCCACTTCCTGTCCCTGATGGGTCAGCACCGTGCCCGGGTCGAGATCCTTCCACTGTCCTGACATGACGAGGCGTGCGAGCTGGCCGTCACTGAAGCCCGCGAACACGCCCTGCCGCAGGAGATGTGCGTCCTGTACTTTCCGGAACTTCCGCTTTTCGTCCACGAGCCAGTAGATCTGCCAGAGGTTGATGGCGATGAAAATGACGTCCCATGCGATTCCGGCGTGCATCGCACCGCCAGCGAGATTGAAGTAGACGATCTCGAGCGACAGGCCGATCACCGCAATCACGCGCAGCCAGTAGATGTTCGTGAGATAATACGAGATGGCGATCAGCAAGAAGGCCGCGTGCCCGGGCACGTCGGCCCAGATGAACGGGATGGCGCTCGTATCCATGCATGCTCCGGTGTCAGTTCTGCAGCATTACCTTGCATTGATGCACCGGTTTGCGCAGAGCGTCAAACGCGGCCGGCAAGCCATCAAGGTTTACGACATCGGTAATCATGTGCTCGACGTCGACGCGGTCTTTCGCAATCATGTCAATGACATAGTCGAAATCTGCCGGGCGGTACCCAAGCACGAACTGCAGGCACAATTCCTTCACGACGCCCATCAAGGGCAGGATCATGTCCATCTGCTGGCATACGCCGGCCACGATGATCTTGCAGTTGCGCGGCGCCATCATCATGATTTCGTTGATCATGCCTGGTGCGCCGACGCATTCGAAGATGAATTCCGGGCCGTTACCTGCAATGGCCTCGACCTGAGGGATCAATGCCTTTGACGGATCAATGGCATCCGTCGCACCAAAGCGTGCCGCCATCTTCGCTCGCAGCGGGGCGCGGTCACTGACGATGACATGGCGTGCACCAAGGAACTTGGCCCACAGCATGACGGAGAGGCCGACTGGACCTGCGCCGATCACGAGCACCGTCGCGCCACGCGGCATCTGCGCCTTGTCGACGGCGTGCAGGCCAACCGCGAGCGGTTCGACCATCGCGCCTTCCTGGAAGCTCACAATGTCTGGCAGGCGGTGCGCGCCGCTTGCACCGATGCGCACGTATTCTGCATAGGCGCCGTGGCTCTGGCCGAGGCCGACGCTGATTCCCTTTTCGCATACGCTGAAGCCGCCGCCGCTCTCGCGGCATCCGGCGCACGCGCCGCAACGAATGTAAGGAAAGCCCGCAACGCGGTCGCCTTCCTTCCATTTACCCTTTACGGCGGAGCCTACTTCCACGACTTCTCCGGCAAATTCGTGACCCATGACGGAGCCACCTGGCAGTGGCTGGATCGACGTGGCTTCGGTCATGTGCAGGTCGGATCCGCAGATTCCGCAATTGCACACTTTCAGAATGAGATCGGTTGCCCCGCATTTCGGCGCGTCGATGTTCTCGACGACGAGAGGCTTCCCTACTTCCTTGAAAACGGCTGCGCGCATGTTCATCACTTCAGTTGTCAATGTCCGGATTGGCTGACAGTATTGCAGGCATCCGGCATTGCCAATCAATAACAGGACTGACTTTCATGGCGATCAAACTCAGAAACGGCATCTTCCTCGCGCCCTTCCATCCGCTGGACGAGGATCCGACGCTTTGCATCCACCGCGACCTTGAACTCGTCGAGCATCTGGATCGGCTTGGCTATGACGAAGCGTGGATTGGCGAGCATCATTCGGCTGGCTACGAGATCATCGCCTCGCCTGAACTCTTCATCGCCGCGGCCGCGGAGCGCACGAAGCGCATCCGGCTTGGCACCGGCGTCGTTTCGCTGCCCTACCACAACCCGCTGACCGTCGCGAACCGCATGATCCAGCTCGACCACCAGACGCGCGGGCGCGTGATGTTCGGCGTGGGACCTGGCCTGTTGCCGTCGGACGCGTTCCAGCTCGGCATCGATCCGCACACGCAGCGTGACCGCATGGTCGAAGGGCTTGAAGTGATCCTGAAGCTCTTCAATGGCGAGCGTGTCACGAAGAAGACGGAATGGTTCAACCTCTCCAACGCATCGTGCCAGCTGAAGCCCTATACCTGGCCGCATCCGGAAATCTGCGTGGCTTCCAGCATGACGCCCTCGGGCGGCAAGCTTGCGGGACGCCATGGTTTTGGCATGCTGTGCGTGGCGGCGACGCAGTCTGGCGGATATGACGCGCTTGGCATCAACTGGAAGATCGCGAACGACGTTGCTGCCGAAAACGGTCGGACGATGGATCCGGAGAAGCTGCGTCTCGTCGGACCGGTGCATATCGCCGAGACGAAGCAGCAGGCGATAGACAATGTGAGATACGGCTACCAGAAGTGGGCCGACTACTTCCAGCACATCAGTCCGATCAACCCGAACCTCGACCGCAGCGTCGACCCCGTCATGCAGGGCATCAAGGACGGCACGATCGTCGTCGGTACGCCGGATGACGCCATCGCCCAGATCCGCCGCCTCCAGGCGAAGCAGGGCGAGTTCGGCGCCTTCCTGCAGCTCGCGCATAACTGGGCCAACTTCGAGAACACGAAGAAGTCGTATGAGCTGTGGCAGCGCCACGTGCAGCCGGTGATCAACAACGTCAACTCGAACCGCATCGAAAGCTACAACGATGTCGGCTCGAACAAGGACACGTTCATCGGCGCGGCGATCGGGGCTGCGATGGCGACGGTGCAGAAGCACACGCAGGAGCAGGCTGCGAAGTCGAAGAAGCCGGCGGCGGAGTGAGCTCACATTGTCATCCCGGACGCTAGCTGAGCCCGCTCTCCAACGGAGAGCGGCTGCGAAGCTTGCGATCCGGGACCCAGAGCTGACAGTTGCTCCGGTTTGAGCTGCGGCTCTGGGTCCCGGCTCTAACACTCGCGATCAACTGCTTCGCAGTTGAGCTCGTGTAACGGCCGGGATGACAGTGAAATTGTGATGCCGCTAGAACTCTTCGTAGACCTTCGGGTTGACGCGCTCCATGAGGCGGCCCGGGACTGGTGGGACGAAGCCGAACTGTGCGTAGAGCGCGTGGGCATCGCGGGTAGCGAGGAGCCAGCGGCGCAGGCCCTGCAGGTCAGGATGCGCCTGAATGAACGTCATCAGGCGCTTTGACAGACCCTTGCCCCGATGTGGCGCGAGGACGAAAACGTCGGCGAGATAGGCAAATGTTGCGCGGTCGGTGATCACGCGGGCGAAGCCGACCTGCCCTTCGGCCGGATGCAGGATCGAGAAGCAAAGGGAATTGCTGATCGAGCGCGACACGATCTCCAACGGTATGCCCTTGGCCCAGTAACTCTCCTCGCTCAGCCAGCGATGCACGAGCGACACATCAACCTTGGATGCATCGCTCGTGAACTCGTAGGCGTCCGTCAAAGACGGATCTCGCCGGCGTTGATGCGGTCGTGCAGCTCTTTTGTCAGGCTCACATATTGTGAGGTGACGGGGTCGAGGAAGTAGAGCGGGTCTCCTACCGCTGCCGGATCATAGCCTTCCTTCACGAGCTCCACCTTGCGGTGCTTGAAGGTGCCGGTGACTTCCATCTCCTTCTGCAGGCGCACGAAGATCGGACGGGCATAGGCTGGCAGGTTGCGTTCCAGATGGGACTTGAACACAAGCAGGTCGATGTCCGGCGCTGCCACCATGGACACCATCCCGGCGCGGCCGTCCGTGCCGGGAACCTTCACGCCGTAGACATTGGCTTCCTTCACGCCCGGGAACACGGAGATGGCTTCGGCCACTTCGGATGTCGCCACGTTTTCGCCCTTCCAGCGGAACGTGTCACCGATACGGTCGACGAAGTAGAAGTAACCCTCGGCGTCGCGCCGCAGCAGGTCGCCGGTGCGGAACCAGGCATCGCCCTTTTCGAAGACGTCGCGCAGGATCTTCTTCTCCGTGTCGGCACCCTTTGAGTAACCTTCGAAACGGCCACGCTGATCATCGATCTTGCCGATAGCCTCGCCCACTTCGTCAGGGGCACATTCCGTGCAGAAGCCCTGGGCGGTGCGGATCGGTGCCTCGTGCTCGATATCGAAGCGCACAAGGCGCGTCTTGATGACGTTGCGCATGTAGTCTGGCACACGGCCGATCGCACCAACCTTGCCGTCGGCATTCACCAGCGCGACGTTGCCTTCGGTTGCGCCGTAGAATTCGATCACCCAGGGAATGGAAAAGCGGTCCTGGAAGGCAGGCCAGATTTCAGGGCGAAGTCCGTTGCCCATCACGACGCGCAGGCTGTGCTTGCGCTCAAGGGGATGAGGCGGCGCGTTCAGCAGGTAACGGCAGAGTTCGCCGATGTACTGGAACTGCGTGGCCTGGTACTTCACGCAGTCTTCCCAGAACTGCGTGGTCGAGAACTTGCGCTTGAGGATGACAGAACCGCCGACGGTCAGCGTCGATCCGATGGCGCACACGCCGCCGGCCGAGTGATAGAGCGGCAGCACGACATACATGCGGTCCTTCTCGGTCGAGCGCATTGCGATGGCGAAGCTGTGCATCATGGTCTGGATGCGCTGGTGGCTCATGTTCGCCGCCTTGGGCAGACCAGTCGTGCCTGACGTGTAGATGTAGAAGCACTTGTCGCGCGCCTTCATGGCCGCGCGGATGTCTGCAGGCAATGCCGTCACCGGTTGCTGCGCCAGTGTCTGGTCCAGGTCATTGGAACCCTGAACCCTGCCGCCCGTTGCCCAGACGGTTGGCTTCTCGGCGAGGTCATCGAGCGCGGTTGCGTAGTTGTCCGCGAGTTCGCTGCCCAGCACGACATGCTTCGCGCCTGAAATGGTGAGGCTGTGCGCGAGTGCGCGTTCACGCAGGTTCGTGTTGATGAGGGCGACCGTCACGCCCAGCTTGATCAACCCGCTCCAGGCAAAGATGTATTCCGGCCGGTTTTCCATGAGCAGCGCCACGACGTCGCCGTGCTTGAGGCCCAGGGAGCGGGCCCAGTGGGCGTAGCGGCGCGCGTTTTCTTCCAGGTCCCGGTAAGTGTAGGTCTTGTCCTCGAACACGATCGAGACGTTGTCCGGGCGATCCCTGGCCCAGCGCTCCAGGATGTCAGCCACCGTGTGGGGCGAATCCGGCTTGATCTTCCCGATGCGACCCAGCAGGCCGGCCATGTTCGAGACCAGACGAACTTCGCGTGCAATCTTTCCGAACAAGCCTGCCAAGTGATGCATCCCGCTGTTTGTGTTGCCATTTCAGTGCCAAATCGACTTACGTGGTGGCACGGCAAATGGTCAAGTCGGGATCGCGGAAACTATGGAATTTGCTGCCGGAGAAGTTCAGCGGATGTGGGCAGACGCCGAAGAGGTTGATCTCACGGGTTTGAAGTGTCCAATGCCCGCCCTGTTCACGCGCCGTGCGCTGCGGCGCAGCATCGAGGGCGCGCTGATTGCCGTCACCGTGACAGACGCACTGGCGCCGCTTGACCTCCGGCATCTGTGCCAGAGCGAGGGTCACATCGTTCTGGATGAAGCCGTGAACGAGAAAGGGGCCCGACGGCTTCTCATTCGCCGCGGGCCCCCTTGAGCAGTCCTTGAAAGGCCCTGGTCGGGGCCTTTCAGGTCGTTCAGCCGATGCTCAGCACCGAGATCGCGAACAGTGTCGAGATGACGATGGCTGAAAGCTGGATGACAAAGGTCAGTGCGGTCATGGTGGAATTCCTTCTTTAAGGTCCGGGTCGGGTTCTGGTTCGGGGATTAATTGGTGCCGAGGGCGGGGCTAGCCACGGCGATCATCGTGTAGAGGGCGATCGCAATTGCGGACCACTCGATCATCACGGTCGTCAGTTTCATGGCTTTCTCTCCTTCTGTGGGGGCCTGCCTGGTCTGGCGGGGGCCCGTTCTTTCCTGCTCTGGTCACTAGTATGTAGTTTGCAATACTGACAAATCAACTGCACTGGGTGCATGAGAGGTCTGCACAGCGCGCATGTCAGATTTCCGCCACAAAAATAGCTAACGATTTCAATCCGTTACCCAAAGCTTCAGATTATTCAGTTGTTAATCTTGTTCACGACGCCGCGACATAGTACTTAATGACCAGTCAGTTATTAATGAGACGGTCGTGAGCACGCAAAAGTCCCAACGCTGGCAGAGACGCAAGGATTCCAGGCCCGCCGAGCTGCTGGATGCCGCCCTTTTGGAGTTCTTCGAGAAAGGCTTTGAAGCCGCGCGCCTCGAGGACATCGCGGCACGCGCGGGGGTGACGAAGGGGACGATCTACCTCTACTTCCACAGCAAGGAAGACGTGTTCGACGCGCTCGTGCGCAGCGTGCCCCAGGCCAACCTCGCCCTGCTCCAGCAAGTGACAAACGACCCGGACCAGCCGCCCGAGATGCTGCTCGAGCGCTTCCTGCAGCTTGCGGGAACGTTCATCCGGGATGAGCGCCTGTCGCGGTTTCCCCGCCTCGTCATCGCGGCAGCCGGTCGCTTTCCCAGGCTCGCCGACATTTACCGCAACAACGTGATCGAACCCGCTGTCACCCAGCTCGCAGCCATCATCGAGGCCGGCGTGAAGCGCGGCGTGTTCATGCCGGTCGATCCGCTTCAGGCGGCGTATGCCGCGGTGGCCCCCCTGCTCTTCACCGCAATCTGGAAGACAACGTTCCAACGCGAGAACGAGGCGACTTTTCCGGACGCAGGCTTCGTCGAACAGCACATCCGCATGTTCATGCGCGGCATCAGAAAGGATAGTGGGTCATGAGGCGTGTCCTGGTGATGGCCGGATTGGCGGCGCTGCTGCTCACGGCCTGCAGTGCAGAGCGCGAGCACGTCGCCAACGGCTATGTCGAAGGCGAATATGTGAGTATCGCCGCGCCCGAAGGTGGCTGGCTCACCGAAGTGCTCACTGAACGCGGCAAGACGGTGAAGGCCGGTGATCCCCTGTTCACGCTGGATGCCGATGTGCAGGTGGCACAGCGGAACCAGGCCGCGGCTTCCGTGCTGCAGGCCAAGGCGCAACTCCATAACCTGCAGAAGGGGCGCCGTCCGGATGAGCTGAACGCGCTGGAGGCTGCGGTCAGGCGCGCCACGGCTGCGCAGACGCTGGCAGAAGCGGAGTATGGGCGGGCGCGCACGCTGCGTGACACGCAGTTCGTGTCGCAAAGCTTCCTCGACATCCGCAAGTCACAGGTTGAAGCCGCGCGGGAAGAAGTGCGACAGGCGCAGGCCAATCTTTCCCTTGCCGGCAAAGGCGCGCGCGATGACGAGGTCACTGCGGCGCGTGCAGTCCTTCAATCGGCACAGGCCAGCCTCTCCCGCGCCGAGTATCTGCTTCAGCAACGGCGCATCCATTCGAAAGTCAGCGGGCGCGTACAGGATACGTATCGCAATGCCGGCGAGTTCGTTCCGCCCGGCGGCGCTGTCGTCCAGATCCTTCCGCCCGGCAATATCCGCCTGCGCTTCTTCGTGCCGGAGGCCCTGCGCGCCCGGATCAAGCCGGGTGCCAGCGTGACCGTGCGCTGCGACGGCTGCCCGGACGGTCTCAAGGCGAAGATCTCCTACCTGTCGACCACCGCCGAATACACCCCGCCCGTCATCTACAGCGTTGGTGCGCGCGAGAAGCTTGTCTGGCTGGTTGAAGCCAAACCGGTCGCGGGTGTCCACCTGAGCCCGGGCCAGCCCGTCGACGTGGTGCTGCCGTGACCGCGGCACTTGCGATCGACGTCACGGGACTGACCAAGAGCTTTTCCGGCCGGAAGGTCGTCAACGTCTTCGCCATCCAGGTGCCGCGCGGCCAGGTCTGGGGCTTCCTCGGGCCCAACGGCAGCGGCAAGACGACAACCATTCGCTTGCTGTGCGGCCTTCTGTTGCCCGACAGCGGCAGCGGATCGTGCCTTGGATACGACATCATCCGCGAGACCGAGCAGATCAAGCGCAATGTCGGCTACATGACCCAGCGCTTCTCCTTCTACGAGGATCTCTCGATCCGGGAGAACCTGGACTTTGTGGCGCGGGTCTATGAAATGAAGGACAGGCGCACGGCCGTTGATGCGGCCATCGAACGCCTCGGCCTGACGAAACGGCAGAACCAGCTTGCAGGACAGCTGTCGGGAGGCTGGAAGCAACGGCTGGCACTTGCCGCCTGCATCCTCCATCGCCCGCAACTGCTGCTGCTCGACGAGCCCACCGCGGGCGTTGATCCGCAGGCGCGCCGGGACTTCTGGGATGAGATCCATGTGCTGGCGGGCCAGGGCCTGACCGTGCTCGTGTCCACCCACTACATGGATGAAGCCGAACGCTGTGACAGGATCGTCTATCTCGCCTATGGAACGGTTCTGGCCCGGGGGACTGTCGATGAAGTGATCTCGCATGCAGGGCTGACGACATGGACGGTTTCTGGCGATGACGTTCGTTCTCTGGCGCGGGAACTCGAGGGACGCAGCGACATCAGCCAGGTGTCGGTCTTTGGTTCCATGCTGCACGTGTCGGGCACCGACGAAGCCGCGCTTGATGCGCTTGCCGCGTCCCACGCGCAGCGCGCAGGCTATCGATGGAACAAGTCGCGTCCCGGGCTTGAAGACGTGTTCATCCACCTGATGGCGCCCTATCGCGCCCAGACCACAGGGTGAGCCGCATGGATCGCATTTCGATTGCGCGAATCGTGGCCGTGTTCCTGAAGGAACTGGTTCAGATGCGTCGCGACCGGCTCACCTTCGGGATGATCATCGGCATTCCCGTGATGCAGCTGATCCTTTTCGGGTATGCGATCAATAGCGACCCCAAACACCTGCCGACGGCC